>JBGAWT010000208.1:0-5874 GCA_044227445.1 Bdellovibrionia bacterium | reverse complement strand
GGCAGACCGCGCTGATCGTCTTGATGGGCCAAATGGGCGCACCTGTTCCCGCTCGCCAAGCTCGCTGGGGAGCCTTCACCCAGCTCTTTACTCGCATCGGCGCGCAAGACGCCATCGCACGCGGGCAAAGCACGTTCATGGTAGAAATGACGGAGCTTGCTCATCTCTTGCACCGCGCTGACGACCGATCCTTTATCCTGCTCGATGAGATCGGCCGAGGCACGGCGACCTTTGACGGGATCTCCGTAGCATGGGCCACCCTTGAGCACATCGTCACGAGGGCCAAGAGCCGCACTCTTTTTGCCACGCACTATCACGAGCTCACGCGCCTGACTTCGGTGCTCACGGGCCTTGCTAATGCGCACATGGCCGTTTCAGGCGGGGCAATGGAGCCGATCTGATTCCTGGAAGTGAGCTTGTAACCTATGAGCGAGAGCTTTGTATCTTGCCTGATGGCTTCGACCACGTCTTCGGTGATCGCGCGCTCCCGGGAAGTGCTCGAAGAGCTAGAAAAACAAACTCGCGGAGTGGAGTCTCAAACGGTCGATGCCTCGCAGCTGAGTTTTTTTGCGGCTGGCACCTGCGCCGAGCCGCGAAGCATTCCCGACGAGCTGCTAGAGCTTCAAGGCGAGATCCAGCGCGCCAACATCAATGAGATGACGCCGCTTCAGGCGCTTACTTTCGTGGCAAAGCTTCAGGAAAAGTCTCGCGAATCGACTGCCAAGTCTTCTTAAACGAAGAGCCCGCGGCTTTAGGCAAATCCCTCAGATCAAACCATTCGAAATCACCTTGAGGCACCTTGCCCTGTGCACTCACGACTTGCGCCCTTCGATCGATGCGATGCCTCGTAACGATCAAGCGCGCGCGAGCCTCTCCCCATTCATGCAAGCGCTTCAATCCCGAAACCTCGTCGCTCATCGGAAAGTCCCAGGAGCCCCCCGCGCCACTGCCCCTCAGCCTGCCTGCAAGCACGCGATCACCTTGCGAATCCAGCGCGCACAGCACTCGCTCTTGCATCTGAATGACCTCAGGGCGTTTCTTGCGCTCCGGAAACTCGCCCACCTGCCCATGTGCCAGAGCTTGGCAAGTCTGCGTACCGGACACGCTGCAATATCGGGGCTTTGGAAAACGAGAGCGCCCAACTCATCAAAGCCCGATTCACAACCGAAGGGCGTAATCCTCGCTCAGCGCTCACTCGCACCCAAGCGCGTCGCTTGCCGCCAAACCTGGCCGCTGGTAGGCCTCGCCCCGCGAACGCTTCAGCCCCACAACCGAGAAAACACCCTCTCGACATTCCCGTCCACGATCGCCTCAGGCTGGTCGAAAGCGACGAAGCACGCTCCCGCCGTGTAAGGCCCGACACCCGGAATCTTCTAGCCACTGGTCGCGCGAGAGCTGGCATCCCGCCGTCAACGATTTGGCGGGCCCCTTTGTGCAGGTTGCGAGCGCGCGAGCAGTCAAAACCGCCTGCGCGCCTCTAAGACGGCTTCCAACAAGTAGCTGTTAGCAAGTCAACTGTCGGAAATCGCTGCATGAATCGCTCAAAGAATAGGGCTTCACCGTCACGACCTGCGTCTGCTGCAGCATGATCTCAGAGACCCAGACGCGGTAGGGATTGGCATCCTCGCGCCACGGCAACTCGCGTGCGCGCGAGCCAAACCATTGGGCCAGATCCGTCAGAGCACGCTTGTTCATGCGCCCCGGTTTCCTATAAACTAATGAAGGGAAAGATGGTTTCTGCGCTTTATTCACTGCCTTGCTTGCCGCTACTCCGGCCCAAGCACGCAATCCCTTTAAGGTGGTCCTAGACGCTGGTCACGGCGGCGTGGATGAAGGCGCCGTCTCGTTTCAAGGGCTGTATAAGGTAGCCGAAAAAAACATCACTCTTGTGCTGGCCCACCAAGTGGCCAACCTCCTGAAGAAGGCCGGAATCGATGCTCGCCTCACCCGCACGGGGGATCGAGACGTGGGGCTTGCCGAACGAACGGCGCTCGCCAACAAGATCAAGGCGGATTTATTTCTTTCGATCCACATGAACTCCATGCCCGAAACGGGCCGAAAACAGGCGGCAAGCGGGGTTGAGACCTACATCCTCAATGGCGCTACGGACGCCACCTCCCGAAGACTAGCCCACATGGAAAACTCCGTGGTCTCGACCTTCGATAGCGGCAATTCGGACGTAGCCGTCATCCTCAAGGACCTGAAGCTCGAATCCAATCTAGGAGAGAGCAAGCGCCTAGCCTGCCTCGTCCAAGGCGAGCTGGTATCCGCCACCCATGCCCCAAGGGGCCTCACCCAGGTATCGATCAAACCCCAGGGAAGGCCAGATCGAGGCGTTAAGCAGGCCTTATTTCACGTTCTATTAGGTGCTGACATGCCTAGCGTGCTCGTAGAAGCGGGCTTTATCAGCAACGCCACGGACCGCGCTCGCGTGCTTTCCAGCGCAGGACAAAAAGCTCTGAGCAGCGCGATCGCAACCGCCATCGAGCGCTTCTTGAGGACGCGCGGATCTAAGCTTGCCACCACTCAACTATCCACCTGTCTAATTCATAGACAGTGAAGCGCGGAGTTTCGATTCAATCGTCGATCCAGCCCATCGATCGAGTGACAAAATATTTAAACAATATCCATGTATTACATCACCTCATGACTCGCAGTTCGAATTGACACACCTTGGCACTGCGCTTGCTTTGTCACTCCCGAGAGAGGACCTCTGCGCGAGGTCATGAGGAGAGGTGTATGAGAAAGTTTTTTTCAACTCGCAGGCTCGTGATCGCCGCGATCGCAGGAGTAGCCCTCTTGAGCGGCTGCCAGCAAGCATCCCCGTTTCCGACGACCCTCCCAGGCGGGATCGGAGTTGGCGGCTCAGGTTGCCTCTCAAGCTACGGCCAAGTCGGCATGGGCGCCACCGTCCAAGGCTCGATCCAGGCTAACATCCAATCTACTTATTCTTCGATCAGCTCCCAAGGCATGCTGCCAGCTGCCGGGGGCGCGATCCAAACCGTCGCAGTAGGCGGAGGTCGCCCGATCAATCGCCAAGGTTTCTGGGCTGGATCTTTAAATGGTTACTTCAATACGACCACCACGGGTGGCGGCTATCCGGGATATCCGAACTACAGCTACGGCTCCCAACCTGGAACGGTCATGCTCTCGTTCATCCCAAGCCAATCTTTCGTCAGCCAAGCCATGATGCAATCGGGCGCGTACTACAACAATTACAACCCAGGCTTCAATTACGGCAATAGCTACAACCCAAACTTGTATAATAATTACCAACAGCCTTGCGTGAGCATCACTGGCATCTCGTTCTCACCGTTGAACGTAGATAACTCGGGCTACGTCAGTTACAGCTCGATGACAGTCAACGTTTCAGTCTCTGGCGGCTATCAAACAGTAGGCAGCCAAACTCCTGTCCCCGTCCAAATCTACTAAGCCCAGGTTTATTCAAGAACACAGCTGAGTGGAAGCGGAGCAGAAAAGGGAATAGCGGAAAAAGCAGAAGCGGAAAAATCCCTGGTTCTTGAATTCAGAAAGAGAACCTCCTGAAAAGGAGGTTCTCTTTCTGGCTTTTTGGCTAAAGCTCTCCTCACAGCGCGTCGATGCGAAAGCATGAAGAAAAATCCGCTGTTTTTGCTGTCCATCGCAGCTTTCCTCGCCCCTCTCGCAGCGCACGGCGCAAGCGACTCGGCAAAGCAGGAGAGAAACCCGGGTTGCCCTGCTGGGCGCGAGTTTGTAGTCGCGCACGGATACCTCATGGAGCGAAAAGATCTAGGCCTCTCGACGGACAACGCCCGCACGATCGCTCGCGAAGTGGCTAAAGGCTGCACCAATGCCGCGCTCAGATTCATGCGTCTAGTCAATCTCTTGACGGCCACCGGAGTTCCTTCGCCCGAAGCAGTAAAGACGGGACAGGAATTTGCCAAGCGCACGGACGCCGAAACAGGAGCTTTCACGCTGATCTTCGAAAAAGCTTTCGCCAAGGACCAGCTGGATCTGGACACGCGCTCCTCGCTCTCGCTCGCGCGCTCATTGACCAGCGAGTTTAAGGGCGACATCGAGCAAGCCAAGCGCGACTTTCAAGACATCGTTTCATTCTGCAAGAACGACCGCACGATCGACCTCTCGCTTACGGACTGTGGATTCTTAGCAGGCCGAGTGGTCAAAGCCGCTGAGAACTTCGAGGGTGGAATCGGTCGCGCGTTCGCTAGGACCGTGGACTTCATGCGCTCTCCAAGCGGCCCAGGGCTCGCTCCTAAGGACGCGCTGAGGATCGCCGAAGATCTAGCCAAGCAAGGCCCCGCCTCGCTTGAGAGCTTTGAGGTGATGTTTCGTTACGCGACGTCTAAGGCGGGCCTCGGACTCTCGGCAAAAGACGCCATCGCGTTGGGAGCAGATCTCTCTAAGAAGTAATCAGAACTTCCAAGCCAGCTGCAATGTGGGCTCAAAGCTTGAGCCTACTGGCGTCAAACCCACGCCAGCCACCGGCGCGAAATTGCGCTTCCTAAAATCATCCTGCTCGTGAGCCACGGAAATCCAGTAGGGCTTGAAGATCAACGGCGCGATGGCCACAAGCGCCCCCGCTACGCCGATAGACAAGCCAGCTGCGCCGCTTAGGAAAAAAGGCGCAGGACCCGCAGTGGACATCCCTCGACTTACGGCACTTGCGCCCGCAGCGATCGAAACTCCGAAATTCACGACGGATACAAACCATCTCAGGCGGTTGATGTTGCCGGCCGCGCGATCGATATAAAGCTCCGCCATGCGTTCGCGTTGCAGACGATCCCTGAGCGAGGAACCTTTGGCGGGCAGCTCTGCCACACCATCTTTATACGGCGAATAAAAGAGAGCAAATAAGGTCGTTCCCAGAATCGTTGCAGACCCAGCGGAGATAGCGACAATCCCGACAGTAGGATCCGCACCATTGTAGTTTAGTATTCCGGCCATCAACGAACCCGCTCCCGCGGCATGCATCGGAAGCACATTGGCTAGGTTGCGACCCACATTCTCTTTAGCCGCCTCTTGTTCCAAGCGCTCGCTATTGCGCGGCACCATGTTGAGCTCGGGGTATTCAAAATCGGCGGCGACCGCTGCCGAAGCTCCGAGCAAAGCATTCAACAAAACAACTATAAGCGTCATAGAATTCCACTTCATGTGGCGTCGAGTCATTTCAAACCCTCATATCTGATCCTAGTCGGACGCCCCAGCCACAAGAAGAAAGAGAGAAATAGAAAATGAGAAACCCTTCGTTCAAAGAAATATTCGTCGGAGCGATCGCAATCGCGATCTCGCCGATGGCAATAGCGTCCACGCAAACAGCGACCCTCACGCAAACCGAGGGCGACGTGAAGCTTTTCACACAACCCAGCAAGAGCATGCCCGCTGGAGAGAACGGCGTGACCCGCGCTCTTTACGAAGGCCAGTACTATGTCGTTAAAGACGGCAAGATGGGCGACAAAGTCGAGAAGGGCACCATCGTTCGTACCGCCCCCACTGCTAAAGCGCGCGTTGTTTACGACAACGGCGACCAATTCAACGTGGGTCCAGGCACCGCTTACTCCATCAACTGGAGCGCAGATACGGCTGCCGCTGACACCAAAGTGGATCTCATGTACGGCAAGTTCCGCGGCATCGTCGAAAAAGGCGGACCACGCAGCAAGCTTCAACTTCGCACCAAGAGCGCCGTCATGGGCGTGAGAGGAACGGACTTCTTCGTCGCAGCAAACGGCGCGGACAACACCACGCAAGTCTCCATCTTGCGCGGCAAGGTCGAGCTCAAGCCCGAAGCTCCAAAAGCTAAGCCTGTCACCATTCCTGCTGGCGAATCAGCCGAAGTGACCGCACCGGCTCCAGCCGCTGAGACAGCAAAGAACGAAA
>JBGAWT010000207.1:1192-5550 GCA_044227445.1 Bdellovibrionia bacterium | reverse complement strand
ATCCTCCAACCAAGTACTCAGGAACGGGATCCAGCTTCGTTCCCTCGCAACCTGGAAGACTGCGCGTGATCCAGCCCGGCGGGGGTGGGTTTGGTGCGACGGGCGGAGCTGACCTCACCTTGTTTCAGCTCAACAACGTCACGCGCCTTTGGTGCGGACAAGCTACCGCAAACAACGCCACTCAATTTCGATTTCGAGTCGGGCTTAAAGCCAAGAACAATAACTTTCCGGATACCGCAGCCAACCCCGATAGCTGGCATCCCGCTCAACCCGAATTTCTGCATGGCACCTATCGCGAGATCAGCTCGGACGTGACGCTCCGAAATCTAGCTACACCGGGCATGATGTTCGGTACCACCGTGAGCTCAGCTCAGTGCGTACAAGACGGGCAAGCTTCGGCGGACGCCCAAACCTGCTGCTCAGGGTACTCGGATGGGGCGGTTTGCGTTGCGACGACTGCGTGCGTGACGGCAGGAGCGGCTTCGGCCACAGCCACCGCCTGTTGCTCGCACCAGCTCTCCGGAGGAAACTGCCTATGAAAAACAGGATTTTTCCAGGGTTTTTCAAGCAACTGAGAGGTCTCGGGCGCTCCGGCCAAAGCCAGCTTCTGGGAGCGGTTGTTATCGGCGGCTCACTCGTTTCGATGGCGATGTTTGGCTTGGAGCTGGCCAAGCAAGTAAAGATGCGCGCCTCCCAAAACATCCAGCGCTCATCCATCCGAACGGCACTCGATCTGGCCGCCAAGCAAGCATCCTTTATCTATCGCAGCGAGGCATCGTGCGTTCCGGCGACCTTCAACGCGATTTTGAATCGCCTGGATCCAGCAAGCGGATCGATCGGGCCGATCGGCACGACCACGCGCAGGCAGTGGTCCATCACCGAAAGCGGCCGCATGATCAATATCAGCTTCGGTACGGTCGCGGCCGTTGACCCGGGAGCGCTCGCCACGACGCTTCCGCAAGATGCCACGCTGGAGCTCTGGGCGTCGATGGGAAGGATGCGCGTCTCGCAGCGCGTGGCTCTGATCAATACGTGCGCCGTAACCTGCGCCAATCGCTCCGTCGTTATCGGAGGCGAGCTGCAGATGGAATCTGCGGCAGGCACTCCTGCAGGTGGAGTGGCTTCGGACCCCTGCCTTGTAGCCACCAACGCTCTGACTTCCTATCACCAGGTAGATCTCGGCTCCTATCCTACGAACTCCGTGTACTCGGGCATGACCCCTTTGAGCGGAGGTGGATCTTGGGCCAGTTCATGCTGGAACGGAAGAAGGCGCGGCGAATTGGACTACAGAGTATCGAGCTTTCCGAATCCTCCGCCTGTGATTGCGCCGCCCAATGACGAATACACGGCATGCCCCGGGGGTCGTGCTGTGGCGGCCGGAGCCAGGAATGTGAGCCCCATGGACTTAGCGGCGCTTCGAAACTATGTGCGCTCAGGCGATCCACGCGGAAGCTGCACGCTCGCATTTGTCGGAACAGGGCCTGGTGCGAACGCAGGCTGCGCGGATCTTAACGCCGACGGAGTGGTGGACAGCACGGACGTCGGCATCATGGAAAAACAGCTGCGCGGTTATTTGTATTGGTCCCCGGTCTTAGGAAAACTGCGCTAGAGCAGGTGCGCTCGGACACAGTGTCAAAAATCCGACGCGTTGCAGGCGCGGGTTTTTAGATGTTACAAT
This sequence comes from Bdellovibrionia bacterium, assembly GCA_044227445.1. Classification (GTDB taxonomy): domain Bacteria; phylum Bdellovibrionota; class UBA1018; order UBA1018; family UBA1018; genus JBGAWT01. Next base: position 3,872 of record JBGAWT010000207.1, on the reverse strand, counting down.
TAAAGGAGTTCAATTCATATTCTGGGGAGAGGGACGTATGTACACGAAAAAACATAAACTCATGAATCAATCTGGCTTTACGCTCGTCGAGCTCATGATCGTCGTGGCGATCATCGGAATTCTAGCGGCGATCGCAATTCCGCAATACCAAAAGTATCAATCTAAGGCCCGTCAGAGCGAAGCTAAGCTAGCTCTCTCGTCGATCTATACTGCTGAGACAAGCCACTCTGGCGAAACAAGCAGCTTCTCAGGCTGTCTGAGCGCCATCGGATACGCTCCTCAAGCAGGTGGTATCCTTTATTACGCGACGGGATTTGAAGACGCTGTCTTGCTGGCTGCGGCCGCTACCTGCGGACCTCAAAGCGGTCAGCCATGCCTTCGATACTTCTCGCCGGGCAATCCAACGGGTACTGCTTGCGGCGCTGCCGGAGCAGCTAACGTAACTCGCTGGGATGCCAACGCCCGCTTGAATCTTACGGGCCTTGCCGCAAACGCGACAAACGCTCAGCTCACGGGCACGGCTATCTCCCGCGGCGCGTTCACCGCTACTGCTGCTGGCAATCCATCGCCTTCGGCAACCGTTTGGGACACCTGGACCATCGATAACAACAAGCTGATCTCGAACACGATTTCGGGCATCTAGCTTAAAGCAGGATCAAGCCCCGGTGCCTCACGGCGCCGGGGCTTTTTTTATTTCTTGATGCCCAGGCGGATAAGTCGATCATCCAATGACTTGGGAGTAAGCCCCAAGAGCGCAGCAGCGCCCGTGGAGGAATGCTTGAGCGCACGCGTGATGATCTCACGCTCGACAGTCGCTAGCATGGAAACGAGATCCACTTTTCCGCGCGAAAAATCTGGGGCACTCACTCGAATGTCTCCCGCGATAACCACCTGCCCCGAAAGCTGGGGAGGAAAAGCGCTCACGCCGATCTCGGCATCGGGGCTCAGGGTCACCGCACGCTCGATCACGTTCTCAAGCTCGCGCACGTTTCCGGGCCAAGAGTAGGCTACGAGGGCAGCCATTGCCTCCTCTGAGAACCCCGTGAACGTTTTTCCATGCTTATCGCCGATGCGAGTCAAAAAACTACGCGCCAGCTCCTGAACATCTCCCGTACGCTCGCGCAAAGGCGGCGTTTTAATCAAAATCACGTTGAGGCGATAATAAAGATCCTCGCGAAACTTCCCTTGCGCGACCATCCCTTCGAGGTCGCGGTTAGTCGCTGCGATCACTCGAACGTCGACCTTAACGAGGTCATTTCCGCCGACGCGCCTAAACGAGCGGTCCTGAAGCGTACGCAAGAGCTTGACTTGCATGGCAAGCGGGAGCTCCCCGACTTCGTCCAAGAAAATCGTGCCCGTATCAGCGACTTCAAAAAGACCCGGCTTATCCGAAACCGCTCCCGTAAAGCTGCCGCGCTTATGGCCGAAAAGCTCGCTTTCGATCAAATTCTCCGGAATCGCGCCGCAGTTCACTGCAACGAAGGGCTTACCCTTGAGCGGACCGCGCTCGTGCAACTGGCGAGCGACGAGCTCCTTACCGGTTCCGCTCTCGCCGATCACCAGCACATTGGTTTTGCTGGGGGCGACCTTATCGATGAGTTTCATGAGGGCCTGGACTTGAGGCGAATTTCCCAAGATTTCGCGAGTCATCAGCCCGCCCCGCCTGCGAGCTTAAAGATCGGAAGATACATAGCAATCATGATTCCACCTACAAGCCCGCCTAAGAACACCAAGATCAGGGGCTCAATGAGCTTGGTCATGCCGCTAACAAGTGCCTCGACTTCTTCTTCATAGAAGTCCGCTACCTTCTCTAGCATCTTATCGAGCGCACCGGTGCTCTCACCCACAGAAATCATTTGCGTAGCCATGCGGGGGAACACGCTCAACTTCGTCACAACGCTCCCCAGGGATTTTCCCCCTTCGACCTCGCCGCGGATCTTGCTGACTGCTTCCTCAAGCACGGCGTTGTTGATCGTCGTCTTGCAGATGTCGATGGCGTCGATGAGATTGACGCCTGCCGCCAATAGCGTGTGCATCGTGCGTGTGAATCGCGCGACGCCGCCCTTCTGAGCAATTGTCCCAAACAGGGGAAGCTTAAACTGGATGCGATCGATCACGGCTTTGCCCTCGGGAGACTTAACGAAACGCGAGAACAAAAGAGCTCCGCCGACCACTCCGATGACGATGAAATAAACGTTGTTCACCAAAAAATGCGATGCATCGATGACGAATTGGGTAGGCCCTGGCAGCTCCTGCTTGGAGCCCTTGAGCAACTCCTCAAACTTTGGAATCACGAAGATGAGCATCAAAGACACAACCCCGATGCCGATGCTCACGACGATGATCGGGTACATCATGGCGCTCTTGAGCAGCTTGCGTAATCTATCGGCGTCCTCAAGATAGCGCGACAGGCGCTTCAAGACGTTCTCCATGGCTCCCGAGCTCTCGCCTGCCCGAATGAGCGCGATGTAAATTCTGGGAAAGGACTTCGGATACGCGGCAAGCGCCTCCCAAAAGTAAGACCCCCCAGCGACCTTCTCCTTGATCGCACCCAGGATGCCCTTCACGCTCTTTTCCGCGCTCTGCTCGGCTAGGATGTCCAACCCCTGAACGATCGGAATGCCTGAGCTGATGAGCACCTGGAGCTGGCGCGTAAAGCCGATCAACTGCTCGTTGCTGA
>JBGAWT010000207.1:0-1166 GCA_044227445.1 Bdellovibrionia bacterium | reverse complement strand
ATGCGCAGCTCGCCCTCAGCCGGCGCGTCCATCGTGCCGTTGACCTTCTTGCCTGCCTTATCTACGCCTGCGTACTGAAACTGTGGCATCGCTTGTTATTTCCGCTCCGGCAGAGGCGCCACGAGCTTAGCAAGCTCCTCGGGCATAGGGCTATGCTCGACAGCAGTGGCCTTGGAGAGGATGCCTTGGGAGACAAGCTTCATGAGGTTTTGATTCATCGTCTGCATTCCCGTCTCGTCCTGACCTGCCTGCATCGAAGAGTAGATCTGGTGAATCTTGTCCTCGCGAATGAGATTTCGAACGGCCATCGTGGGAATCATCACCTCGCACGCCATCACGCGTCCCTGCTCATAGCTCTTGGGAATCAGCTGCTGCGAGACGATCGCCTGAAGCGTAAACGAGAGCACCTGCCGGATCTGCGGCTGCTGGTGCGGAGGAAATACGTTGATGATGCGGTTAACCGACTGAACGGCGCTGTTGGTGTGAAGGGTCGCAAACACCAAGTGACCCGTCTCAGCCATCGTAAGCGCCATCTCGATCGTCTCGGCGTCTCTGAGCTCCCCGACGAGCACGAAGTCCGGGTCTTGGCGCAAGATGCGCTTGAGCGCGGTGGCGAACGTGCGCGTGTCTACGCCCACTTCTCGTTGGTTGACGATGCAGTTCTTGTGCGGATGCACGAACTCGATCGGATCCTCCACCGTCATGAGGTGGCCGAATTCCTCGCGATTCAGGATATCGAGCATCGAAGCGAGGCTCGTTGTTTTTCCTGAGCCCGTAGGACCCGTAACGAGGATCAAGCCGTTAGGCCTGCGGATGACTTTTTTTAGAACCTGCGGGAGCTTGAGCGCGTCAAAGTCCGGGATCTGAAGCGGGATCTGACGAAACACGCCGCCGATATTTCCGCGTTGATAAAAGACATTACCGCGAAAGCGGGCAAGATCCTTAATGCCGAACGAAAAGTCGATATCCAGATGCTTTTCGAAATCCGCTTTTTGCGCATCAGTGAGCACCGAGTAGCAAAGCTCCTTGGTGTCCTGAGAGACGAGCGGGTCCATCTTCACCCGAACCATGCGACCCGCGATGCGAAACTCAGGGGGCGCCCCTACCGTGACGTGCAAGTCCGAAGCCCCTTGATCGATCATCGTTTTCAAAAGTGCGGGTAAACC
>JBGAWT010000206.1:0-5559 GCA_044227445.1 Bdellovibrionia bacterium | reverse complement strand
ACGCATCGAGAAGATGACCGACACCCTCGAGGGCGTTCAAACCAAGGCCGAAGCAAAAGACCGCCTGGTGAAGTTCCTACAGGACTTTATCGAAAAACTAGATGCTGGCGGGACGGACGACTCGTCCGCACGGCTGAAAAAGATCCTCGAAAGAATGAACGGGATGTCGGCTTCTGTGGACGTCATGGATGCCCGTAAGACCCATGACACATGTAAACCCAGTGCGCACAGGCACCTTGAGATCACGAGCGGAGTGAGTCGAAACCCCGTACGCTTCTCATCCTTTCTGATCACACTCTTTGCGGCCCCTGCTCTAGCGAGCCCACCTAGCACAGGCGAGAATCCGGTCAAAGCCGCGCTTCGCGACACTTACCGTTCGGTTGAATCCAAAGTTCAGAGCGAGTGGGAAGCTTACAAGTCGCGAAAAAGGCGCCAAGTCCTCATCGATGAAATCGCTATATTCCGCTGACGCGACTTTGAGGGACAAAACGGATAGGGTTTGTTAGAAAAGATGCCCTCCTGTAGCTCAACGAAAAGAGCGACAATAGGCTGGGGTTCTTGTTCGAAGACCAAATTAAACGTTCCTGGATATTGCCCGTGCGATCAAGCCGGCAAAAGACCGCGAAGACGCAAAAGGCGCCGCCATGATCAAGGCTCTTCAGTCCACAGGGTTTAGCTATATGGAGATCTTGACTGGGCTCGGAAGCCGGACTCCAGCTCAAGCCGAAGCAGTGCTCAACTCCTTCATAGCTCTAGACTACTTCCCGATCGATTTGGGCAAGGCAGGCCCAGTCCCTCATTCAGTAGCGCCCGCTGAGGCGCCGCTACCGACAACCCACGCAATCGGCGGAGTAAGAAATATGAAAAAAAAACATTCATCCTCGTTCTTCTGTCTCACAATGAACTTCAAGCGATGGCGCAGGAGCTCGACGGCGGGATAGCGACGGGCACGAGCACCAAGAAGACTTTTGGAGAGAAAGTGGGAAACGCTGTGTTCGGGGCAATCATCGATCACGCCGTAGAAGGATGGAAAAAAGAGGCCTCAAAAACCTCAGATCGAAAAGAACCTCACGCAGCTTGAATTCGATACATCCATCCGATTCCTCAGACGCCCCCAGCTTGAGCGATTAAGAAGGGCCCAGCGCATCGCTGGTGGCGGCGACTGGTCCAGAATATTTTGAAGAGAGGAAATGAAGGGATCCAGAAACAAGTCCGAAGCGAGACGAAGAATCGAGAAGATGCTCGAGACCCAGTTTTTTGATGGCTTCGAGCAGGCTACGGGAGTCACCTCCAGAACTCCTGACCAAGCACGAACAAAGCTTGAAAGCATGAACCGTTCAGGACGCTTTCCGATCGACGTCATGCTTCCGGATCTCAACGCCGAGAAACAAGCCCAGATTGATGAGTCCAGAATGAACGCCGAACGCGAGATGGCAGAAATTAAGGCGGCCGCAGCAGCTGCGAGCGAGGCGGAGTAGTAATGCGTAAATCGATCTTCGCCCTAAGCCTGATAGTGCTTGTGATACCGGCCCCCTCATTCGCAGGAGACTTTGGTGTGGGGCTGATCAAGGACGGCGTGAACTACGTCAAGGACAAGGTGAACGAAAAATTCGCAGAGCGTAAAGCTCGAAAGCAAAATCAAGAATGGATCGACGATATCGAGGAATTTATCCTCCTCGCTGAAGAAGAAACGGGCCTGCCATTCTTGGATGTGGATGCCATGGATCGCCTCAGAGACCGGTGCGACGACACTCCGCCCACTGACAGCCAGTGGAATGCAGAACTGATCGCTCTCAGTTCGATGGTCAACCTAACTCGGGCTTCGAAAGATAAAACAGAGGCCCGAAAATTGATCGCGGAGAGCCTTTGCCGCAGAATCAACCATCCTGTGGGCGGGGGTCCTCCCATTCCACTCTTCGGGGCCACTTGCAAAAACCCAAGCAATCCTGAAGCCGCTCTGCGGATGGCGATCAAGTCGAGGTACTTTCCGATCGATCTCACTATCCCCGCGACCGAGATCATCCAAAACGGATCGCTTGACGCGGGCACCAGCTCCGCCGAATAGCCCCTCTAAAAAGCAAAACCCCCGAGCAGCTTTCGCCACTCGGGGGTTTTTAAATCCGCTTGTGAGCGGGAAGCAGCTTACTTCACTGCGTCCTTGAACTCACGGCCGGGACGGAACTTCGGAACCGTCATGGCAGGAATCTTGATTTCCTTGCCCGTCTGAGGGTTACGGCCCGTACGAGCCTTGCGCTTCGTCTTGGTGAAAGTGCCGAAGCCAATGAGGGTGACGTCTTCACCCTTCTTCACGCTCTTCTTGATGGAATCAAGAGCGGAGTTGAGGGCCAACTCTGCGTCGACCTTCGTCATTTTCGTGGCTTTTGCTACGGCTTCAATCAGTTCTGCTTTGTTCATTTTTTCTCCTTAAAAATTAACTACAAATTTCATCGCCGCGGTCTCGAGGCTGCTGGGAGGCTCCAGGCAATTCAACTTCAAAACCCCCTTCCCACGCCAGCATCCTGGATACCGCGAGTTGCTTTCTTTTACGATCGCAACTGAAGCGATGATGTCTAAAGGACGCAAAGCTGTCAACGTTTCGGAAAAAAAATTTTTGCTTGCGGATTCGCTCCAGATGCGGATCTCCAGGTGCACTTTTAGGAGCGTTTAAAAGTGCAAACCAAGGCCTGCAGCCGCCCAAGCCCAGCTAGGAGCGGCTCTCGAGAGGGCTAGCCATGCGCCAGCTTCCATATATCCCGACACGTGAAAGCCCGGATTGAGCGAAAACGGGTATTGCACGCCCGCCACGACCTCGCCCCAAACCAGCGCAGACACAAGCCCATAGCCCGAACGCAGCCTCAGCTCGGGCACTGCGCGCACCATCGTCGGGATGCGCGCGATCAATCCTCCGCCTACCAATTGATCCCCACCCACGAGCTGAAACACCGCCGCAAGCGAAAGAACTTGCCTCAATCGCGTGCGGCTCCAAAAGAAAAGACACGACGAAAGCTCAGCATCTCCGCCGTACACGGGCACCTGAGGATTGAGCGTGGCGCCCCCCAAGCCCATCACGCGCAACGCGAACGTCCACACGCCTCCGTCATCGTGACCCATTTCGCTCACGGAGTGCACGCCTATGCTTGCCATCTCCTTGGCTTGCGTCTCGGTGCGCACTTCTTCGACGCGAATGTAGCCGTACTTTCCGCTGTCGATGAAAACCTTGAACCAGCGTTGTCCATCAGCTCCCTGCAAGAACTGCGAGCTCACATGCACGGTCGTGCCTTTATGAAAACTGCTCAGCGGTTCTTCGGAGGTCTCTGGGTTTTCGAATACGGGCGCTTCTTCGGATAAGATGAGTGCGCGCTGAGCTGCCTGCGCCGGAAGCGCCAGAAAAAACGCGAGAGTGAGAATTACTTTAAAGTTCCCCACAGCTCCCTGAGTTTGTCAGCATTCGAGGGGTACTTCAACAAGGAGAGGGCTTCGTCGTAAGACACCCATTTGGCGGCTTGGTGCTCCTTCGGATCCAGACGGGGTTGCGATCGCTGGGGAAGGAGGCAAGCAAAAACGTGCTCTTCGATCTCCGCGCCGCGTGAGTCGGTAAAATGAAAAGGCGCTCCCACGGTGACCCAGCTTCCTTTATAAGGATCAAATCCGGTCTCCTCTTGAAATTCGCGGCGCGCCCCCTGCTCGGTGGACTCGCCTTCTTCGATGGAGCCTGTGATAGGTTGCCAAAATGCGCCGCGCTCTGCGGTGGTTTGGAAGACTAACACTTCCTTCTTGCCATGAACGATCCAGACCTGGGCTTTGCGGCGCATTTGATCAGTATAAAGGAAGGCGCGATGAAGAGTCAGGGGCATTTGGGCAGACCCTTTGTCTGCTGAGCCTTGCTTGAGTCGCACTCAGAGCCATTTGAACAGACGACCGGTCTGTTCAAATGGGGTTGACTCGCCCAGCCTCGCCCTTACTTGACATAATAAGTAGGCATTGTTACGGCCAGACGCATGAAAAAGACCCTCGCCTTCCTTCTCTTGGTTGTCGCGTCTTTGGGCTCCCAGAGCTATGCAGCGGAAATCCTCCTCTCAAACGAAATCCGCTCCTTGCTCAACCCCTGCGGAGAGCTGCTCACTAAAAACGGAGTGATCGTCAGCCAGCTCAACTCCAGCGAAACCTCCGCCGAATACGTGCGCCAGCAGCTCACGCGACCCGAGGTCCTCTCACGTTTTGTCAAAGCCCCGCTCGAGGGCGTCGGCGTTCACATCATCGATTCGCAAGGCCGTGTTTTGATGGCCAAGCGGAAGGGCTCGCATGGCGCGGGCCAATGGGCCATTCCCGGCGGCCATATCGAAGCAGGCGAAGCGATTTTTGATGCAGCCGTTCGCGAGATCCGTGAAGAGATCGGCATTGAACTCGAGGACCTGAAGTTCGTCGGCGTAACGTTCGATCATTTCCCGAAGAGCGGAAAGTCCTACTTCGATTACCACCTCACAGCACGCATCAAGTCGGGCACGCCCAAAATCATGGAGCCCGACAAGGTCGATAGCGATTGGACCTGGTTTGATCCTAAGAACCTGCCTTCGCCGCTGTTCACCTCGCTTGAGACACTGCGCGATCTGGGGTTCATGAAGGCGCTGCCCGAAAAAACCAGCCCCAAAGCCGCGACGAAAAGCTCAGCTAAGGGCCAAAATCCTCAGGCCGTCTTTCGGTCAGAATATAAGGACTGGACGAAGATCGACGGTAGGAATCTCAGCTACCTCGAGAAAGACGACCTCAAGGGATTTCCGGTGGCCGTATACTACACGGACTCCAAGAGCCTCAACGAACCTGTGATCCTAGAAGGATATCTGAAGAAGGTGACTTCAAAAACAGTCCCAGGCTTCGATGACTCCACGACCTACTACAGTTACCACTTCGAAACGAAGAGCGGCGAAACGCGCACGGTTGCTAAGGAAGACATCAAGGAGATGCGCTTAGGACTGCCTGCGGAAACAGGCCTCGAGTCGTTCAGAGCCGAATACGATGGCTTTCCGAAGCTCTCCTCCTCCGAACTACGCTGGCTGTCGGATAAGAACACCGAGGGCCAAAAGGTCGCGGTTCTTGTGAAGATCTTTGGTCAGGAAATCGCACTGGTCGGGACCGTTGAGAAAATCAAATCTCAAACGCGCACCTCGTACGACGACTCCTCAGAGACCTATGTATATTATACGATCCGAACCGATGACGGCCAAGTCGGCACCTACCTAGCGGAATCGATCATTGAGATGAGAGTCTTTGGTCGAACCGACGGGAACGGCGGACTGAGGATCATTAAGTAGGTTTTTGGGGACTCACGAGCTGTTCGGCAGACCAATTGTCTGTTGAATAGCCTTTGAGCGCCACTCAGACGGGGTTCAACAGACTTTGGGTCTGCTGAGATGACACTGAGTCGAAACGGACTCCCGCCTACGCTCATCCGCCTCCGGCTCCTTCGCTGCGTCGGCCTCACCTGCGTTCGCTCGTTAGCGCATCCAGCGCTAACGCCCCTCGTCCGACTTGCCAGCGGCAAGTCGTCCCGCGGGTCGCTCT
>JBGAWT010000205.1:3907-5578 GCA_044227445.1 Bdellovibrionia bacterium | reverse complement strand
CGCTACCGCCGCAGTATGTACCGTTGCCCTGCTCGGTTGCCCCACCGGCGCCTCCTCGGGTGAGTATCGATCCCGAAACGGTTACTGCTCCTAAGGCTGCGATCTGAAGAGCGCCGCCTCCGCCTCCGCCCGCGCTTCCCGAAACAAAAGGTGAGGAAGAAAATCCCAAAGAGGCGCCGCCGCCGCCCCCGCCCGCTCCTCCAAGGAATGAAGTCTCAAAGGCAGCGCCCATAGTCGCAATGGACGAAGCGCAAACGCCTGCGTTGGCTCCCGCGTTTTGGCCGGCCGAAGGTGGATTGGGTGTTCCCGCGCTATTGCATCCGCCCCCTCCGCCTTGAAGCGAGGCAGTGGCGACGTTTGCTCCAAGTCCGCCGCCGTCGCGCGAAGAGGTGCTGACGGGGGTGCCTTTCGCCGCTGAGCTTCCCACATCAGCGATCGATCCGCCCCGGCCGCCCGTTCCGCCGCCTGCGCTGCCGCCCCCACCGCTGGGATAGCCCGAAATAGAAATGTTTTGAGAGCCCGTGGCTCCATCCATCGAAACTGTTCCTGCGATGGACACCGCGCCCATGACTCGTATGATCAGCGCGTTGGAGCCGCTTGCCAGTATCGTTTTTCCAGCTGAGAGCGTGAAACTCGTGAACTGGTACTCGGATTTTGTATTGGTGTTGAAGGTGATGGTGTTTCCGGAAACGCTGATCCCGGATTGCGTAGGCCCGTCGCTAAACGCCCCATCTCGTCCATCCCCAGCGTCTAGGCGCTTAGAGGCCGTAGCGGCTGCTACTACCGCCGCCTGGGCGTGGCCGGACACCGTGTTCCAAAGCCCTGTGCTGTTGGCGCGATCGAAGTAAGTGGGGGAGGAGAAGTTCAGGCTGATCGAATCCGCCCAAGCGGGCGCGGCCGTCAAAGCGATAAACAATAAGACTATAAACTTCCGAACGAAACGGTGGGCGAAACCCACACGACGAACTGCGAGTAGAGCGTGCCTGCGGGCGAGGGCCAGCCTAGGAGACTTGCTTCGAGCTCCAATCGCGCGCCGATTCGCGCTTTCTTGATTTTGAACAACGACCAATCCGCCCATATGGCGCCGATTCCACCCCAATGGCTCGTCGCGAACGTCCCTAAGAACGGTACGTAGAGACTTGCTCCGAGCTCCTTAGGCCAATAGATGGCTCCCCCCTTCCAGTTTCGCACGAGCGCTGCCGAGGGGCCAAGAGAGAGAGTGCCCTGAGGGTCGAGTACCTGAATGGAAGTTTTTACCCATCGGAAATTTCGATCTACTCCCAAGCCGATGGACCAATGCCAGCCGGGACCTGAAATCGGGGCCGTGCTCCAGCGTTCAATCGACGCTTTGAGCGTCCAAGCGATCGCATCGGGTTGAAGCGTGGTTTGGGTGGTGCTGGGCTTGTGGAAGCCTGCGATCCAAAACTGCGCGCGTGGCTCAAAAGTCCACTCTCCGAAGCGCAGCCAGTGCGAGGCTGCGATCTTCTGCTGAAAGTAGATCGTCTGAACGCCCACGTACTGAAGTCCCGCGTCCGTGGTGCTTTGGCCAAACATTCCTAAGCCGGTTCCAAGCGAGTACTTGCCGCCCCAACCAAAAAACGGTTTGTCTCCCGGGCGAGGAACCGGAATTTCCTTAGCGCGCGAAAATCCTCCGACCTCGCCGTCCTCGCC
>JBGAWT010000205.1:0-3883 GCA_044227445.1 Bdellovibrionia bacterium | reverse complement strand
GCGCGAAAATCCTCCGACCTCGCCGTCCTCGCCGCGTGAGGCGACGCGGTAATAGAGTTTTTCGGGCAGCGGTTTTTGCGCAAGCTCCGTGGGTGCTGTGAGATTCCAGTCGAGCTGTGGGTTTTCGGTGTTTTGCTCGTACCAGACTTTCCCAAACTCTTGGGTATCGGCGATTTGAACGCGGTAGCCGTGAGCTCCTTCGACGGCCTTCCACTTGAGGTGAAGAGCTAGATCATCGCCTTCGGTGTCCTGAGTTTCGGGAACGCTTTCCTCTACGGTTTTTTCGGGTGCGATGAGCTTTTCTTCAGCTGCATCGGCCGAGGGAATGACCCAATCCCACGCGCGCTGGAGCATCGAGTGGTTTTTGCCCTTTTTCTTGGGCGATGCGGGCTTCTTGCGCTGCACGTCCGCGTCTAAGTCATCCGGTGGCGGAGGCGGCGCGGCCTTAGCTGGTTTCTTAGGTGCTTCAGGCTTGGCAACGGCCTTGGGTTTTTCGACGGGCTTGGTCGCTGGTTTGGCATTGGGCTTGGGTTTGGCTTCGGGTTGAGGTGCCGGCGCAGTTTGAGCGACCGCCGGGATATCTAAGTAGAATCGGTGCACGCGGCTGTCTTTTTGCAGGTCACCCGCGTTTGCCTGCACGCGCCAGTACAGCGTCACGCGCCTTGCGCCACCCACCCGTTTGTCCGCCGGAATTTCGATTCTGCGTTCGATTTTCCTCAACGGAGGCTCGGCAAGCGGAACGATGACTTCGGCCCAGCGAGACGATTCGTCTTTAAACGTGACGTCGGCGCTGACCTCTACGCGCATCGCCGTGTGAACGCCTTGCGAGGGCTCCACGCCCCATTTCATGACAAACGATCCGTCCGCACCTAGCGGAATGACGGAATCCTCCGTTGGTCCTTGAAGCGAAAACGCCTTGCGGGAGATCTCAAGCGCTTGAGGTTTTGCGGAGTCCCAGGAAGCGGTTTCGCCCGCTGAGAGCGCGGGTTCCTTGGCTTGGTCCGAGCGCAGCTTTCCCTCGGTGATGCTCAATGTGGGCGAAACCGAATTCTCCGTAGCGGTCTCGGCAATGAACGCAGCTTTTCCTTCGGGCTTCCAGATCCTGCCGCCTAGCTCGATCGAAACGCCGCCTCGCGAGCCGTCGCCCGCGCGTTGCACGATCTTTCCGCGTTTGAGCTTCACGACGGTGCCGGTCTGAGGGGAGCGGCGAATCTCAACGAGTGTGTTTTCGGAGAGCATCAGGCCCGTGCCGTCGATAAATGCGACTTCGGCTCGGCCGCCCTCAAGAGTCAGCACGGAGCTGCCTTCGGCCAATTGGATTTCTTTGCCCTTGGGTTTTTCGCCGCCAGCGATCTCGTCCCAAAGCAGCTCGCCTGGTTGCTGAAGCCTCACGTCGCGCTCGGAACGGATCATCTGGGCTACGGTCTCGGTGGGGGTACGCGGCTCTAAATCATCCATGAGCCAGCTGCGCGGAATTAGGGGGAGCTTCAGGTACAAGCCAGTCAATTCAATGACGAACAAAGCGATGAGCACAAAAATCGCCCATCTCCACCTGGTGCGTTCCGGATTCACGGCTATAATGGAAGTCTCTGGCATCCCAACCCCGAGATTCAGTGTATGGCGAGCGCTGTTGAATTTCCAATCCGTAGGAAGCTGATTCTTCTTCTTTGCGCGTCAGCGTGGCTGGTGGTTGCTGTCCAGCTGGCGCTTGCGATCCCGCTTTTCCGCGAGGACAAGACCATCCTTTTATATGAGATGACTTCGAGCACCGTCAAAACCTTGGCGGCACAGGTCGATGCGCTCGTAGGTGCTTGGAACTCCAAGGCTTCTATGGCCCAATCCTCCGATGCGGCAAAGCTCTTGGCCGCGGATCCGGACGCGCTGGCTTTGCTGTCGCCCAGTGGGGACATCAAATGGTCGCGCATTCCGCAAAAAATCGCCCAAGCGGCGGCGGCCGAAGCAAAGAAATTCAAATCCACAGGAGCGGCGCTCAGGGCTCTGAGCCTCACGGATCTGCAGCAAGTCGGCGCTCTTGAGGTCGGCTCAGGCGACGCGGGTTCTTGGTTGCTGCTCGTGAACCTCGGGCGTTTTTCAAAAGTGCTCGAGGGGCCCGGTGGCAGCGGCGAGCGTGCGATCTTAGATGATCAAGGGCATCTGATCGCGGGCAGTTGGAGTGGGGCTGACTCGCTTCAAGGTCATCCTTTGCTGACCGCAGCTGCGAGCGAGAGTTCAGTGAGGAGCCAAACCCAGCAGTACAAATGGAAGGAGCGCGATTGGATCGGCGCGTTCTCCCGCGTTCCGGCCGGTGGTCTTTGGGTCATCTCGCAGACTCCATCGAAGGAAGCGTTTCGCGCTTCTTACCAGCTCATCGAGCGCACGGTGTGGATCGCGCTCATCTTGGCGACTGCGGCCATTCTCGTGGCCGCGCTTTTTTCCAAGTCTCTCACCGATCCGCTCAACGCTTTGGTCGCGGCAACCGAGCGCGTCGCGCGAGGGGAGTGGCAGACATCGCTGCACATTAAGAGCCGAGATGAAGTCGGAAAGCTCGCTGCTGCATTCAACGCCATGGCTTCGGACTTAAGAACGGGCAAGGAACAGATCTCGCGCACGGAGACCGAGGTGAGTCGTCAGGTCAAAGAGCGCACGGAGACCTTGGAAACCCAAAAGAAGAGCGCATCCGAAGCGCAAGAAGCTTTGGTTCGCACCACGCGATTGGCTTCGCTCGGAGAGCTTGCAGGCGTGGCGGCGCATGAGATCTTGAACCCGGTGAACAACATCGGCATCCGAGTTCAAAAGATGCAAGGACCCTCCGTCCAACTGGATGACGCTGACGCCAAGCTTGCCCATGAGATCGTAAGCGCTTGGGAAAAGGCCTTTACCGAAGGGGGTTGGGAGAAGCTAAAACAGGAGCTCTCGCGCGTTTCGGACAAGACGCAGATTCCGCTTCTGCAAGAAGACCTGAACAACCTTAAGGGAATCGCCCAGGATTTCGTCAAAAGGACCCAAGAGCGTAAAACCGATTTCGAGTTTCTTTCCAAGGAGCTCACGCGCGTCACTCGCATCGTCAACAATATGCGAGCGCTCTCTCGAGTAGGCGGCGAGCGAAGGCCGCTAGATGTCCACACCGCTCTTCAAGACACCCAAGCAGCCACACAAGAGTTCTTGGCTAAGCGATCCATCGAATGGATCTCGGAATTCTCGGGCGATCCCCGTGCGTTGTTTTCGATCCTAGGGGACAAAGACGAGCTCGTTCAGGTGTTCTCCAACTTGGTTCGCAACGCGGCCCAAGCCGTAGCGGCAGCACAGCGGCGCAAGGGTTGGGTCAAGGTGTCCACCCAACGCGGCCCCAATCGGGTGGAGGTCAGGATCACGGACAATGGGACAGGCATCTCACCGGCAAATAAAACCAAGCTTTTTGACACACCGTTCACAACCAAGAATGCTCAGGAGGGCACGGGCTTGGGATTAAGCATCAGCAGGCGCATCGTGCGCGCGTTTGGCGGTGACATCGAGATCGAAGCCACGCAAGAGGGCGAAGGAACGACCTTTTTGATTTGGTTCCCGCAGGCCCAGGAGGCGGGTTCATGATAACCTCTCCAGAGATGAATCGCAGGCTGCTCATCGTCGACGACGAGCCCGAAACCCTCAAGGGTTACCAGCAGTTCTTAGCTGCCGAGCAGGCGCCGGCTACGCGCCGCAGCTCGCGCCAGGCGTTCGGTCAAGGTCCCGAAAAATCCGCAGGTCCTCAAGAAGAGTTCACGATCCTCACCGCCGCATCAGGCGAAGAGGCGCTCAAACTATTCGAAGCTGAGCTCAAAGCAGGGCGCAGGATCGCAGCAGGATTTTTTGACGTGAAGCTGGGTGCCGGAATGGACGGCCTGGC
>JBGAWT010000001.1:0-47850 GCA_044227445.1 Bdellovibrionia bacterium | reverse complement strand
AGGTGCGTTGGAAATCTCAGGATCAATCCCAGTGGATCGTAGATGATTACGGACATCATCCCACAGAGATCACCGCGACTCTCGAAGCGGCACGCTCGAGCTGGCCGGGTCGCATTCTCGTGGTGTTTCAGCCTCATCGTTATTCGCGCACGATGCATTGCCGAGATGGGTTTTTGTCAGCCTTCAATCAGGCCGATTGGCTTTGGATGACCGATATCTATGCCGCGGGCGAAGATCCGATCGAAGGGGTGACAAGCCAAGCGTTGATCGAGGAGCTCAAACCGCGCAGGCCTGATTCTGCCGGAACGGCTTACGCAGGTTCGCTCGAAGCCGCGCAAGAGGCCATTCTCAAAGAATTCAAAAAAGGCGATCTGCTGCTTTGCCTGGGCGCGGGTTCTATTACGCGGCTTCCAGATCAACTCATTTTGGCCTTAGGAGCTCCCAAGCGTGGATAGTGAGTTATCGGTTTTGGGCGTCTCCCAAGAGGAGCGCGCTCGTTTCAAAGGCGAGCTCAAAGTAGCTGAGCCGCTCTCCAAGCATACGTACTATCGCATCGGTGGCCCTGCTTCGGTGCTGGCCATTCCGACTTCGCTTGAAGATCTTAAGCTTCTTTCCCAGTGGATCGTGCGCTCCAAAAAGCCGTATTTCTTTTTGGGCTCAGGCTCCAATCTCCTCGTATCGGACAAAGGCTTTGACGGATGGGTCATCAAAGCGGGACGCGCCAATCAAGAAATCTCGCTCAAAGGTGATTTGCTTCGTACTGGCAGCGGGGTGGCGATCTCCAGCCTTCTGAGGCGCGCGGGAACCGAGGGTTGGGGTGGGCTGGAGATCTGGACAGGCATTCCGGGCACCATCGGCGGAGTGGTCAAGATGAACGGCGGGACTCACTTAGGCGAATCCTCATCGCGAATCGTGGCGGTCGAAGCCTTTCTTTTAGATGAGGGGCGGATGCAGCGTTTTGAGGGAGCGGAGCTCAAGTTCGCCTATCGTAAGAATCATTTTCTCTCGAACGATGCTTTTGTTTGGGCTGCCGAGTGGCGCGTGGACCTGGACAAACCCGAGGTGGTGCGCACGAGACTAGATGATCTGCTCGCTCGCAGAAAGGCCACCCAGCCGATCGACTTTCCATCTTGCGGGAGCGTTTTCAAGAATCCAGCGGGCCAACAAGCTTGGCAAGTGAACGAAAAATTGGGTTTGAGATGACATAAAGTGGGGCAAGCGCAGTTCAGCCCCAAACACTGCAATTTCATCGTGAACCTAGGTGGGGCCAAGGCCGGAGACGTCAAAGCGCTCATCGATTTGGCGCGTGAGCGAGCGAAAGCCCAAATGGGCTTGGAGCTTGAGCCCGAAGTCGTGACCTTGGGGTTCTAAGCTGGTTAGTCCTCAATATTCGACGTGATGAATAGGATCTGGCCCGTAGTAGGCTCTATCAGCGCGACATACCAGCTCAGCCCGTAAGGCATCTCAAAGCCGCCTTCATATACCTGAAGGTGTTCCAGGCTGCTCAGCAGAGCAGACAAGGTGTCGGTTAATACCCGCGCTTGCTTGTGGGTGAAACCCGACGAACCTGCAATGTGCTTAAGCGTTCGAGCTAAAGCGCCCTTGAGATCCGATGAAGGCTCGGTCCAGACTTCGTCGACATCAAGCCTTACTCCAAAGCTCTGCGTGATCACCCTATCAATAGAGTCTTGGACGCTTTTGCCCTGGGCACGCGTTATGAGCGCAGCTGCCGCGGTTTCGGGGTCCTCAAGACGCGTGACGAGCTCGCTGTACACAAGCTTCGCTGCGCGCGAAAACTGTGGAACTCGCTCTCGGTCCGGGACAAAAGCATTCGAACCAAATAAGAGAACGCCAACAACGCTAAACCAGGTGTTTTTCATGGCAGCGGCTAGTGCAAGCCACCTGCCAACATCTTACTGATTGTAGGGAAGAACCTTAACCTGATCAGCCGCAACCCCGGCTGCTTCAGCCAAGGCAGCTTTCATCGGCTGGGCTGTGGCTAGCACCCCAATGGATAGGCGATCCGGTCGCGAGAACTTCTTTACGGCAGCCTGCGTCGCCGCAAGCGTCACACCGGGAAGCCTCTTGGCGTACGATTGAAAAAACCCATCCGGAAGGTCGAGGGTTTTCTCCAAGATCTTGTTTTCCAGGCGCTTGCGAGGCGTGCTGTAAATAAAGCCCGCCGAGTTCAAAAGGCTCTTTTGCGAAAAAGCGAACTCCTCCTGAGTGAGGCCCTTGTCGTGCCAATCCGTGATCATCTGCAGCGTCGTTTTCAATGCGGCTGCGGTGTCCTTAGAAGCGGGAAACAGGTGCACCTGCCAGCTGCGTGGTTTGAGCCCGTACTTAAAGTCGCTGTAAGCGCCATAGCTCCATCCGCGCTTAACGCGGATCTCGGTCATCAGCCTTGCCTGAAACGAGCGTCCTCCAAAGGCGTGATTGGCGACATATAGCGGAAAAAAATCCTCATCCGTCGGCCTGATTCCGATCTGAGCGATATCGATCTGGGTTTGAGTGCGATCGGGCTTATCGACGATCTGAAGGCGACGAGTGCTGGCTTCTTGCGGAGCTTCGATCTTGAACTGAGGCTGGGCCGAATCCGAAAGACGGGCCTCTAAATCCGTTTTCCATTTTTCAAGCGCAGCTCGCTTAGCGTCGCCGGTTCCGACGATCAGCAGACGGTCTTTCCGAAGTGATTTTTATAATGGCCCGCGACATCCGCAGCGCTGATTTTCTCAACCGTAGGAATCTTTCCCAGATCGGACGACCGTACGGGTGTCCCGAAAAGAAGAACTCCGAAAAGCGCCTTGCCGCCAGCATAGGGTCGCGGCTCGTTTCTTCCAGGATTCCGGCCGTGATTTCGCTTTTGAGTTTCTTGAGCTCATCGGCCGAAAATCCGGGCCCAGTCAGCACATCGGTCATGATCTCTAAAAACTCAGGCAGCTTGCGTGAGAGCACCGCCACACGAACGATTTGAGCCTCAACCCGTGTTTCGACGTCGATTTTCGCGCCTAAACGATCAATCTCTTCGTCAAACTTCTCGCGTGTGCGCGTTTTCGTTCCGCGCATGAGCAGCTCACCCGTGATGTTGGTTAAGCCCAGCTTCTCATTCGGATCCGTGATGGATCCGTTCTTGTAGACAAGGGCCAGTTGAACGAGTGGGAGCGTCGATTCTTCCTCGAAGCTCAGTTCGATAGCTAGGGCTTGCGAGGAGTACAGTGCGGCTAACAAAAGAACGATGAGGTGTTTCATTTCTTTTCTCCGATCATCGTGACGCGCTGATGCGGCTTGAAGTATTTGGTCACGAGCTGCTGGATCTGCTTGGACTCAACTTTTTGGGCTTGGTCGTGGCGTCTGACGCCAACCTCGAAGCCGCCAGCCGAGGTCTCAAAGTGGCCTAGGAACGAAGCGCGCTCCATATGGGTGCTGAGCCGTTCATTATACTGGAAGTCGATACGGTTGCGCGCTCGCTCGAGTTCATCGGCTGTAACGCCTTCCTTACCGACGCGCTCAAATTCCTTGAGCATGATGGTTTCGAGCTGGGTGGCTTTCTTCCCTTTTTGGAGATTTCCAGCGACCAAGAACAGCGAAGGGTCTTCGTCCTCGAGGTCAAAGGCCTCGATCTCCGAGGCGACGCCCGATTTGACGGCAGCTCGATACAAGCGACTGCTCTTACCGCCAGCCATAATGACCTGGAGCACGTCGAGTGCGGCCCGCTCCTCATTGAAGATTTCCGGAACGCGGTAGCCCACCATGAGTTTCTCCACCTGAATGCTAAAGGGCATGCGTCGGAGTTTGGGCGCCGTTTGCTCAGGCTCTGGAGTGCGTGGTGCTGAGATCTCGGGTGCCGTCGGAGGGAGGGCTGCGTAATAGCGATCCACCACCTTCAAAACTTCAGCTGCCGTGACATCGCCGACGACGATGATGGTCGCGCGGTTGGGGCTGTAGTGCTCGCGATAAAACTTATAGCCGTCCGGGGCGTGCATGCTGTCGAGGTCTTTTTGGTAGCCGATGACAGGCCAGTGATAGGGGTGCTTGTCAAAAGCCAGCCCGAAGATCTCCTGGTACATCATTCCGTCGGCGCTGTTTTCGTTTCTAAATCGGCGTTCGTTTTGAACGACTTCAAGCTCCGTTCGAAATGCCTTCTCATCCACGATGAGGTTGACCATGCGGTCAGATTCCATTTGTGCGATGAGTTCTAGGTTTCCCTTCGGAAGCTCCTGCACATAGGCCGTGTAATCGCGGCTCGTGAAGGCGTTTTCTCCTTCTGCGCCGGCGCCTTCGAGAATGCGGTCATACTCGCCGTCTTTGTGGTTCTTGGTTCCCTTGAACATCATGTGCTCAAAGAGGTGAGCCAATCCGGTCTTGCCCACTTCTTCGTCTTTGGAGCCCACGTGAAACCAGGTTTGATACGCGAAGGTCGGTGCCGAATGGTCCTCAACGACGAGGATCTTGAGCCCGTTCTTGAGTTTAAAGCGCTGCACATTGAGGTTACCGACTAAGGGCGTCGAGAGGATTTCTCGATCACGGATGCCGGAGGGCGATTGCAGCTGACGAGCGAAAGCAGCAAGAGCGAGGAGCCGATTCCAAGATGGTTGCATAACAATAAAACTACCAGGTGGCCTAAGCTCACGCCATGCTTTAGTCTTAAAAGAAGATGGGCAATCGCAGCAAAGCGACACGAGTTTTCTTCTCGGTTGCCGTTCTGGCGGGATTGGGCGCGGGAATTGTTTCAGCGCTTCGATCGGATCTTTTCTTAGTACGGCTTGCCGAGGTCGAAGGACTATCGACGCACTCGCCGCTTTCGGCGGCAGAGATCATCGCGCAGGCTTCGGTCCCCATTGGCAAGATCTCCTTATTCGATCTGGATTTCTCGGCGCTTCAAAAGCGAATTGAGCGCCATCCTTGGATCGCATCTGTTCGGCTGCAAAAGAAACTTCCCGGCACCGTCGTGATTCGGCCTGAGTTTCAGGTGAGGCGTGCTTCAAAGCTCTAAGTGGGAAAACTTTGTACGTGGATCGATCGGGTGAAGCATTCGCTCCGGTGAATGCACACACGGGTTGGGATCTGACTCTCATCACGGCGTTGGGTTCGGGCGACAGCAGACTGCCCGTATTTGTGGAACTCATCCAAAGTTGGGAGAAAACAGCGGCGCTCGCGCGCTTTAAACTTCTGGAGTTGAGATGGGGATGCCGAACGCGGCGTCAGGGCTTTGGCCTATCCTTTAGGTTCCAAGCCCCTCCAAATCGCGTTTGGGTTGAGCTGGGGCTCTCCGGAGTGGCGGGCTCGGCGTGGCGCGGGTCTTCGAGAGATACTCGGTTCGCGCCGTGGCGCGTCAAATCTGGGCAGATATTGGCAAAAAATAGTTGTCAAAACCGCTCATGGTTCTTAGACTTTCTTAGAGCCTGCTGGGCCAGGCTTTTTTTGCCGGCTTTGCCCACAGAGTCCCATGGGAGGGATTCTCGAATGTCCAAAAAGGACTTTATTGTCGGGCTCGACATCGGAACGACCAAGATTTGTTGCATCGTGGGCGAGATCGTTGACAACGGTCCCACGACGACAATCGATGTCGTGGGAATCGGAACCGCCCCATCGCACGGACTCAGAAAAGGCGTCGTCGTAAACATCGACACGACCGTTGAGAGCATCACGCGCGCTATCGAAGAAGCGGAGCTCATGGCAGGCGTGGAGATTTCCACCGTCTACACGGGCATCGCGGGCGGACACATCAAATCATTTAATTCGACGGGCGTGGTGGCGGTTAAAGACCGCGAGATCACGCAAGCCGATGTCCAAAGGGTAATCGACGCGGCGAAAGCTGTGGCCATCCCTTTGGACCGCGAGACAATCCACATCATTCCGCAGGAGTTCATGGTCAATGACCAAGACGGGATCAAGGATCCGGTCGGAATGAGCGGCGTGAGACTTGAAGCGAAGGTCCATATCGTGACTGGCGCAGTGAGCTCCGCGCAAAACATCATCAAGTGCGTGAACAAGGCGGGCTTAAACGTCGCTGAGATTTGCCTAGAGCCGATCGCTTCAAGCGAAGCCGTGCTCTGTCAGGACGAAAAAGAATTGGGCGTCGTGCTCGTCGATATCGGCGGTGGCACAAGCGATATCGCCATTTTCAAGGAAGGCGCCGTTGTTCACACAGGCGTGCTTGCTATCGGCGGAAATCACATCACCAACGACATCGCAGTGGGCCTACGCACTCCTCAAAACGAAGCCGAGCGCACCAAGATTCGCTACGGCTGCGCAATGGCCTCGATGGTCAGGCCTGACGAGACGGTCGAAGTGCCTGGAGTCGGTGGGCGCAAACCGCGTGTCGTGTCGCGCAGGCTTTTGGCCGAAATCATAGAGCCTCGGGTCGAGGAGATCTTCTCGCTCATTCAACGCGAAGTCATGAAGTCGGGCTACCAAGAGCTGCTCTCAGCCGGAGTCGTCATAACCGGCGGATCCTCGTTGCTCGAAGGAATGCCTGAGCTGGCTGAGATGATCTTCGAGATGCCCGTTAAACGCGGTTTCCCTCAGGACATCGGTGGCCTGAGAGACGTCGTCAATTCTCCTAAGTTTGCAACGGGCGTGGGTCTGATTCGATACGGCTCGCGCAACTCGCAAAAGAGCAAGTTCCCGATCAGGGAGCGCAATATTTACGACAAGGTACGCGGATCGATGGTTTCGTGGATCCGAGATCTTTTTTAACCACGGAAGGATAGAAACGATGTTCGAACTGGATCAATTGACAAGCGGCGGGGCAAAAATCAAGGTCATCGGCGTGGGCGGCAGCGGATGCAACGCCGTGAACACGATGATTCGAATGGGCCTCTCAGGCGTGGAATTCATCACGGCCAACACGGACAAACAAGCGCTGGACGCTTCGCTTGCTCCTGTAAAGCTTGCCATCGGCCAGGAGCTCACCAAGGGCTTAGGCGCCGGCGCCAATCCCGAAGTAGGTCGCAAGGCAGCTCTTGAGGATTACGCCAAGATCGCTGATATCCTGACGGGATCGGACATGGTGTTCATCACCGCCGGCATGGGCGGCGGCACTGGGACGGGAGCCGCTCCAGTGTTTGCTAAGGTCGCCAAAGAGATCGGTGCGCTTACCGTAGGCGTCGTGACCAAACCCTTCATGTTCGAAGGCAAGAAGCGCCTCAAGCATGCCGAAGGCGGAATCTTGGGCCTTCGCGAGAACGTCGACTCTCTCATCACGATTCCTAACCAGCGCCTCCTTGCCATCTCGGGCTCTTCGCTCTCGATGATGGATGCATTCAAGAAAGCTGACGAAGTGTTGCTCAATGCCGTCCAAGGCATTTCGGATCTGATCAATCACACGGGCTTGATCAACTCCGACTTCGCCGACGTACGCACGATCATGCAGAACAAGGGGCTCGCTCTCATGGGCATCGGCTACGGCGAAGGCGAGCACCGCTCGATCGAAGCCGCTACCAACGCCATCTCAAGCCCTCTGCTCGAGGACATCTCGATCGAAGGCGCCACGGGTATCATCATCAACATCACCGGCGGATCCAACCTCAAGATCCACGAAGTCAACGAAGCCACGACGCTCATCATGGAAGCTGCTCACGAAGACGCCGAGATCATCTTCGGCACCGTGATCGACGAGACGATGAACGACCGCGTAAAGGTAACGGTCATCGCCACTGGTCTGGGTGGCTCACAAGCGCACATGCAATCGCATCGCATGGATACGGCAATCGATCTCTCCAGCGCGATGGCTTCGGCAGCTCCCGTGATGCAAACCAACACGGTTGCTCCTCCGATGCCTTCGGCCGAGATGCTTGCTCAAGCACAGAACGTCGCTGAGACGGTGGCGCAAGAAACCGCCGAGATCGCAGCGGCTACGGCTGAAGGGGTCGAAGAAGACCTTCCCTTGGCTCCAGCGGCCTCTGAGCTCACGCGGGCTCGCGCAATCGCTCAACGCCTGGGCATCACCAACCTCACTGATGACGAATACGATATTCCGACTTACATGCGTCGCCAGCAAGAGTCTGAGGTTTAGCGGGTGCCGGCGCCCCATAGAGGGGTTCAGATCAGCGATTCCGTAAGAAAAGCCTTCCAGAAACAGCTGGCGACCTCGCGCACGCTGTTTCTGGTTTTTACGGTTCTATTTGCCGTCTTTGGGGTGGCCGAAGCGCTCAACTTCATCGATGTGCTCAACATCAAGCACAAGAGCCCTGAGTTCGGCGCGATCATGGATGCGATTTTATTTTCGGCCTCTTTGATCAGTCTGCTCATGGCCTTTGGCAAGTACGGGCGCATTAAGTGCCCTGGTTGCCTCAAGGGCATGTGGACGACGGACAATCCTCAGTACTGCCCTAAGTGCTACCAGCCCTTCAAAGAGTCGGCCCATACTCCGGGGCCTGCGCCTACGCAGCAGCTTTAGTTCTAGTCGTACTTGCCGCTGATACCGCCGAAGAAGCTCGAAGACGTGTGGTACTGGCCATTGCTATCCCGCCAGATGCAAGCGACGCCTGATTTATAGCTTTCTACCCAGATAACTTTTCCTTGAGTTGGATCAAAGTATCCCGCGACGCCATTTCGGTAGCTCGACTTCCATTCGACGAGACGGGTGAGGGGGTTGAACACCCCGCCGATGCCGCTCTTATATCCGCTCTCCTGTACCTCGACTTGCTGTGTGGCGGGGTTGTAGACGGCCGCATTGGCATGCAAATAGTTGCCCTCGAAATACTCCCATCGCTCCGTCGTGGGATTGAAGTCCGATGTTAAGCCCGTTTGGTAACTCTCTTTGGTAATAGCGCTTCCATCCGCGGCTTCGCCTACGACAGCCAACCCAGATTTATAGCTTTGGCTCCAGTGGATCTCGCCCGTCTTGGTGTTGCGAAATACGATAACTCCCGCCTTGTAAGCATCTTTGCACTCGGCCTGAAAGCCTGTGGTGAAATCAAAACGGGTGAGCTCGATTTCGCCCAAGCTCTTAACTCCCGCGTTCAGAGCAGGAGTGCTTCCGCCGAAGGAACCAAAGGTGTTGTCCTCGTCGTACACAATGTTGCTAGAATCCAGTTTCCGAAAGAGCGAGTTGAAGTCGTTGATCCTGGAATAAAGATTTGAAGGGGTCTCGCCGCCCAGCCGATGGATCATGAGCTCACGGCTTAGGTTGTGACGAACAAGAATCACTTCATTGTTCAAAGTAGGAAGGGTTTCCTTAACGGTCTTCGCCTTCTCGCCGGTGGCATGCCTGCGGCTCGAGCGGAAGTTTCCTCCTGACGTCGACTCGAATACCTGCTCACTGAGAGCTTTGATTCGTTCCTCGCCCGAATCGGCGAAAGCGGAAAAAGTCGCTGAGAGGCTGATGCAAACAAGGACGGCAAAAGAGCGCTTCATACAGGAAAACTCCTTAATTGTTGATCGCCCAGTTATGTGAACTGATCGATGTTGTCAAACCCCTAGTCATCCGAACCGCCGTAGTAGCCGTAGTAGCCTGAAGAAGTGTGGTAGCGCCCTGACTGGTAGGCTTTAGTCCAAATGACTTCGGCTTTGGTAGGTTCAAAGTAACCGGCGACACCGGTGTGGTAGGCAGAGCTCCACTCTACCTTTGCCGATACCGGATTGAAGACTCCGCCCAAGCCCGAATGGTAGCCGCTTTCTTGAAATTCTACTTTTTCCGTGGCCTCGTTGTAGGCCGCTGCGTTGGAATGCATGTAGCGCGCGGCACTGGATTCCCAGCGTCCTGCCGCAGCGTTAAACGCGGAGGTTATTCCCGTTTCGTATTTAATGGCGATGATCGGGCTTCCGTCGGGATTTTCGCCTACAACGGCTAAGGCGTTCGAATATCTGTGGCGCCAGGTGATATCACCCGTTTTGCTGTTGCGATGGACAACCAAACCGGAGTTGTAGCGTTTTTGGCACTCGACGTAGAATCCGGAAGTGAAATCAAACCCCGTGAGCTCAATAGTTCCTAAACTACGCACGCCCTCATTCAAGACTCGAAAGGAGCTACCGTAAGCTCCCATGGGACTTGCGTCGTCGTACACGACCGAATGGTAATCCAGCGAATCAAAGAGTTTATTGTATTCGTCGATTCGGTACCTCAGATCGATTGCGGTCTCTTGCCCGAGGCGATGAGCTACGAGCTCCCTGCTTAAGGTATCGCGAACCAAAATCAATTCGTTGTTGAGGGCAGGAATAAGATCCTTCACTACGCGAGCGTTCTCGCCCTTGGCGTGTCTGCGGGCTGAGTTGAGACTGCCTGGCGTGGTCGATTCAAAGAGCTGTTTATTTAAGCTCAGAGCGCGCTCCCGATTCAGATCTGCCAGCGCCGAAAAGCTAGCCAGCAAGGCAGAACATCCCAAGGTAAGAGCGGTAACTTTGAATAACGTTTTCATGTTGGGCCTCCGATGCGGTTGTGCAACGAGGCGCAAAATAGCCCAACCCCCGGCGATTTGCTGTCCAAGGACTGTCAGGCGTTTATCAAGATTGGGTCAAGATCAGCGCCGGGGGAAGCTCACGGGGTATCCCGTTGAGGTGTGGTACTGGCCGTTTTCGTCGCGCCAGATGCAAGCTACTCCGCCGTGGGAGTTTTTCTTCCAAAAGACACGTTTTTTGCCCGGATCATACCAACCTGCTATGCCGGTCTCGTAGGCCGTTTCCCATTCGACTTGTCCAGTGATGGGGTGAAATACGCCGCCGATTCCTTGGTCTTGCTCGCTTTTAACGTATTCGACTTTTTCAGTAGTCGGGTTGTACACCGCCGCATTGGAGTAGCGACCCTTCTCCTCATAGACCTTCCAGCGATCTGTCACTGGGTCCCAGATAGAGGTGATCGCACCATAATAATTCACTTTCGTGATGGGGTTGCCGTCATAGTCCTCAGCTACTACGGCGATGCTCGAGCGACTTGCCTTAAACCAGAGGACTTCCCCAGTCTTCCTGTGGCGATGGACCGTGATCCCGCTGTACCAATCCTCTTTGCATTGGACCTGAAAGCCTTCCGTAAAATCAAACGGAGTGGTCTCGATTCGTCCCGCGCTCACGACGTCAGGGCTCAGAATCGGTAAGCTTTCGCCAAAAGAGCCAAATGTATTGTCATCGTCGTAGACCACGGACTTCGGCGCCAAAGCATCGATCACTGCGTTGTAATCTGCGACTTCCTTGAGTCGGTTGGGGATAGAAGCGTCGCCTTTGCGATGGTCAGCTAGGTCTTGAGCAAGCTTGAGTCGAGCCGCCAGCAGAGAGCTATTCAAAGCAGGCACTGATTTCTTGATCACCTCAGCAGGCTTTCCCTTGGCGTGCAGGCGATTCTCATCCATTCCGCCCGGGGCCGTATTGATTAGGATGACCTTTTGAAACGTCTGAGCGTTTTCAAGATCTGTCTGTGCGAATGAAAGGGGAGAGATCAGAAGGGAAGCGAGAACGAAGAGAATCGGCTTCATGAGGCGGCTCCTATCGTTGAGTTTTCGACGCTTCAGTATGGGTCAAAACCCAGTTTGTCAACTGAGCTAATCCCCCGAAAACCCCACCCAGCAAGCCAAGGCAATGAGCCCAAACGACACGCCCGTGCGCCATTTCAGAGGCTCATCCAAAGCCACCCAAGCAAAGATCATGAACACGGTGAGGCTAATGCATTCCTGAAGGATCTTGAGCTGATACGCGCTCATCGGTCCGTAGCCCAAGCGATTGGCGGGAACCTGCAGGGCATACTCGGGCAGGGCAATGAGCCAGCTTCCTAGGATCGCAACGATCAATGCGGATTTTCTAAATTTTAGATGTCCGTACCACGCTAGGGTCATGAAGGTGTTGGAGGCGATCAGCAAAAGCGCAGTTCGCGCCCAGGGCCAGATCGAGCTCATCCGCCGCTGACACCCGTCACGAGCCCACCGTCCACGTGCAGCACTTGTCCAGTGACGTAAGAGGACTTGGTTCCCACTAAAAAAGAAATCGCATCAGCGATGTCTTGGGTTGAGCCGATTCGTTTTAACGGAATACGGTTCACGAATTTCTCTTTCACTTCGGCTGGGATCTGTTGGGTGAGAATCGTATCAATTAATCCCGGAGCGACTGCATTGACCCGAATGGAATAGCGAGAGAGCTCCAGCGCCCAGGTCTTAGTCATCGCGACAACGCCTGCTTTGGATGCGGCGTAGTTGGTTTGTCCGATGTTTCCAAGCCATGCAATGGACGCGAGGTTGACGATGCATCCGCTCTTTTGCTCCATCATCACCTTTGCTGCAGCTTGACCGCAGTTGAACACGCCAGTGAGATTGATGCCGATGACTTCGTCCCATTGTTTTTGCGTCATCTTCACTAAGAGCGCGTCGCGCGTGATGCCGGCATTGTTTACCAGTGCGTCTACTCTACCGAGCTGGGAGCGGGTTTCGGAGATCATCGCTGCGGCCGATTCCATTTTGGAAACGTCGTGAATGCTGACGAAAGCGCGTCGCCCCATTTTCTCAATCTTTGATGCGGTGTCCGCAGCGCTTTCCTTGGAGATGTCATTGACGGTGACGTCAAATCCATCGGAGGCAAGTTGAAGCGCGATGGCAGCGCCTATGCCTCGTCCTGCGCCGGTTACGACCGCTACACGTGGTGAGCCGCTCATGAATCGCTCCTCGTCTTAGATTCGCTTTGATGAAACCCGGTAAGTGTAAGCCCTTCCTGCGTCAATGCAAGCATGTCGCAACGCGTGAAACGAAAAAACAAAAGTGTTCAACAGAATCTGCGTTCTATAGACTTTGATGACTACTCAAAGGGGGATTTCTTCGATGTCCTATTCAAGGAACAGAAGGGGCTTGTTTGCGAGCGTGCTCCTTATATTCACATTTTCTCTGAGCGCACTCGCAGCGCCGAAAGCATCGTTTTCGTTCGCTAGCCAAGAGGGCCCGAAATATGTGCCCGGTGAGTTGCTCGTTAAGTATAAAGAGACTGCTCGCCGCTCCAGGCTAACCGTCAATGCCATGTACAACACAGCTGGGGTTAAACGCGTTGAGCGTTTGATGGGCCCAGTGGGTGATGGCTTTGAGCGCCTGGTGCTTTGGGACAAGGTTCCTATGAAGACGGCGATCGCGCGTCTTCAACGGGATCCCAATATCGAGTACGTACAGCCCAACTACCTGGTGTACGCGCTCAATAAGGGCAAGAAGAAGCATACGCGCGACGATGAAGATCCAGGCGCGGGCTTTCCCTGCATCCCAGGATTTGATTTCCCTGGATGCGATCCAAACACTCCGCTGCCTTGCTTCATTCCAGGGCTTCCTTTCCCTCCTGGATGCAGCGACGATGACAATCCTCCTCCTCCCCCACCAGAAAATGGTCGCCCTCCAGTCAAGGAGCCACCAGCCGAAGGCAAGCCTGCTCCGGACAAGGATCTCGATATGGCTTACGGCATCGAGAAGATCGGCGCTGTCGAGGCTTGGAAGACCTTTAAGGGAAGCAAGGACTTCGTAGTCGCTGTGATCGATACGGGTATCGATTACAACCACGAAGATTTGAGCCTCAACGTTTGGCGCAATCCAAAGCCAGGCCCTAAGAATGACTTAGTCGGTTACGACTTCGTTCACGACGACGGCCTTCCTTATGATGACCAAGCTCACGGCACGCACTGCTCGGGTACGATCGGTGCAGTCGGAAGCAACGGGATCGCCATCTCAGGCGTGAACCAACGCGTTTCGATCATGGCGCTTAAGTTCCTCAATAAGGACGGAAGCGGCTCCCTGACGGATGCGGTCAAAGCAATCGACTATGCTGTCGCTCACGGCGTGAAAGTCATGAGCAATAGCTGGGGTTGCGATGGTTGCGACGTTCAAGCCATCAAGGACGCAATCGTCAGGGCAGGCGAAAAGGGCTCTCTGTTCGTCGTGGCAGCTGGTAACGGCGGCCAGGACGGAGTCGGTGACGATAACGATACTTCTGCAAAGAAGGGTTATCCCGCAGCCTACGCGCTTGAGAACATGATTGGCGTTGCGGCGACGGATTCGCGTGACGAGCTGGCTTCCTTTTCGAACTACGGAAAGAAAACCACGCACGTGGCCGCTCCTGGCGTCGAAGTCTACAGCACGCTTCCTGGTAACAAGTACAAGAAGTACTCGGGTACCTCGATGGCAACTCCGCACGTAGCGGGTGCCGCTGCTTTCATTTGGGCTAAACACCCCAAGTGGACCTACAAGCAGGTCAAGCAGGCTCTCATCGATACGGTCGACAAGATTCCCGCTCTTGCTAGCAAGACGGTCTCTGGCGGTCGCATCAATGTGCTGAAGGCGATGAACGTTAAGTCATCGGATCTCAGCAGATAGTTAGTCGAGTCCTAGAAATGAAACGAGGGGACCGCGCACTCCCTGCGCAGGTCCCCTCGTCGTTTTCCCCCTAGTACGTTCCCCTTCAAAAAGAGCGAACAACAGCTTCCTTGCCCCTTGTACTACCGGGAGCCGCGCCTTCCGTGGCGCGAGGATCTATGCGAACCGGGCCTTCAGGCCCAGGCTCTTTGGCCTGTGGCCATCGATGTGGAGTACTTCCCTGTACTCACTGTGTTCTTTGCAGCTCACGCAAAGATTTGCTGTAGGACGCGCCATGAGTCGGCGAGGGTCGATTTCTTCTTCGCAGGTTTCGCATTGGCCGAAGGTTCCATCCTGGATCCTTGCGAGCGCTTGCTCCACTTTGCGAAGGTACAGAGCCTCGCGGTTACGGAGTCGCATGCGCATCGACGTTTCCAGTTCCGTGGAAGTCAGATCCGTCTCATCCATGAGATCGTCTTCGGCGATGGCGAAATCCGCGTTCACAAGCTTTCCGCTGTAAAGAAGCCGTTGCTTCTCGGTTTCGAACAGGGTTTTGATTTGAGACACGAATTCCTTGGACAGCATGGCGCGTTCCATTTTTCTTTCCAGATTTTGTTCAGTAGTCAGTCAGTGGGGGCGGTTACAAATCCCGTTTGGGATTCCAACGCTCCGACTTTTTCAAACTCAAGGTCAATAACCCTGAGACGATCCCCGAGAACAAAGCGGGGATAAAGAGTGCGATTCCAATTGGTAACAAAGTTTGCAGCGTGAGCATGGACGGTTCCTTTCTCTTTTTCCCTTGGGCTCCGGCGTCTTTGCCGTCGCCCTCATGTGAAGTCCCTAGTGCGAGGCGCGTGCCAAGTGTCAAGAAAGTGGACACGATTTAAATTAGCTCAATATAAACAATTGGTTATGCGATCAAAATTTGACATTCAAGTGGTGTCAAAACGCACTAACTCGGGGCGTGGTGCGCTCTGGGACTAGTCTAACTGGAGTCAGGTTGGGCCAAATGCGGTGCGCGACGGAGATTGCGCAAAGCGAGCGAGCTCCTTGACTTTGGTTGCCCGAAAATCTCTAATCTTTATTTAACGGAGTTTCACGGAGGAATTTCTGTTTAAACGGCGCGCCGAGCGGAGACTCGGTTTCATGCTGTTGTTGTTTCATCTTTTCGCGGCAAGCCCTGCTCGGGCTGAGTCACCGGATATCGTTGTAGTCGGTTGGATCGATCACTTCACTTATGGGGCGATCAACACAGCCATCGGGATTCCGGTCGGTTTAGTCGGCATGATCATTAACTGGATCAAAGGCGAGAAGCCTGCAGTCCGATTGGATTCCACCGGTCAGCAAGTCGTTCTCTCGACTGGATCTTTCAATCATTTCAACTACGCAACAGGTGCGATCCATCACGGAGATTGCTGTGATGCTCACGAGGCGGGGCATGGCAAGCAGTCGGGCGTGCTGGGAGCGGCTTTCCTTCCCATGGTCGGGCTCACGTATCTTGCCCAAGGGTTGGACAAGGGCCTGATTGAGGATTGGGCTGATGCATGGAGTGATTTAGGCGCCACAATGGTTGACGGCCACCCTTTGCGCATCGAGCTTGATTACATTGACGACACCGGAAAGGTCGCAGGCCGCATCGGAGTAAACTTCACGATCTTGGAGCGCAACTCCAAGGTGCACTCGGGCCTGAAATACAGCGATGACACTCCGCTAGCGGTCTCCTACCAGTACGGGAAGATCGGCGTGTTCTTGGCGATCCCTACGGAGCAAGACGTGCGAGAGGGAAGGGGCGTTAACCTTCCCATGAGGTTGGACGCATCGGTATTCGAGAAATTCTTCTCAGGCAAGTGGCCCATCGTCAGCGGGTTGTTTTCTCTTCTCAGCGAATCAGAAGAAAAGACCCTGAACTTCGCCGTCGACCTGCGGGGCTCTTTATCTCAGGTGGCGTAGGCGCGGAGCTTCGGATGCATTTCTTCGATAAGGTGCAGCTCTACGCGCGCAAGCTCGTCGAATGGGGAACCTCCGGATACAAGCGCGACACGACAAGCATAGGAGCTGAGACGCCGCAGCTGTTTCGTTCTGATCAATGGACCGTTGTGGAGAGACGCCTCGATAGCCGGCCCTCTTATGGATTTGTTCAGGGGATGGCGGGCATTCGGTTTGACGATCAAGTAGAGACGTTTCGCGATCCCACCGGACGGCAGCTCTCAAAACACATCCGCATGTTCTCGTTCACCTTTGGCGGGCGTTGGTAGCCGTTGCTTTTAAAGGTGCCCCACGTACACTTGAGAGTATGAAAAAATACTTCATCAGCTTTGCGTTGTTAGCGCTTTCGCTGTCCCACGCTCCTGCCCAAGCCGGGTTCATCGGCGTTGATGCGATGGGGGGAATGAACTACACGACCTGGTTCGTCAATCCGACGACTGCAACCACGATTTCTCCCGGGGTTGGTTTCCTGGGAGGAGCGATGATTAACTTCAATCCTTTTTCCCTAATCACGATTCAGGCGGGCGGTTTTTATGCCACGCGAACGATCAACGGCGTGAATGGAACGACGAATTTTTCCCAGAACTGGGGAAATTTTCAGATTCCCTTCATGGTTCGGTTCAATCCCATTCCTTTTATCAGCCTCGGCTTAGGCGGTTTTTACCAGATTGTATTGGGCAATGTGAACGTAGCGACCACTCCATCGGGTGGACCCACATCAACAAACTCCTTGGCGCCTTCGGTTGTGGGTCTTTCGACATCGTCGATGGGATTGATGGCTAGCGTTGCTGGGCGCTTTACGCTTCCGGTGGTCGGTTTAAGCGTTCTGGGGCAAGTAAACTATCTGTTTGGGCTCACCAATGATACGACCACGGCTGGAATGTTCGCTGGTCAGCGCGACCTGCAATTCATGGCAGGCGTGGGGTACGAGTTTCTTTAGACCCTAGTCAGCCGTCCTTGGCCTCCTACAGTCGGATTAGGCGTACTTACGGCTGAAGCCTTCGCCCATGCTCTTGCTCTGGCGTCCGGCCATCGTGAGGCCTTCGCGCCGCTCCTGCTCTTCTTTGCAGGCTACGCAATGAGTTGCTGTCGGGCGTGCTTCGAGACGGCGGAGTTCGATGTCCTCGCCGCAATCTTCGCATTCGCCAAACGAACCTTCTTCAATGCGCTTGAGAGCTTCTTCCACTTTTTTCAAGTAGAAGACTTCGCGGTTACGCAGGCGCATGCGCATCGATTGCTCGATGTCAGCGGACGCCTGGTCCACTTCGTCGTACTTGTCGTCTTCATTGACGCATAGATCTTCACGGATCACGCGATCATTGAATAACAACGACTCTCTTTGTTCTTCGAACACCTTCTTGAACCGCTTAAGCTGCGTCTTATTCATTGTTGTCTCCCCCCTTAAGCGAGACCCCATTTACTACGCTTCTTGCGACTTCAACTCCCGAATGATCGACTGGCTGACGGCTTGTAAAGTCTCCATCACGCCCTCTCCCCGATTGGCTACTGCTTCAAACCAAGGACGACGCATCGGGTTGAACGTCGCCTCCAACTCCTTAACGGGCACCGCCCCCGGCATGTCCCGTTTGTTGTACTGCAGAACTACCGGAACCTTGTGAAGGTCATACCCCTGCTTCTCAAGGCTCCGCTCCAACGCTTCAAAACTCTCAATGTTGGCTTCCATCCGCTCGGGTTGGCTATCGACAACGAAGACGATGCCATCGACGCCTTTTAGGATGAACTGCCGCGACGTCTCGTAAAACGTCTGACCCGGAATCGTGTACAGGTGAAACCGAGTTTTGTACCCTCGCACGTCGCCAACAGACAGGGGCAGGAAATCGAAGAAAAGCGTTCTTTCGTTTTCTGTGGATAGGCTTACCAGTTTGCCCTTTTGGCCATCCTGCGTATGTTCGTAAATGTATTGTACGTTCGTGGTTTTGCCCGACAGGCCAGGGCCGAAGTAAATGATCTTACAGTTGATCTCTTTACTTGCGTAGTTGATGAAACTCACGTCAGTGCAGCTCCATGCGGTTTTCGAGCGCCTTACCGATGGTTTGGCGGTCGGTGTACTCAAGCATCCCACCTACCGGGATGCCGTGTGCCAGACGTGTCAACTTGATGCCCAGCGGTTTAATGAGGCGCGCTAGATACAGTGCAGTAGCGTCGCCTTCGACGCTGGGGTTGGTCGCTAAAATGATTTCAGTTACGGCAGGTCGATCCTCTTGAGACTCAAGGCGGGCGAGCAGCTCGCGGATCTTGAGCTCTTCGGGTCCGATGCCGTCGAGCGGTGAGAGCGCTCCGTGCAAAACATGGTAGGTGCCGCGGTAAGCGCCCGTGGCTTCGATCGAAAACACATCACTAGGTCGCTCAACAACGCAGATCTGTGCGGCGTTGCGCTGTGGATTGGCGCAGGTTCGGCAAACCTCTTGGTCTGTGAATGTGAAGCAGCGCGAGCAAAGGTGGATCTTCTCTTTTGCGCCCAGGAGCGCTTCTGAGAGAGCGCGTGCGTAGCCGCCTTCTTGCTTGAGAATAAAATAGGTCAGGCGTGTGGCGGTCTTCTCTCCGACTCCGGGGAGCTTGGAGAGTTGGAAAATTAGCTGCGAAACCGGGTCAGTGAGCTGCTCTTGCATCCGTCCTCACCTCAATGGGTCCAAGTTCTGCGCCAAAAAGAGCTTTGGCTTCCTTCAAAATCGGGTGATTGAGCGCTGCGCTCCGGGCTGATTCCACCGCTTCTTGCTGCTCGCGCTCCTTGCGTGAGGCCATGCTCTCGCCGCCTTCGCGGGTTTGGAGCTGCACCTTAAGAACGGAGAACGCGTAGTACTCACGCGCGATGGTCGCCAACTGATCGGCGTACGTGCGCGTCTGAAGCTGCTGTTGGTAGTAAGTGTCCTGAGGCAAGAAGCCCACGGAGAGCGTGGGGTCTGCAAGCGTCGGCTCCGCAAGGCAGGTGCCATGTTCTAAGATCGAAGCCAAAAGCGGGCGCTTGGAGCGGACTTGCTCGATGAAGCCCTCCCAGGTGCGTGGGAGATTTGCAGCAGGTACCGCGGGTGCTTGAGCAATGGGTGCAGCAGCAGGTTGAATGGCCGGCGCCGCCTCAATCACAGGAGCGGCTGGTGCGGCTTGAATAACGGGCGCCGGTTGAGTTACGGGGGCAGTGGCCTGAGGCGCCGGCGCTTCGGCCACGCGTTCCATCTGAGCCACGGGAACCATCGTCTCAGCTGTTGCGCACTTGACGAGCAGCACATCAAGCAGGGCCTTAGGTTGTGGCGAGCGAGCCAGGGATTCCAACCCATAATGGAAAACTTGGAAAATCAGCTCGAGCTCTTCAAGTTCCCTCAGAGCCGCGATCTCACGCAGTTCCGTGAGCTCTTCGGCGGAGAGATCCGAGCCTTGCGGGTCTGCGCCTACGCGCAGCAGGATCGCTAGATGAAGCCACTCCACGAGGTTTCGACCTAAAACTCGCAGGTCTTGCCCCTGTGAAAAAAGCTCGTCAGCCGTTTTAAGGGCTTCGACAGGCTTTCGGCCCAATACGGCGCGTAGCAGTCCCATGAGCGCTGAGGCGCCAATGAGGCCGATGCTCTCGCGAGCGGCTTGGGCTGTGATGTTTTGGCCTGAGTAGGCGATGACTTGATCCAAAAGCGACAGAGAGTCGCGCATGCTGCCTTCGGCGGCGCGAGCGATCAGCGCTAACGCTGCAGGATCGGCTTGCAAGCCTTCGGCTGCGGCGATTTGAGTGAGATGGCCTTGGATCTGCGCATGCGTTGGCCTGCGGTAGTCCAGGCGCTGGCAGCGCGAGAGAATCGTCGCAGGGATCTTATGCGGTTCGGTCGTAGCAAAGATGAAGATCACGTGCGCAGGAGGTTCTTCGAGCGTCTTTAAGAGCGCATTGAAGGCTGCGGTAGTGAGCATGTGCACTTCGTCGATGATGTAGATCTTCTTAGAGCCTGAAGAGGGGAGGAATCTGGCGTTTTCGCGGATCTCGCGGATCGCATCTACGCCGTTGTTCGACGCACCGTCGATCTCCAGGACATCCACGCCCATGCCGGCGGTGATTTCTTTGCAGCTCGGGCAGGCATCGCAGGATCTCAGCCAGCCATCAACCTCAGTCGTATTGGAGCAGCGAAGGGCTTTGGAGAAGATGCGAGCGATGGAGGTTTTGCCGATTCCGCGTGAGCCGGTGAATAAATAAGCTTGATGAACACGGTTTTGTTTAATCGCGTTCATCAATATCCGCACGATATGTCCTTGGCCGACGATGTCGGAGAACTGAGCGGACCGCCATTTCCTAGCTAATACGACGTAAGACGACAAAATCTCTCTCCTTTACTGAATGCGCGACAGTACTACTCCGCGACCGGGGCTTAAACAAGCGAAAACATTGGGAATTTGGTGCATCATGCTATTGCGCTGCGTTATTTTGGCGCATCACCGGATGAGAAAATCGCGCCTTGCGGCCCTGCAAGCGTGATCCCAGCTTCGCGAAAACTCACAAGCAGGCGCTCATTGACCTCAGAAGTGACCGCCGTTGCGTCCTCAAAATCAGCGACCCAAAAGTGAATGCTGACCGACTGATATCCCTGACCAAGGGATCTTAAGAAGACCTTTTGGCTCCGTTCATTGAGGATGCGCTTTTGCTGCGAGAGGGATTTCAAAACGTTTAAAGCGGCCTCTCGGGCTTTCTCAAATGATACTTCAAGATCGAGTCTGACGTCGGTGGAGCAAGCGACTTCGCGACTCGGAACCGAGAGATTGAGGATCTTGGAGTTCACGAGCTCGGAGTTCGGAACGATGATCATGTTCCCGTCAGGTACCCTTAGGCGCGTGCTTCGAAGCCCGATTTCCTCCACATCGCCAATGAGCCCACCTAGGTTGATGCGATCACCATGGGTGAAATTGCGATCGATGATGAGCGTAAAGCCCGAGATCATGTTCGAGAGCGTCTCTTTTGCAGCGAGACCGACGGCCAACGAACCGACGCCCAAAGTGGTGAGCAGCGACATCACGTCGTAGTTGAAGCGCTTGAGATCATGATCATCCCTGACAGCGCGACGAAAAGAGTGAGGATGTTTTAAAGCAGGGGGCCAAATCCGTGCTCCAAATCGCCATGGTACGAATCGAGGGCCAAAAACGAGCCTCTTCGGAGCGTGCTCAAGATCGTGAGCACTGCTGCCACATAGACAAATGAGTTGAGCCAGAGCGTGAGCTTGGGGTTGAGCGGGGCTAGCTCCACGAATACTTGCAAGCCGATGATGTAGATCAGGTTGGCAAGCGAAGGGCCTAGTTGCCGTAGCCAGTTGATCGAACGCTGGCGCTGGGCGCGCTTAATCAGGCGCTTGGCGATGTAGCCCAAGGCAAATATCGAGACGAGTGCAATGGCGGCAAGCGCCCATTCGCCCATCATCTCCCAGGTGGGAGCGGGACCCGAAAAAAGCTGATTCAGACTAGGAGAGTTAGATGAGGGATTCATACTGCACTCCAGGGTTTAGCAATTGAATTTCCGTTTTCGCAATGAGAAACTCAACCGCGTTCATGATGGCATCGAGCTCTCGTCAGCTGCAGATTCAACTCCGCTCGGGCTCAGTCGTGATCGGCTGGAACGATCGCGAGCAGCTTACCCATGTTCGTTGGGTTTTCGAAAAGGAACCCATTCGATCCTCCCTTCCTATTCCGGTTGTCGTTGCGGAGCTAGCAGACCGTCTGAGAGCCTACTTCGAGGGGGGTCGTCCTTTAGGCCCGGTTCCTTGGGAGCACCTGGATCAATCCGGGTGGTCTGATTTTCAAAGGCAGGTTTACTTCGCGATTTCGCGTATCCCGCATGCTGAGACGCGTACTTATGGATGGGTCGCCGGACGTATTCAGCGCGGAACGGCGCATCGAGCCGTCGGCCAAGCGCTTCGCAATAATCCTCTTCCGATTCTCATTCCTTGCCACCGTGTCGTGAGCACCCATTCTTTAGGCGGTTTTATGGGGGCGAGCGATCCCGCACAGCCGGAGCTTGCTTTGAAGCAGCGTCTGCTTGCGATCGAAGATCTCTACCGAAGCCCACTTTTTGATTTTGCGGCTCAATCCGCATGAGCGCTTGGGAAGACCGCTGGCTTCCTTCGGCTTCTCGCGTTTCGGCGGTCGCCGCGGGGATGTTAGCGGCGCTGGGCTCATACTGGGCTTTCACGCGAGGCGGGCGCGACTTCGACGTTTTTCACGAGGCCTTTCGGCTTGCCCTTAATGGCTGGGGAACTGAGATCTACCGCGCGACCCCCGATCGTTATCTCTATGCGCCAGGGTTCGCGTTTGTTTTTGCGCCGCTTGGTGCGCTGGCAAAGCCCATCGCTTTGGGAGTTTGGTGCCTGGCTAAAGCCCTCGGCATGGGCATGGTGTTGGCTCGATTGGCCGAAAAGCTGCGGTCAGGGTTTTCGCGACCGATGGCGACGCTCGTTTCGTGCGCGGGCGCGCTTTTACTAGCCAAGCCTATTCTCATCGATTTTCAATACGGGCAGATCAATTTGTTTTTGGTGAGCATCGCGGTGCTTTGCCTGATTTCGCACTTTGATCGGGATCCCAAGCGCATCGTTTCAGCAATGCTTTGGGCGCTGCTCGCGATTCTAGCGGTCACTAAGGTTTTTTTGGTTCCCTTGCTTGCGGTGCCTTGGATGGTCACGCGCGGGCTTTCGCGCGGAAAGCTTAGGACGGAGCGGGCCGGCGTTTTGATCGGCGTTGCGCTGGTCGTGCTGATGCCGTTTTTCTTCGAGGGTTTTAGCGGCGGGTTCTCGCTGTACTCATCTTGGAGGCAGGCGGTGATCGCAAAGGGTGTGCCTCAGGAATCGCACAATCAAAGCTTCACTGCGATGCTGTATCACTACCTCAGCGGTAGTCCCACGCACGTGATCTCCGAGGGAACCGAAGTTCCGATGGGACGAGCGGTGCTCTCGCTTCAAGCGATTCAGCTTCTGTCCTACGCGTGGACGCTCATCACGCTAGGCATCTTGGCTGGCTGGATGCTCACCTGGGAGTTTCGCGCTCCGCTGAGGTGGATCGCCGTTTTGCTGGGTTTGCTCATCGTGCCTTCCCACCTCGTGTGGAAGCCCTATTTTGTGTTCTCGCTTCCGGCAGCCGTTCTTGTTTTGGCGGAATGCGTGCGTGTAAAGGGCAAAGGCAAATGGAAGAATTTTCTGCGCTGGGGTGTTCCCGGGCTGCTTTTTGTCCTGATCAATCTGACGGGCTTTGATTTCGTGGGCCGGTCGCTGGGGCCTCAAATCGAAGCTTCCTCGCTGCTGCTGTTCTTGCATC
Source organism: Bdellovibrionia bacterium (assembly GCA_044227445.1). Classification (GTDB taxonomy): domain Bacteria; phylum Bdellovibrionota; class UBA1018; order UBA1018; family UBA1018; genus JBGAWT01. The sequence goes on along the minus strand of JBGAWT010000001.1, from coordinate 24,337 downwards.
TGGGGCTTTTGACTCGCGTTGCGATCGCGAAAAGCGAATAGCTACTTGATTCCCTTGGCCATGACCTTAAGCAGCTTAGTGCGCTTGAGTTCCTTCTTGATCGCGCCAGCGGATTCCTCAAAAGGCACAAGCTCTTTGCCTTTAGTCGCAAGCTCCGCACGAACCAGGGCGGAGGCTTTTTCATGGGCGGTTTCTTTGGTTCGAGCGGCGCCCGTTTCTCGGAAAGCCAGTGCCATCGCTTCAATGGCTTCGGCCTCAGATTTGATCGCGCCAAGATCTTGCACTACTCGCGAGAGAGCCAAGAAGAGCTCGCGCGAAACATAGATCGGTTCCTTGACATCTGGATTGGGAGCGACTTTTGAAAACGGACCCTCTGCGATCGGATGGGTCAGCAGCGAGCTGTACTCTGGAAGTTTAAGAGCGCCAACAGGATCCTTGAGCAAGATCTGTCCGTTGAGTGCTTGGATATAAATGAGCAGCCAGCGCAGGTGGCGTCGCATCTCGTGCACGCCTCCCTGAAGGTCTGACATCTTGTACTTGAGTTGAGCGACATCCTCGAACTCGCTCTGAAGAGCTTTGATGATATCTTTTCGGTCTTTTTTCGTTTTGCGCCAATCCACTTTGGCGATCTCGCTATCGAGCTTGTCGATGACGTGCGTGTTCTTGGCGTAGAAGGCTAAGAATTCTTTCTTTGCTTCCGCTTCTTGCGCGGCGAGGTTGTCGATGACCTTTTGGGGGGCTTTGTATTTTTCGGCAGCCTTGCGGTACTCCACGCGCTCATCGTAGTGGCCTAGGGCATCTTCAAAGGGTTTGACCACTTCTATAAGGAGGTACTCAAACTCGGGGTACTTTTCTTTGTAAAGCCTGAGCAGGCCTTCGACTTTGAAGAATGCGCCGCGTGCGTCGGCCTTCATCATATTCTCAAGTGCGATCTCAGGAGCTACGTCGCTCTTGAAGTAGTCGCGAAGCTTGGCCAGCGGAACTTCGAATCGCTCGCTTTGAAGCGCGCTTGGATCGCATTTGGGTTCAGCTCCCGCGTGAAACGATGCGGTGCTGATGGCTGCAAGCAGGAAGGTGACGGCTGGGATCCGAAAGCGTGATTTCATAAGACCTCCCTATGCGACGTTGCGCGCGGCGAATCAACGCTTTTTCGACTTCGTCTTGGGTTTAACGACGGGAGCTTTCTTCTTGGGCAAGACGGGAAGAGGGGCGAGCTCGTCGTCGTCATATCCTGTGGGTGACCAGGTGTAGATGGATTCCGAAATGCTAAATTCGCTCTGCTCAGTGCTGAACTCCGAGCTGTCGTTGGATTTTCCGGATACGTCCTCGACGGAGAGCAGGCGAATTTCGGATCCGCCCGCGCGAGTGATGCGATAGGTGCGCACTACGCCGGTCTTAAATCCATCACGGTATCGAAACTGGATGCGTTCGTCATCGTAGCTGGCGGTCTCATGACCGTCGTCGAGCTTAGCTTCGTCGTAAGGAACTCCGCCTTTGGTTTCGAGTTGCGCGGCGTGCTCCTTGAGGTAGCTCGTGTTGAAGTCGTTCTCAAACGGCGCGTAGGAGATCGACTCGGCGTTGGTCTCCTCATTTTTCAGGCCATATGTAAAGGCATAGCCCTTGAACCGCTCAGCAACGAGGCCTGCGGTCCAGTCGCGATTTACGGAGTCAAAGCGCAGGCTGAGCGGGGGGATTCCGTATCCCATCGAGCGGCGGTGTCCGGTTTCGATCAACTCGTTTTCCGCAAGCGTGCTTTGGTCGCTCTTTTCGTTAATGAAAGTTTTGTGGAGGATCTGCGCTTTTCTTTCCCAGCCCTTGATAGGCTTTGCGACGCGCAAGATCTTGACGTGGTCGAAGTGCCGGTCGGTATTCTCGTAACCCTTCGGACGGGACTTCGCTGTGGTTTGCTGGTGGTAGGTTTTTGCGAGGGACTCTTCGGCCAAGTAGCGGTGTTCCGCCAACTCATATTGGCCGCTGCGTGAGGTTTTTACCAAGGCCGTGCGGTCGTGCAGGGAGTCGACATAGGCTTCGACTTCGGCAACAGTCTTCAATGATTCGATGCTTTGAGAGGCTCCTTGGACCAAGGCCTTAGCATCGGGAGCTTTTCTGGGGACCCTTCCGCACGCATAGAGCTGGCCAGCTAGAGCCAAGAGTATTACGCCGATCCAGCCACTGCGAAACTTGCGGTTTTCCAACCCATTGCTCGACTCCATAACACGCTCCCGCGTGGGATCTTTGCAAAGCGTGAGCCAGCAAATCGCTGATTTTGCGAGGGTCTGAGCTGATGGCCATGTAGTTTCGGGTAAAGGGGTGTCTAAAAGTTCGTCAGTTAGACGAACTCGCTCCGCGCTTCTTGAGGTCCCGCCAGCTCTTGCCTGCACGTGCTTTGGGATCTAGCTGAAATTGGGCCACCGCTCGGTTGTGCTCAACCAAAGTGGCGCTAAACACGGTCGTTCCATCGTTCCGCGATACGAAATACAGGTAAGGAGACTCGGCTGGGTGAAGCGCCGCGCGCAGGGAGGCCACGCCCGGATTTGAGATCGGTCCTATCGGAAGCGCCGGAATGACATAGGTATTGTAAGGCGTTTTCACGCTGAGAGTGGATTTGTGGATGTTGCCGTCAAAGCGCTCCCAGATTCCGTAGATCACCGTGGGGTCGGTTTGAAGGCGCATTTTTTTCTTCAGGCGATTGTGAAAAACCGCGCTGATGAGCGGGCGATCATTGGGCGCGCCCGTTTCTTTTTCGATGATCGAGGCCAGCGTGAAGACCTCTTGGCGGCTCATTCCGTATTTTTGCGCGCTTGCCTGAAGCTCCGGAGTCCAGTGAGACAGCGCGAGTTTTACCATCTGCTTGACCATTTCCTCAGGCGTCTGCGTTTTGCTGAAGTGATAGGTCTCCGGGTATAGATAGCCCTCAAGGCTCAGGGGTAGGGGATCAGAGAATCCAACCGAGCGCATAATCTCGCGGCTCTTAAACAGCCTCAAAGCCTGAGCTCGCGGCATGAGTCCGCGCTCGTCAAACGTGTCGGCGATCTCGTACATGTTCTCGCCTTCGCGCACGGTGATCGGGTAGGCCATGCTCACGCCCGAGGTGATTCGGCCGAAGACTTCGATTGGCGTCATCGAGGCGGTGAGCTGATATTCGCCAGCTTTGATCTTGCCCCAACGCCTCAACACGCGGCCTAACCAGAGGAATTGGTCCTTATCGTCCACGATCTTGAGCTCTTCGAGCTTTTGAGTGATGTCGCGAGGCCCCATGCCTTTTTGAACTTCAAGAATGACCGTCTCGTTAGAGTATCGATGCAGGGGTGTGATGGCGTACCAGCCCAATCGAAAAAAGGCGCCAAACCCCAAGACGAATACCGTTAGGAGAACAAGAGTGATGTTGCGGCGCAAGAGATTGAGGAACCCCCTATCTATCCATTTTAAATAGTTTTATTGAAAAAGAGAAATCCTGAGGAAAAAGGTGTTTTTGCAATGCGTCAGAAGCGTCCGCGGACTGAGCTAAGTCGAAGGGGGTAGGACTCAAATAAACCCCCTTGCCAGGTCAGGTAACCCGCGATAAGAGCCACCCATCCCTCACGTCGGTTCCGTGCGAACCCAGAGGTTTTTCAGTCAACAACCCACCCCCCTAGCATCAACGTCTTGGGAGAATTCAATCCATGCATTTAAAAGAGCTTAAAGAGAAGAAAATCGGCGACCTGGTCGAAATGGCCAAAGAACTGGGCATCGAAAATGCCGCGGGCCTTCGCAAGCAAGACCTGATCTTCGCTGTCCTTCAAAAGAAGGCCGAAAAAGACGAGCACATCTACGCCGACGGCGTTTTGGAATGCCTGCCTGACGGCTTCGGCTTCCTCAGAGCGCCTGATTACAACTACTTGCCAGGTCCGGACGACGTTTACGTCTCGCCTTCGCAGATTCGCCGCTTTGGCCTGCGCACGGGCGATACGGTCAGCGGTTCGGTTCGCGCTCCTAAAGAGGGCGAGCGCTACTTCGCTCTGCTTAAGGTCGAGCAAGTCAACTTCCAGACCCCTGAGATCAATTCCGAGAAGGTGTTGTTCGACAACCTCACGCCGCTTTACCCCAATAAAAAGATCAATATGGAGTGGCAGCCCACTCTGTACAGCACGCGCATCATCGACATGATGGTTCCGCTGGGCAAGGGCCAACGCTGCCTCATCGTCGCTCCTCCTCGCGCCGGCAAAACGGTGCTTCTGCAGGACGTCGCTAACTCCATCACCAACAATCACCCTGAGATCAAGCTCATCGTGTTGCTCATCGACGAGCGCCCTGAAGAAGTCACCGACATGCAGCGCTCGGTTAAGGGCGAAGTCGTGAGCTCCACGTTCGACGAAACCGCTTCACGCCACGTTCAAGTGGCCGAAATGGTCATCGAAAAAGCCAAGCGCTTGGTCGAAAACAAGTACGACGTCGTGATCTTGCTCGACTCGATCACACGTCTGGCGCGCGCCTACAACTCGGTCGTGCCTCCATCGGGCAAGATCTTGTCCGGCGGCGTGGACTCCAATGCGCTTCATAAGCCCAAGCGCTTCTTTGGTGCCGCACGTAACATCGAAGAAGGCGGCTCGCTCACCATCATCGCAACGGCGCTCGTGGACACCGGCTCCCGCATGGACGAAGTCATCTTCGAAGAATTCAAGGGAACGGGTAACTCCGAAATCCACTTGGATCGCAAGCTGATGGAAAAACGTATTTTCCCATGCTTGGACATCAACAAGTCGGCGACGCGTAAGGAAGAGCTGCTCCTGCCTAAGGACATGCTCAACCGCCTGTGGATCCTGCGCAAAGTCCTGCATCCGATGAACACCTTGGATGCGATGGAGTTCTTGCTCGACAAGGTCCAGCACACCAAGACGAACGAAGAGTTCATCAAGGGAATGAGCGGGTAAGCCCAGGCGTCTAATCTTTAGACACCTGTAACCCCAACCCTCTGGCTCTTTCCTCCTAGGGCCACTATAGATGATACCTATTCAGGGCACGCTGTTTGCTCTTAGCCCTCATTGGAGAGGTCTATGTCGAGAGAGTTTCGGGTTCATTTCAAAAAGACGCTGCTTGTTGCCGTCTCGGGTGTTCTCCTGGCTTACGCCTGTGGAAAGCCCGGTAGCACCTCCAACAAGCCCCTGAACTTTGCTCAGATCACGACGCTTGAGCAGGCAGAGACCTACGCCGCAGCCCTTCATGACAAGAATGCCAAGGTCAAGATTGCGGGCGGGCAATACAAGCTTCGAATTCATACTCAGATCGAAGAGAGCCTTGATATCGATCGCATGGATTTTACGGGCGCCCCCGAGGGCACACCTCGCCGCAAGCCGATTCACTTTCAAGGCAAAGATGAGTTTCGCTCAGAATTCAAAGGCAAGGAGACCGTCAAGCGCGTGAAGCGCGAGTATTGCGACGCTCAGAAGCGGTACTCCAAGTATTCCAGCACCTTTGAGGTGCTCAAGAAGCCTAAGCGAGCCCGTGGCATCGGCCCAGGTATCTCGGCTTATGCGACAATTCAGTTCGACAGCGACGAGGCAGACTGGCGGGGAGCTTCAGGCGACCCGTTGCTTTATTTGCAAAAGGTCAAAGACACGTCGATTTTCTGTCCCAAGGGCGAGTATGAGCTGTTTCGAAACCATGAAAACCAAGCCACGCAGCTCACCGCGGGTGCTCAGGTTCCTTTTAGGGAGCACAAGCTCGAGGGTTCCTACCTCAAGGACGTCCGTCGTACCTACTTCTTGGTCCGTAACGGGGGTCGGGAGCTGCGGATCATCTCGGCTCTCAAGAATACCTCCTCTGGAGAGGACGGGGGCGAGCAGTTCGTAGTGAACGACCTGACGACCCATGTGTTCTCGGAGTCCATCTACTACTGGATCCCAGATGGGCCTAAGCAGGCTGAGGTCCCAGCTCCGGTTGCGCCACAACCTGCCCAGGTCGAAGTGGAGGCCTCAGAGGAGGCCCCTGAGCTGCCCCAGGCCCCCTCCGAACCGGCCTCAGTCCCCTTTAGCGAGGGTTTTGACCCCCACGAATGATCCCGCCTTTCTTCTTGCCCCAACCGGGCGGTTTTGCTAGGTAAAGCCTCCTTATGCAACAAGCCATTCATCCGTATTATGTAGAGACCACTGTTTCCTGTGCCTGCGGCAACGTCATTGAGACGCGCGCTACCAAGGAAGCCATCAAGGTGGAAATTTGCTCCAACTGCCATCCTTTCTTCACGGGCAAGCACAAGCTCATGGATACGGAAGGCCGCGTTGAGCGCTTCATGAACAAATACAAGAAAAAGGACGCTGCTGCTAAGTAGCTCGCTTCTTGTTCCAAGTTTTCGGACGGACGCTCCGGGTCAAACCGGCAAGCGTCCGTTTGTGTTTTTGGCTGCTTGGGCCTACACTCCCCAACAGAAGGCCGCCTGCTCATGAAAATCCAAAAACTGCTCTACTTCCCGATCGACTTTCTCCTGAGCTTGCAGCGTCAAGCAGAGGATCTAGGCGGCGGCGCGTCTGGGGGCGAGTTCAAGTACACGAGCATCGGAGGCCAAGCCGTTCTCGAAGGCGTGATGATGCGCTCGCCTCATTATATCGGCGTCGCCGTTCGCGATCCCGAGAAGTCCATCGCCATTCAGAGCAAGGCGTTTAAGAGCGTCTCTGAGCGATTCAAGTTCCTCAAGAAACCTGTGCTTCGTGGTGTCGTCACTCTGATCGAATCGATGATCGAGGGGATGAAGGCGCTGAGCTTTTCAGCTGAGATCGCAGGCGTCGAAGACGCGCCCAAGGAAGGCGGCAAGCCGCAAAAGATTTCAAGTGCAGCGATCGCGGCTTCGATGGCCATGGCGTTTGCATTGGCCATGGGATTGTTCGTAGCTCTGCCTCATTTTATCTCAAGCTTCGTTGCGCCCGTGGACGACGTTCGTTTTCATATCGCCGATGGATTCATCAAGATGACCATCCTGCTTGCCTACGTTGGGCTCATCGGAAAGCTTCCCGACATTCGCCGCGTGTTCCAGTACCACGGCGCTGAGCACAAGGTGATCTACACATTCGAAAAGGGCCAATCGCTGACGGTTGAGAACGCCAAGCAGCACACCACCCTTCATCCACGCTGCGGGACGAGCTTCCTGCTTTTCTTGGTATTGATCTCCATCGCCGTGTTCACGATTCTTTTTCCGGTGGCGGGGCTGACGCATTTTTCGGATGTGCCGATTCTTAACCACCTGGCAGTCATCGGCGTGAAGATCCTGCTCATGATGCCTGTTTCGGGACTGGCTTACGAATTCATCAAGGTGTGCGCTGTCCGTATGGACAAGGGCATTTACCGGCTTCTGATTTGGCCGGGCCTCACCCTTCAGTACCTAACCACCCGCGAACCCGAGGCGGATCAGCTCGAGGTCGCGCTCGCTTCGCTCAAGCAGGTCTTGGCGCTTGAGAAATCGCCTGACATCGCTAAGGCCCGCCATGTGCGCTCCTTGGGCGAGCTCGAGACCGTCGCCGCCGGCGTCGCTGACTTTCCCGAACTTTAGAGAGGCCCACACCCGTGATGTTTGATCGGCTCGAGAGTGTCGAGCAGCGTTATCTTGAGATCGAAAGTCGCTTGGCGGAGCCGGATCTGGCTTCACGTCCTGAGGAGTTCCGCAAGCTCTCGCAGGAACACTCGAGCCTTCAGGAGATTGTCTCCGAGTTTCTTCACTACAAGAAGATCAAGAAGAGCATCGCCGAGAACAAAGAGCTCGTTTACGAGAAGGACCAAGACATCTCGAGCATGGCTAAAGAGGAGCTCAAGGAGCTTGAGCCCGAGCTTTCGGCCTCCGAAAAACGCCTTCAGCTCTTGCTGCTGCCTAAGGATCCCAACGACGAAAAGAACATCATGCTCGAAATTCGAGCGGGCGCCGGAGGCGAAGAGGCGGCTCTGTTCGCAGGTGAGCTCTTTAGGCTCTATCAGCGTTATGCGGAGCGCAGGCGTTGGCGCGTGGAGCTCTACAGCGCGAGCGAAACAGGCTTAGGTGGCTTCAAGGAAATCATCGCCGAGATTCAAGGTCAGGGCGTTTATTCGCGCCTGAAGTACGAAGGCGGCGTGCATCGCGTGCAGCGCGTGCCTAAGACCGAAGCGCAGGGTCGCATTCATACTTCGACTGTTACGGTCGCTATTTTGCCTGAGGCCGAAGAAGTCGATGTGAACATCAACCCTGTGGATCTGCGAGTGGACGTGTTTCGCGCGGGTGGCAAAGGCGGGCAGGGCGTGAACACAACAGACTCCGCCGTACGCCTCACACACATTCCGTCAGGGCTCGTCGTCGTGTGCCAGGACGAGCGCTCTCAGATCAAGAACAAGGCGCGCGCGATGAAGATCCTTCGCTCTCGATTGCTTGATCAAGAGATGGCCAAGGCAGCTAAAGCCGAAACCGACGCTCGCCGCTCGATGGTGGGTACCGGGGATCGAAGCGAGCGCATCAGGACGTATAACTTTCCGCAGGGCCGTCTTACGGATCACCGTATTGGGCTTACGCTCTACCAGCTTCCGCAGATCATGGAAGGCGAGATCGACGGCGTGTTCGATGCCCTTCAAACCTTTTATCAAACTGAGGCGTTACGCGCTCAGGGCTTGGCTCCTGATGCTCCCGCGCCCGTTCGTACTTCGGTGGATGACGAGTGACCTTAGCTGAGGTGTTGGGCAGCGCCGGCACCCGACTTGGGAACCAATCCGAGGCGGATATCTTAGTGCTTGCCGCCTTCGAGGCCGCAACAGGCCGCAGACTCTCGCGCTCCGAGCTCGTACTCGAGGGCGGTGAGCCCTGGCCCGATGTCGCTCGTCAAATCCTCGAGCAGTGGCTCTCCAAGCGCCAAACGGGCGTACCCGTGCAGCATCTAACGGGCGAGCAGGTTTTTTTGGACCACCGCTACCGCGTGGGGCCGCAGGTGCTCATTCCCAGGCCCGAGACTGAGGTTTTAGTCAGTGCGATCACGGAGGAATTGAAGCGAAACGGCGCACCTCCTCTGGGTTGGGAATTTGGACTGGGCTCCGGGGTGATCAGCATCGAGTTGCTGGCGACTTTTAGAGAGCTCAAGATGATTGCTAGCGAGTGGAGCGAGGCGGCCACCCGTATCGCCCAGGAAAACGCGCGTACGATCCTAGGGCAGCTGGCTTCGGATCAGCTCGTGATCGTCAGACCTCAGCAAGACACGGATGTGTTGGAGCCGTTGTTTGATTGGGCGACACAAAATCCGGAACGGCCAGGCTTCATCGTCGCTAATCCCCCGTATCTGATTCATGGATCCGATGAGGTGACGCCCGAAGTCGCCCGCCACGAGCCTCACATGGCGCTTTTCGCTCCCGCTCACGATGCGCTGTATTTTTATCGCAAGCTCTTTGAGCAGGCCGCAATCGCTCTGATGCCCCGCGGGCAGCTTTGGATGGAGATTCCCCATGAACGAGCCGGCGAGATCATCGATTTAGGCTCCGACTTGGGTTGGGAAGTGGCTATCTTAGATGACCTAACAGGAAGGCCTCGCGTAGCGCGCGCGATCGCTCGCGTGGGGACCGAAACTAAGCTACGGTGATGCGATGGATCGGATGAGAATTCAGGGCGGACGCCCTCTCAAGGGAAGCATTGAAGTCGGTGGCGCAAAGAATGCCGCGCTTCCTATTCTGATCTCTTCCTTGCTGACTGAAGAAGCATGCGAATACTCAAGAGTCCCGATGCTCCAGGATATTCGCACGACGCTCACGTTGCTCGAGCATTTGGGCGTAGCCGTCGATGAGTCGGACCTCAAAAAGCATCGCCTCACACTCAAACCTAAAAAGATTCTAGAAGCCGAAGCTCCTTACGATTTGGTTCGCAAGATGCGCGCTTCGGTTGTTGTTCTGGGGCCGCTGCTAGCGCGCAACGGCTACGCCAAGGTGAGCTTGCCGGGGGGCTGTGCCATTGGAGCAAGACCCATTAATTTTCATCTCACGGGCTTAGAGAAGTTAGGCGCTGAGATCGAGCTCGAAGGCGGTTACGTCATTGCCAAGGCCAAGAAGCTCAAAGGCGCGCGCATTCCGCTGGAGTTCCCTAGCGTCGGGGCTACCGAGAACATCATGATGGCAGCCGTGCTCGCCCAAGGCGAGAGCATCATGGAAAACTGCGCCAAGGAGCCCGAGATCGTGGATTTGGCCGAAGCTCTGAGGAGCATGGGCGCCAAGATCGAAGGCGAAGGAACCGAAGTCATTCGCATTCAAGGCGTGTCGAGCCTTCAGGGTGCCAAGCACGAAATCTTGGGTGACCGCATCGAAGCGGGCACCTTTTTGGCTGCGGGCTTTGCGACCCGTGGTGATGTCGAAGTTAAAGGCATCGCGCCTCACGCTCTTGAGGCAGTGCTGGCTAAGTTCGAAGAGTCTGGCGCCAAGATCGAGCGCGGTAAGAGCAGCATTCGGGTTATCGGCGGCAAGCGCCCTCAGGCTGTGGATGTGACGACGCTTCCGTTCCCGGGATTCCCGACTGACATGCAAGCTCAGTTCATGACCGCGATGTGCGTGGCCGATGGGACGAGCGTGATCACCGAGACTATTTTTGAGAATCGCTTCATGCACGTGCCCGAGCTGTGCCGCATGGGAGCGGACATCACCATCCGAGGCAACGCGGTGGTGGTCAAAGGACAAGAAGAGCTCAAGGGCGCACCGGTGATGGCCACTGACCTCAGGGCCAGCGCGAGCCTCATCATCGGCGGGCTATGTGCCCAAGGCGAGACGTGGGTCAGCCGCATCTATCACCTGGATCGCGGGTATGAGCGGATGGAAGAGCGGCTTCAGGTTTTGGGCGCGCAGATCGAGCGCGTGACCGAGGAGTGAGCGATGTCGTGCATTTTTTGCAAAATCGTCGCAGGCGAAATTCCTAGCCCCAAGCTTTTTGAGGACGAGCGGTTTATTGCCATCAAGGACTTGCATCCTCAGGCTCAGTTTCATGCGCTCGTGATTCCTAAGAAGCACATCGTGTCTCTGGATGAGGCTTTTCCAGCAGAGGGAGCCGGGGACAGCAAGCTCATTGGCGACCTCATGGCCACCGGTACCAAGGTGGCGCGCGAGCAAGGGCTTTTGCCAGCAGGATTCCGGTCGGTCATCAATACGGGCGCGGGTGGCGGGCAGAGCGTGTTTCACCTGCATCTGCACGTCTTAGGTGGCGGGCCGATGAGTGGGCGCTTTGGCAGCTAGGCCTTATTTTTTCAGGCTCTTCATGAAATCGTTCGGATACGTGCGCTTCTTTTCTTCGTAGAGAGCCTTGAGCTCCAAGGGGTCTGCCTCTTTCCAGCCCTCAGGCAGGCTGATTGCGTAGTCGGCAAAGAAGACCTGATTTTTCCTTTTTTTGAATACTTTCTCTGATTCAAGCGTGACCTGCGTTTCCCATTCTTTTCTTTGTTCGGGAGTGCCCAAGCCATGGGATTCGGGGCGGTCATTGATCAAGGACGCAAGCTTGGATGCCACGAGCACGTTTTCGTCACTGAATATCTTCCGAAGACCTTTTGCCCAAGTCACGCGAGCACGTAAGAGCTTGTGAGCGCGCCCGATTTTCTGGCAGATCGGCAGGGCTTCTTTCTCGGTGTAGACCTTGCTGAACGGTCCGCCCCCGATGCGTTTTCCGGGGCGATCTTCGTAGCCATCCCAGGCGCTCGGTTGGGTGAGGTTATCCATGCAGTCTTTCTCGCAATACTCATTGTCGGAGAAAAAGGCGTTGAACGGGAAGCAGCTCAGTTGGATCAAGTAAACACGATCTCTAAATAACGATTTTGGGCCGCATTCCTTTTTTATTTCAGGATCGTTATGAACCTCGTTACGAGAATTGTTGGATAGGAAGTGCATCAATTCGTGAGCGAGCACAGAGGTGAAATACTGTTGATAATCCGATTCGCGAAAACGGAACTGCCCTTCTTTGCCGTCAATCATCGAATCGATATTGAGCCTCATGAACGCCGGTAGAAGAATCACGGTACGGTCACCGTTAAAATATGGGATGTCTGCGATCGTGGCTGCCGGTACGGCGTACCTCCGTTTTTTCTCGCCCAAGAAAATTCTGAGGCCCGGGTCGACCGAAAGGTCAAAAGGAGAGTTCGTGGCGCTTGCTCCCGTCGTCTTTGCTAGGTGCTCGCAACTCAGAATGATCGAACGATTGAGCTGAGCCAAACCCTCCATGTCTTTGAATCCGTAATATTGGCCGCATTGAGCAAGTTGCTGCCTGGCTCCCGACAGCATTTCCTCCAAGCGTTGTGCCTCACGAGCGCTCTGTTTGGCATCTAGGCCTTCGAAGCAGGCTTTTCGCAAAAGATCTCCCCCGCCAGTAATCCGGTCTCCGGGGTCCTTTGGTGAAAGAGGGGCTATGCCGATGTCTTTGACGAGTTCGATAAATCTGGAAGGATCGTTGGTGTTGATCTGAGTAACCCGGGAGCAAGAGACACTAGGGTCAGCGGCTCGCGTGGGCAAAGAGGCGAACGGGGCACCTAGCGCAAGGATGATCGCAAAGACCCTAATCGATCTCTTCATCCAGCATCGCGCCTCTTCGGAACTTGCCCTTGCGGCTTTCGCCTGAGAGCACGCGGTAGGTTCGGGTGCCGACCCAGCGCAGGATGTTTCCCTGCTGCTTTTGAAAGGCCGAGATGAGCTGGACGATTCGATGGGCAACGCTCATTTGTTCTGGCGTCAGGGGTTTTTGGTCGCGCAATTGGTTGACTGCGACGATCTCATGGAATTCTCGCGGTTCAGTGTCGTCCATCGCGGCTTGGGTAGCGGCGTTGGCGATCTTCGTTTCTTGGGATACCGATCCTAAGCGCTGAAAGCCCGTCGAAGCAGGTGTGGCTTGGCCTGAGGCCTGTGCCTGGGGCAAGTCGTCCTTTTTGATGACCTTGAAGTCGCGCTTATGCCGGGCGCCCCCATCCGGGTCCGTCGATGAGCGAGAAGAATGCGAGATCGGCGCATCTGTAGCACGCGACACGGGTTCGATCGCTTTGGTGAGGGCTTCCGAAACGCGCTTGATCAGGGCCATGCGCCATCCTTTGGGCGGAGAAACCCCGCCTCTTTTCTCATCGGCCCGGTGCGTTAAAATCGAGAGAAAATTAACAATTCCTTTTAAAGCCACCCCTCCGCCTCGATTAGCCTTTGATTGACCCATGCTAAACCGGATGCTAATCGTCGCCTTATATGCCTATGACCGAAAAAACGCCCTCCCAGGGCTCTGGAAAGATGGATCTTTTCGAAAAAGCGCGCCTCTTTGATGAGGCAGATAAGGTCAAGGCCGCAGGCGTCTATCCTTATTTCCGCCCGATTGCCTCATCCGAAGGCTCGCGAGTGGTCACCCACGGCAAGCGCCGGGTGATGATCGGCTCGAATAACTACTTAGGCCTAACCCACAATCAGCGAGTCAAGGACGCAGCTAAGCGCGCGGTGGATGAGCTGGGTACGGGCTGCACGGGTTCACGTTTTCTTAACGGCAACTTGGAGCTTCACGAGACTTTGGAGCGTGAGCTTGCTGCTTTTGTAGGCAAGGAAGCGGCTCTGGTGTTTGCCACGGGATTTCTTTCTAACTTAGGCGCTCTATCGTGCATCGTCGGTCGCAGCGACGTCATTTATAGCGATCGCGAGAACCATGCCTCGATCATGGAAGGCACGCGAGCGGCGCTGGGTGACACGGTTAAGTTCAGGCACAACGACATGGAAGACTTGGAGCGCGTTTTAAAACTCACGCGCGACAAGTACGACGGCGCTTTGATCGTTGCCGACGGCGTGTTTTCGATGTCAGGCGATATTTTGAAGCTTCCGCAAACCGCAGAGCTGGCACGCAAGTACGGCTGCCGCCTCTATGTGGACGACGCGCACGCCCTGGGTGTCTTAGGCCCTCGCGGCGAAGGCACCGAAGCTCATTTTGGACTCAAGGATGCGGCCGACCTGATCATGGGCACGTTCTCAAAGTCCTTTGCATCCATTGGCGGCTACATCGCAGGCCCTGCCCACGTCATTAACTACATCAAGCATAAGTCCCGTCCGTTCATGTTTAGTGCTGCCATGCCGCCAGCGGCAGCGGGCACAGTACTCGAGTGCGTGCGCATCGTTCGCGAAGAGCCCCAGCACCTGAAGAATCTCTGGAAGAACGCGCGCAAGATGAGCCGCTCGCTTCAAGCCATGGGCTACAACACCTTGGGAAGCCAGACGCCGATCATTCCCTTGCTCGTAGGCGATGATTTCACGGCTTTTGCTTTTGCTCAGGCGCTTTACGACCAAGGCGTGTTTGCGACCCCCGTGATTCGTCCCGCAGTGCCAGATGGGTGCGCGCTGATTCGCACGAGCTACATGGCTAGCCACACCGAAGAAGACCTCAACTACGTGCTTGAGGTGCTCGAGAAGCTAGGCCGCCAGTTCGGGATCTTGGGCGAAGGAAGCCGCCAAGCCGAGCTTGCTGCTCTGGCTGAGACGCATTTTGGCATTCGTGGCACGCAGCCCACGGCATCTGTTTAGTTTTCCACAACGAGGAAAAAATCCATGAGCGCATCCAAGAGCGGTGTCGAAATCCGTCCGGTTCAAAGCAAAGCGGATTGGGAAACGTTTATCGACCTTCCTTTTCATATCTACAAAAACGATCCCAAATGGGTTCCACCGCTGCGAATCGCAGTCAAAGATCTGCTGGATGTGAACAAGAACCCGTTTTTTAAGCACGCATCCATGCGTCCACTGCTCGCGTTCAAAGGCAGCAAGTGCGTGGGACGCATCATCGGCGTGGTGGACGAGGCTCATAATGATTACCACGAGGAGAAGACCGGGTTTTTTGGCTTCTTCGAGAGTATCGATGACCAAGATGTGGCGGATGCGCTTTTGGACGCCGCCTCCGAGTGGGTCAAGGGCCAGGGCATGGCGACCATGCGCGGACCGATGAACCCCAGCACCAATCACGAGTGCGGGCTTTTGGTTGAGGGTTTTGATGACCCACCGTCGGTGATGATGACCTACAACCCGCAGTATTACGTGGGCCTATTTGAGAAGTGGGGCCTCACCAAGTCGATGGATCTGTATGCCTACGACTTCACCCAGCAATCCAAGATGTCTGAGCGCATCTTGGCTCAGGCAGAGCGCCTGAAGCAAAACGGCAATGTGACGTTTCGCACGGCAAGCCTCAAGAACTTCGACAAAGAAGTGGATCGCATCTTGGAGATCTACAACGACGCGTGGGAAAAAAACTGGGGCTTCGTTCCCATGTCCGTCGAGGAATTTAGGCACATGGCCAAGGACATGAAGATGATCCTGGATCCCGAGCTTCTTTTGATCGCCGAGGTCAAAGGCGAGCCCGTGGGCTTTGCGCTCACGCTGCCGGACGTAAACCAGGTGTTTCATAAGGTGCGTGACGGGAAGTTGCTTCCGACCGGGCTTTTTAAATTGCTCTGGAACCTCAAAGGACCCGGCCGCAAGAAGACGATCAACCGCTGCCGCATCATCACCCTCGGGATCAAGAAGGCTTACCAACCCATGGGCATCGGACCGATGTTTTATGCCGAGTACTTTAAGCGTGGCATCAAGCTGGGTTACCAGCGCGGTGAGGCCTCGTGGATCTTGGAGAACAATCGGCTCATGAATCGCGCCCTGGAGCTCATGGGAAGCAAGCGCAACAAGACCTACCGCATTTACGATCGCGCGCTGGGTGGATAGCACTTAAAAGCTGAGTCATTTCAGTGGCCTAAAGATGCTTTTGGCCCACATTACTTGATTGAAATAATACACAATTACTGTTAAGCCCAAGCCCATGAAAGCAAGGGCTTTTTCGTATTTCGTGTCTGCGCTGGCGCTCGCAAGTGCGCTTGTGAGCACGGGTGCGCGTGCGATGAATACGCCCCAGGAATGCTTGGCGCTTTTAGCGGAGCGGATCGAGAAATTAGAACTGAATCTTAGCACTCGCTATGAGCTTCGCGATCGCTTCGCATCCTCTGCTCAGAGTTCTCTTAAGGTTGCCGCACAACTCGCGTGGAAAGGCGTGATCGAGGGACTTACATCTCAGATAGCTCAAACGCGTCTCAAGGCGCTCGATTTGGAACGCGATCAAACGGTCAGCGATGGACAATTTCAAGTCATCATCAGGCACGGCCACGGACCCAATCCTTCTTTAGGAATCTATCTCTCGGGCGTGGGCGCGGTCATGTCTACGCATATGCTGGACCTTGGATTTGAAGTTACCGAAGGCGGCAAGCTCGTGTTTTCGATCTCGGGTTTGGCTAATGGGATTTCGTGGCCCGTGGGTTACGCCAAGATGGAGGGAATTCTTGAGAAGCTCAATGAGTCCTTTGAGTTTAGGGCAGGTCCATTTGAGCTCAATACAGGAATTCACAAACTCCAGGTTTCGGATCTGGATGCATTTTCAGAATTTGTTTTCGATCCAACGCGCGCTGTTCCGATCCTCTATTTGCCGCCTTCATTCGGTGCGGCCGAACGCGAAGCATTAGCCAAGTCGATCTATGATTCGGTTTCAAAGAAGATTTCTCCCATGCTTGTCGTCATGGCAGCTGATGCCGAGGCCTATAGCCTGATCGAAGCGGTGATGCCTCAAAACACGATCTCTAAGAACGACGCGATTCGAATGTACTTTCCTGGCGTCAAGCGCAAATCCTCTACTGATGAAGAGCGGGCGTTGGCTCCGTTTTTCTCATCGACCAAACACAAGTTCGATCTCAACGTCATCCAAAAAGACGTGATCCAAAAGGGCCGGGAAGCCCACAAGCATTACTTAACGATCAAGAAACTGGATATTTCTGTTCCTTCTAAAGTCGTCGAGCTTCTTGAGGCGGAGAGGGACGTGCTCGAATCCTCCAAGCGCCTGCCCGAAGTGCAGGCCCGTCTCAAAGAAGTGACCGGGCAGCTCGAGCAGCTTAAAAAAGAGCGCGATCATATTGCTCGTGAACGAGATGCGGCTCTTGGCGCGCGGGATGCGGCACTTAAGGAGCGCGATGCTCAGATCGCCGAAGCCGCGCAGGTCAAAAAGAGCAAGGAAGTCCTCGAACAAGAACTCGGCATCGAGAGACAAGCTCGCCAAGCGCTGGATCTCTCATTGGAGCAGATGAGGCGTGATTTCCAGAAGGCGCGCTCTGTATCCGGGCCCGAGACACCGGCCCCTCCAGTGATCGAAGCTGAACCTACGGATTTGCGCGAAGCTTTGAATTGGGCCGAAAAACTCTGGCCCGAGCGTCTGAGCTTTACCGAAAAAGCGAGACGTCACGCTCGGGACGCCAAGATCCAAGACGCCCGCGCCGCGATGAGGCTCATTCGGGTGGTCGCTCAAAATCTGTATGAAATGATCTTTATCTCCAACGACAAGAGCGGGCATCTTGCTAAAGAATTCTATGCCCAAACCGGCATCAAACTCGCCCTGAGTGAGACCAAGGGAACGAACCAAACTCCGGAGCTTGCTAAGATGCGCCAGGATGTCTTTGAAGGACAAGCCATCGACATCTCGCCTCACGTTAAGCTCAGGACTCATACCGGGCAGATGCGTCTGTATTTTCATGTCGATCACGTCAAAAAACGCATTATCGTCGGTCATCTGGGCGACCACCTAGAAACTGCGGCCGATCGTTGATTGGCGGCTCGCATCGATGCTAGGCTCACGGGCAGTGAGCTCTTCTTCGCGGTTTCGCATCCTAGGCATCGATCCGGGTTCTCGCTTCACCGGCTACGGCGTGGTGGATTGGAATGGGCGCACGGCTACTGCCGTAGGTCACGGGACGCTTAAGGTCTCGCGCGATTTTAGTCTCAAATCAGCAGACCCCTCGTTTAGCCTCGAAGACCGCCTACTCATGATTCACGATGGGCTCACCCAAGTGATCAAGCAGTTTGAGCCGGACGTGTTTGTCATCGAGCGTGTGTTTTGCCAAGAACGCGGTTTCGTCTCTTAAGCTAGGTGCGCGGGGCTGCGATCTTAACGGCAAAGCTCAATGGGCTGGATGTGTTTGAGTACAGCGCAACCGAAGT
Source organism: Bdellovibrionia bacterium (assembly GCA_044227445.1). Lineage (GTDB taxonomy): Bacteria > Bdellovibrionota > UBA1018 > UBA1018 > UBA1018 > JBGAWT01. Next base: position 6,376 of record JBGAWT010000001.1, on the reverse strand, counting down.
GAAGCGCGCCGTCACCGGTCACGGCAATGCGGGCAAGGATCAGGTGGCTCAACTCGTCGCTCTGCAATTGGGACTGGGTATTTCGGCTTCAAGTTTGATCGCCCGACGCCTCTGACGCGCTTGCTCTGGCGCTATGCCATGGACGCAACATGGGCTTGGGTCAGCCCGCCCAACAGACGCTTCGCGAATATCAAGGAGCGCACCCGTTCGCGCTCGCGCAAACGATCCGTTGCGCAGCAGCTCTCTCTCACCTTGCGCAGCCTAAGCGGCAGGGATAGAACCTTGCCTGAAGAGGGGAATCGCCGGTGAATCTTGCACAGGTCCGCGGAGTTTGTTTGGAGTCTCGCCCAGGAGAGCTCGTCGTCGGTGTTGGCGCCGAGCACTCGTACGTAGGCTATCTCGTTCATGTTCCGGCACGCGCTCCATACGATCAATGGATCGAAGGCGAGCGCATCGGCCTGCAGCTCTACACGCATGTCACGGAGTCCTCAATCGACCTGTTTGGATTTCAGAACACCTTTGAGAAGGAAGTCTTTTTGACGCTTTTGCAGGTCAATACCGTGGGCCCCAAGGTGGCGATGGGATTGCTCTCGATGGCTAGCGCTGAGCGCATCGCGCAGGCCGTTCAAGAAGAAGATCACGACTTTTTAGAATCCCTCCCGCGCGTCGGCAAAAAGCTAGCCGAGCGCATTTTGGTGGAGATTCGCGACCGCGTTCAAAAGAAATTGGCCAGCGGAGCGTGGCGGCTTGAGTCGCATGCCGCTTTGGGATCGGCTCCTGCGGTTGCAAAGCCTGCGCACGGGCTCAAAGACGCGCAACAAGCGCTCATGGGGCTAGGGTTTAGGGAGTCTGACGTGGTGACCGCGCTTGATCAGGTCTTAAGAGCGTTGGGCGATACGCCTGTGCCTTCGGTCGAAGGGCTCATTAAAGCAGGCTTAAAGCAGTTGCATGGGTAGGAGGCGATAAAAATGGAAACCGAATCCGTTCGTACCGTTGATCGCGAGTCCAAGGGCGTGGGAGAGGTGCAGGCTGAGAAAAGCCTCAGACCTTCGCATCTGTCCGATTACATCGGCCAATATAAAGTTAAAGAGAATCTGCGCCTGTTCATGGCCGCTGCTCGCGCACGCGGCGAAGCCCTGGATCACGTGCTTTTGGCGGGCCCACCAGGATTGGGTAAGACGACGCTTGCCCACATCATCGCAGAGGAAATGAAGACGCAGATTCATTTGGTCACCGGCCCTAACGTCGAGAAGAAAGGCGATCTAGCCGCAGTGCTGAGCAATCTTCAGCCCGGCGATGTCCTTTTTATCGATGAGATTCACCGACTGCCCAAGACCATCGAAGAAGTGCTTTACAGCGCGATGGAGGACTTCAAGCTCGATCTGATTTTGGGTCAGGGTCCTGCGGCTCGCACCATTCGCATCGACTTGCCGCGTTTTACTTTGCGGGCGCGACCACGCGCACCGGTTTGCTCTCTAGTCCGTTGCGCGATCGCTTTGGCGTTCAGCTGCGCTTGGATTTTTATCCTGTGACCGAGATCGAAGAGATCGTGCGCAGGTCCTCGCAGTTTTTGGGAGTTCCGACTGATGAGTCGGGAGCCAACGAGATTGCGCGCCGTTCGCGCGGGACGCCTCGCATCGCCAATCGGTTGCTCAAGCGCGTGCGCGATTATGCCCAAGTGTTTGCAGGCCAAGAAGCGAAGCTCACTCGCGAGATCGCGCAAAAAGCTCTGACGCTTTTTGAGGTGGATCCTCGGGGTTTGGATCTCATGGATCGCAAGCTGCTTACTTCCATCATCGAGAAGTACGATGGGGGGCCCGTGGGGATCGAAAATCTTTGTTCAGCCCTAGGAGAAGAGCGCGACACTCTCGAAGACGTGTACGAACCCTTTTTGATTCAAGAGGGGCTTCTTCAGCGCACGCCCCGAGGTCGCATGGCCACTCGTCTGGCGTACGAGCATCTGGGTTTTGTCTGGTCTCCGCCCGCTGCGTCAGCGATGGATGCGGTGTTGCAGAAGCGCACCGAAACTTAGCTAAACCTGTGTGCTCACACACACACTTTTAAGAGTGCCACAGAGGTGTAACCTTTCGGCACAGCAGGTTTTTTTGCACTTCTTGACGCGCCAAGTCGATCGCGTGTTTGCCTTTCTAACTCTATGAAAAATAGAGCTTTTATTTTGGAACAAAATGGTCGAATATCGACGCCAGTTTTGTCTAATTCCCGTTCGTGACGCAGATTTCCTGAGTTCGGCACGCTCCTTGCTCTTGAGTTAAGTAATCGTGCAGGTGTGGGAGCGATAAGGGGATTAGACCGTGCATCTTTTGAGTGTTCCAGGTGGATTGAACGTGCGATCGAATTTTCAGCAAACCCTGCTTTCTCCCGTTGAGGTTCAAGGAACGGGTCTTCACACAGGCGAGATCGTTCGCGTTCGCCTCGTTCCAGCTGCCCCAGACTCCGGCATCTGCTTTGTCCGTGCTGATATGCCGGGCTGTCCTGAGATTCCCGCGCACTACTCGCGCGTGGTTCACACTCAGATGGCAACGACCTTGGGAATGGGCGCCGCTCGAGTGAGTACGGTGGAGCATCTTTTGGCCGCTATCGCAGGCCTGCACATCGACAATCTTCGTATCGAGGTTTTTGGCCCTGAGCTGCCCATCTTAGATGGCAGCGCGTATGGATTTTTTTCGGCCATTGAGTCCGTAGGGCTTGAGCGCCAGGCCCCTCGCCGTCATCTCGTAAGGCTCAAGCGCAAGGTTGAGCTCAGGATGGGTGAGAAATGGGCCGTTGCGGAGCCCTGCTCGCATCTGGAGATCAAGGGTACGGTTGAGTGGGACCATCCCGCGATTGGCTTTCAGGAATATTCTTATGTCGAAGGCGTGACGCCTTTTACCGATCTCGCGTCAGCTCGCACGTTCGGGTTTTTGCGCGATGTTGAGGCTCTCAAGCGCATGGGCTTGATCAAGGGCGGCTCGCTTGAGAACGCGGTCGTTTTAGATGCCGCATGCGTGCTCAACCCCGAAGGCCTACGCTTCAAAGACGAGTTTGCTCGTCACAAGGTTTTGGACGCTCTGGGTGATTTCAAGCTAGCGGGCGTCGCGATGCAGATGTCGGTGCGCTTGCACCGTGCGGGCCACGATCTGCACCAGCAGCTTTTGGCCGAGATCTTCAAGAACGCAGAGAATTTCGAGCCAGTCGATCCGAGCGAAAGCCGCGAGCGCGAAGAGCGTCGCCGTGCTGCTTTGGCTGTGGCCGCTAACGCCGCCTACGTTTAGGTCGCGCAATTCCTTGATTTCCGCTTAGGGCTTAGGTACTGACGTGTGCATCGGGCCGTAGCGCAGTCTGGCTAGCGCACTTGCATGGGGTGCAAGGGGTCGTGGGTTCAAATCCCGCCGGCCCGACCAAAACAAACGAACAAAGTGAGTGAAGTTTTGGTCGGTATACGATCGTCAAAACGCGCACGCGTTTTGTACCCTACGGCGGGATTTGAAAGGCGGAGACGCCCGGGAACCCGCTTGCGGGTGGGCGTTGAGCCCGGGCTGCAGGGCGAGGACGTGTAGTCCGAGCACCGGAAGCCAAATCCCCGTTCGGCGGAGCGTAAATCCGCCGCCCTTCGCATAGTTCCTGAGGATAGTCTCTCGAGTAGAAACGTCAGGCTATGGGATGACTGGATCTGTAAACAAGATATTTAACACTCTTCGACAAGAAAGTGAGGCACTGTTTCATACTTCAGGGGCTAAGTTGCATTATGTAGTCGTTTTCGATGTGAAAGGTTTCATCGATAAACTTCAGAAAAATCCCTGCTTTTAGTTTTTTCGACCGGCAGTCTACTTTCAGGTGGAAGAGTCTTGATAATTCGAAATACCTGCTTAGCTTCGCCTGATTTGTGCACGTTTCAAATAATTGCTTCATTTCTGAGTCGTTCTTGATGCGCTTTAGAATCTCACCATAGCTGAAGTTGGAAATCCTTTTTTGGATTTCAATAGTGGCAGATTTCACATCCTCGGCCGACATTTCTGTTTTTTCATCTCTTAAGGTTGGAAGAGGACGTTTTTTTAGGAGACTAGAAATGAGATTGTAAACTGGACCTTTGTCATTCTGAATTTCGGCCCACCGTCGCAAGTGTATTAATTTGATGATGTTGTCTTCCTGGGACCCAAGGACATCGTCACAAACCTTTGTGAAGCTAACAATGTCTTCTCTCTTTATCGGAATTTCAAAAATTGTCCCGTTTTCTGCTTTTAGAAAACTCGCAGTAGTTTCATGTCCATAAGTTTTCCCCTTTGTATAGATCATGTCTATGATTGGCTCTAGATCATGGGTGAGCATCATCACAGTTTTACCCCTTAGCTCGGTTGCCTCGCCGAAGAGGGTTTCTAGAAGGGCATATTTTTTATTTTTATCGAAAGACGAAATCGGATCATCGAGAATGATTAAATCTGGTTTTTTACTCAGACATTCATACATGAACAATACAATTGCGAACGCATTTTTTTCACCATAGCTCAGATGCGCGTCGCCATGTGGCAGATATTCATCTAAGTCTTTGTGACTTAGCTTCATTTTAAATGACTTGGTTTCTGGGTCACTCTCAATGTCGACTGTGTATTGATACCCTGCGCATCGCAAAAACCCATTTATCCCGTCTTTGTGTTTATTTATCGTTTCTTCGACGGTTTTCTTTTGAGCCGCGAGCTCCTGCTGAAGTTTTTCAGCTTTCTCCATTACTAAACGAAGAGAGGTGTTAACTTTTTCAACAATAGTGCGAGTTTTCTCTGAGTCTAGTTTTTGTATGACGTCCATCTTGATGGATAGGTCACTTATCTTTTCGATGACTTTTTCATCGTCATCCATGAGGGACAAAGAATTTATTTCTTTGAGATTAGACAAATGGCGCCAAAGAAAGGCAACCTGGCTTCTCAGTGTTTCCAGAAATAGGTTTTCCTTCGCGGAAAATCCGTCTGTGTTTTTGAGAAGTGCGACTAACTCCTTGTTAGAGGCTTCGCTGAAGTATTCGTTCAGTCTTTCGAGCACTTTCTTAATCGAATTTAAGTGCTTTATTACATTCTTATCGAACTCCTCCCCAACAGACCGAATGAGTTCTTTTTTCCCGCTCGTTGAAGCGACGCAGTATGGACAAGCATCAGAAGTATCTAAAAATTCGTGGCCATCAATCTGCCAATCTAACCAGCCAACAAGATTGCCATTGGTAAGGTAGCTAGAGTATTTTTTAAGTTTTTCAGGAATTTTCTCTGTCTGGTTTCCCTTGCCTAGGGCTCTTCCGAAGGGACTGGCTGCGGATAATTCACCTTTCTTAGTGGTTTTTCCAATGCATCTTTCGAGTTCGCTGAGGTCTGTGATGACCTCACTGAGGCTCTCATCTGCTTCAAAGGTCTTTTTAATCTCTATGATGGTGGCTTCAATGGATGCCATCTGCTCATTGAACTTTTGAGTTCTTATGAAGATTTCAAAACTATTTTTTACTAGCTCATCCTCTCGGAAGACGAACTGCTCAATATACGATTCATCAAAAATCAGGACACTTTTAATTCCATTTGCACCTTCTACGGTTGGTGCATTTTGTGTTTGCTGAGGTGTCTGGCGATATCTGAATGGCGTCAAGGATGTTAAGTCCGACGGCTCATTTGCATTCAGCAAAAGTGCTTTAGCTATAGTGCTTTTGCCAACACCATTTATTCCAAACTTGATGTTTAGCTTGTTTTCTTCAATTCGGATCTTCGCTTCAGCTATGCTGTTACAGTTCTTGAAAACTAGCTCCATTGTTGGCCTCCATGCCAATTTGGATTGTTGAGTAAGTATCTTGAAGATATTTGGACTGTGTATTTCAATTAGAATATTTCAGAGTCTTGGATTTTGGAAGGCAAAGCTTATAGGCACGGCTTTAGCCATCTCTAGCCAACCCGGGCTGCAAGGCGAGGACGTGTAGTCCGAGCACCGGAAGCCAAATTCCGTTCGACGGAGCGTAAATCCCGCCGGCCCCACCTTTGTTGACTGATCCCCCTCCGCTCGTCACAATGAATCAATGACAAAAACCAGTTTCTTCTTTGGGATCATCCTGTCCTTACTCACCGCTGTGTCTTGGGCAGACGGTGAGAAATCGACCTACCACGTCGGTGTCGCGGCGGGCGTTTACCTACCCATCTTTGCGCACCCCAAGGAAAAGGCGCTCTGGTGCCACTTCCAACATGATTATGGAATCAAGGGGCTGTCCTCAAAATGGAGTCCGGAAAAAAGCGACAATGATCCCTACGAGGGGGCCATAGGCCAAGTTTCGGCGACTGACAAGAATCGCCGAAAGATCCATGCGGAGATCAGCTTTCTTAAGACGGGCGAAGATCTCAACAAAATGATCGTCGGC
>JBGAWT010000204.1:0-5927 GCA_044227445.1 Bdellovibrionia bacterium | reverse complement strand
AAGTGTCTCCATCGCCTGGTTTCAGAGATCGATCCCATTGTTGAAGCCCTGAGTCAAAAACCCGTAGAAACCTACACGGGGTTGCGAAAAGCAGCGTTAGAAGCAAAAGCCCAAGGCAAACCAACCTTTGATTTTGAATCGGGCCGTCACACGCTTCAAAAGATCCTGCTCGATATCCAAAAAAGGATGGATGAGCATCCGGAGCTCGCTGCTCTTCAGTCTGAGGCAGTGCAGCTTTTAGCTAAGAACGTGCCTTACAAGGATTTTTGGCGCTTCGTCTTGAAGTACGTCATCGCCTGCGATCGCATCGTGCGAGCAAAACACCCCGAGCTCACGAGTCGTTACAACGAAGGCCTGGCCGCACACCTGTTCGAGCCTTTCTTGGAGCGCTCGCCCGATGCATTCTTGTTTCCTACCTTCGCCGAGGTAGACACGGATTACTTTTTAAAGTCCAAGTCAGTCCCCGTCTACCTCATCGGCTTGGTGACCGAACCTGCCTACGCGGACGGCTACCTGCTCTCGCCTCTTGAGTTCTTCATGCATGACCTGGGTCATAGCGACTATATGGCCGCACGCGATCTCAAGGTTCTGCTCGAAGGATCTGGCACACCGGAACAAAAAACCGCCGTATGGTGGAAGGTCGCCTCACAACTCACGGACCGCCACGCCGTGATCAAAGCGAAAGACCCAGACCTAGCAGATGCTATTCATACCCTGCTGTTTGAGATCCTCCATGAGCGTGGATTCTCCTACGATCCGCTCGCCCTGCAACACGAGGTGAGCTCAGATAAGTGGGCAGACGTCGTAAAACGTAAGTTTGGCAGCGTGTTTTACCGAGGCGCCAAGAACCTCAATACGCGCCAGTTCGATCGCCTCATTGAAGCCCGCAAGTGGATCGAGCAAGAGATGCGCGTTTGGAATGAGCAAGCCGTGCTTGCCCAGATTGGGGCAACGGGCGCATCGATTCGACCGGTGCGCATCGACCACATGCGACCTATGGAGTACCATTACGGCAATCTCACTGAGATCAGCATCCACCCCAAGGCAGGATTCACCGCGACGTTTGATACCGCCCAGGGCCGCAAATCCACGGAGCTTTATTACAATGTCTCGCTAGCCCAAGTGGATGCGATCACGCCCAGCCCTCTCTCGCCCGCTGTGTTGGATCGAATGGAACGCGCGCTGGCGGCAGGGATCGCCCTAAGCGTCTCCCCCCAAGGGCAGATCTACGCCGTAACCCCAAGTAATCCCCACACTCCCCTAGAGAAGCTCGACCTCGCCGGCACTCAAGCCCCCAAAGAGCCTCAGATCACTTCCCTCCATCTGTTTAAGATCAACCAGCTCCTTGGCCTCACGGCTCGCCGTACCCAGGCCACTTTTTCGATGCCTACCGAGAGCACCCATTACCAGGGCAAGGTCGTGCTATTAAACGGATCCCCTCCCAACCGCATGCTGACCATTCAGGTGGGCGCCCATGAGATTCGCCTGCCCATGAGCGAAGTCCAGCTCAGTCCACTGTAGCCTTGACTTTTGGCTATTATTTGATAAAAGCACTCAACTTTTATGGGCCATCCGGAGGCACCGATGAAGCACCAGAAAATCCTAGCGATTTCAGCACTTTTTGCCGTTTCGTCCGTGCTTACTTTCCAGTCCTGTGCCCTGCGCCCTTTGAGCGAAGGCGAAATGGCCCAACTCAAATCCTTTGTAGCCAATCTCAACGAAACCCAGACCACGATGAATACGGTGGCCAAGGAAGCCGAAGTTCCGCTTTCCACAGCCGAGATGGTAGCTGCAAGCGCGGCACCCACGACCGCCGAGGGCTTAGCTGCGATGGCTAAAACGCATAAAGCCCCCGAACCCACTGCGGCCGAAAAAGCGGCCATGGCTAGGGAGAACAAGCATCAACGCGCTGCCCGCGTTTTCAAGAGCCGCAAGTTCTTATGCAAGATCACTCCTCCAGGCGTATCCACCGCGGGACTTACCTTCATCGAAGGCTTGGGCTGTCCGGTCAATGTCGTTGGATCGATGAATGTCTCGAGCAACGGCAAAGCCTCCGCTCGCAAGATCTTGTACGAAATTCGCGCCGACGAAATCCGCGACACCCTGGACATCACCCGCGGAAACGTCGAGATGATGAGCCGAACCTCGACGAACTCAGATAAGACGGACATCAACGCCAACACCGTTTGGAACTCCAAGCAATCCGGTGTGGTCGGCGTGGATGCTGAGACCCAAACCAGTTTTGACCCAAAGTCGCTCAAGGCGGCCAACTCCAAGACACGCGTGACCTTTAAAATGCGCGACTTCACCGCTGAGCTCATCAGGACGCGCACAGGCGGAGTTGAGACGACCACGCTTAACGGAAAAAACCTCTCGCTAGCTGATGCCGCAGCCTTGGTCGTGGTTTCGGAATTCACGCCCTCGCTGCTCGTGGCCTCGCCTACTGCTCCAGAGCGCAAATTTGATGTCTCCTCCACCGAGTCGGGTGCCCAAAAGCTACAGCAAGGCCCACCCCCTCCTCCCGCAGTCATGGCACTGAGCCAAGCTCAGCTTGCTCAGGCGCGCGCTGAGAGCCTGGCCGTATGTAAGAAAGAGGCCAAGGATTTCGTCGCCTCGCTGTCTGAGCTCACCCAAGAGTCCTGGCGTAAGCGCTTAAGCGATGGCCTATGCCCTGAAGACGGCCAGCACCTTCGCTTTCGAGTCGCCGTTTACAAGAGCGCTTACGAGTTTGCTCGCGATACCCGCCAAATGGGCGTTTACGATCGCCACATGTTCGCATCTAAGATCATGGAGACCAAAGCTCCTCTGGGCTATTGGATGGAATACAAAAAAGCTTACACGGGTGCGCCTGCTGGCAGTTCGGACTCGGCGCGCGATAGCTTGGCTCGCGACAAGGCCGAGGATTGGGTCAGGTAGTTAGCCATAAAGCGAGTCAGTGGCATCTGGACGGACGATTCGTCTGTTCAAAGTGCACTGATTCGAAGTCAAAGCTCATTCAACAGACAAAAGGTCTGCTCAGATGCCACTGACTCGCCAGCCCTAATATTGTTGACAATTTTAGTCACAAACCCTAGAAAAGGCTCCCATGGCTTCTTTCGACATCTCTTCTGAAATGAACTGGGCTGAGCTCGACAACGCCATCAACCAGGCGACCAAAGAGCTGCAACAACGCTATGATTTCAAGGGCGTAAAGACCGAGCTTCAGCTCGATCGCAAAGCAAAGACGCTGACGCTTTGGGTTTCGGAAGAAGCCAAGCTCGAAGCGATGAACGATATCATTCAAAGCAAGCTCATCAAGCGCGGCATCTCCCTGCTCGCGCTTGAATACAAGGACATCGAGCCCGCCTTTGGAGGAAGCGTCAGGCAAGTCGTGGTGCTTCAAGCCGGCATCTCTAAGGAGAAGGGCAAGGAAATCGTCGCTTCCCTCAAGGACAGCAAGATCAAGGTCCAAGCTCAGATCCAAGACGAGCAAGTTCGCGTGACGTCCAAGAGCAAAGACGACCTCCAATCGGCCATCGCCCATCTGCGCGGCCAGCAGGACACCCTGAAGGTGCCCATGCAATTCGGAAATTTTCGCGACTAAGGAATTTATGAGCCAAGAAGTTTCGGCACCGAAATCCCCCGTCTACTTCGTGAGCTTGGGCTGCCCCAAGAACCTCGTGGACTCTCAAGTCATGCTCGGCATGCTCGAGAAGGATCGTTACACGATCGCCCAAGAGCCTGCGGATGCCGAAGTCATCATCGTCAATACCTGCTCGTTCATCGAAGCCTCCAAGACCGAGTCCATCGACACGATCCTGGAGATGGCCGATTACAAAGAGCAAGGAAAGTGCAAAGTTCTAGTCGCCAGCGGCTGCCTCCCGCAGCGCTACCATGCCCAACTCGAAAAGCAGCTTCCCGAAGTCGATATGTTCTTGGGCACGGGCCAGTACCACCGCATCACGGAATTGCTCAGCGCCCATGAAAAAGCTCAAGAGCTCGGTGCTCCGCTTCCTAAGCGCTCATACGTGGATCAACCTGCATTCATCCATACGGAGAACGACCCGCGCGTCCACACCGGCCCCGCTTACACGGGCTATCTGAAATTATCCGAAGGCTGCAATCGCCGTTGCGCGTTCTGCATCATACCCAAGCTCAGGGGTAACGTCCGCTCCCGCACCGTCGAATCGCTCGTCACCGAAGCGCGCGAAATGGCTTCGCGCGGAGTTCGCGAGCTCAACCTCGTTGCGCAAGACCTCACCGAGTACGGAATGGAATGGCGCTACAAGGAGCGCTTAGAGACCTTGCTACCCGAGCTTTGCAAGATCGATGGCATCGAATGGATTCGCCTGCACTACGTTTACCCGGATCAGTTCAGCGATGAGCTGGTCGATATCGTGGCGCGCGAACCCAAGATCGTGAAGTACTTGGACATGCCGATCCAGCACACCAACGACCGCGTGCTTGCTTCGATGAACCGTAGACTCACCAAAACCAAGCTCTTTGACCTAGTCGGCAAGCTTCGTGCTCGCATCCCAGGTCTCGTATTCCGAACCTCCATCATTGTTGGCTTCCCCGGCGAAACGGATGCCGAGTTCACGGAGCTGTGCACGGATCTCGAGCGGCTGAACCTCGATCACGTGGGCGTGTTTAAGTATTCAAAAGAAGAAGGCACCAAAGCTGCCGAAATGGATGGCCAAATCCACCCCGCGACCAAGCGCAAACGCTCGCGAGAACTCATCGCCTTGCTCCAAGCCCAGCGCCAAAAGCATCATGATGCACACGTGGGGCTTCGCACCACTGTGATGATCGAGGGCCCCAGCTTTGAGAGCGCACTGCTTTTGCAAGGCCGCATGCCTATGCAAGCGCAGGAAATCGACGGTCACATCCTGATCAACGATATCGGCGCGTTCGAGGAACTGGCCGCAGGCGATTTGGTCGAAGTCGAGATCACCGAAGCCACCCCGAGCGATCTTGTTGGCCGAGTCACGGCGATGATCTCGCCTGCATCACAGCGCAAACAGCTGTACCGCTTCGGAGGCGCGCAGGCCCTTCAGGCTAAGGCCGAGTGGCGCGCGCAGCCCCATTGATCTCCCGCATCTCAGAAATCGGGCTCAAACACGGAATCCCCGCCATTGGCGTCGTGGATTGGGGCGCAAGCGCTACGCGCGAGCTGTACTCAGAGGATCTCGCGCGCTACCGCGCTTGGCTTGATGCCGGACATGCAGGCGACATGGGCTACTTGCCGCGCGGCTGGGAGCGCAGGCGCGATCCCGAGAAAGTTTTTCCCGGCTTACGCTCCGTCGTCACCGCGCTCGTGCCTTATCCAGCGCGCGCAGCAGGAGCGGCCTCTGCGAACGAAGGAGCATCCTACGCGCGTTATCTGGCGGGACGCGATTATCACGAGACGGTTGCCAAGCGATTGGAAGCGACCTTGCGCGAGCTCGATCCCTCGATGCAATTCAAGGTTTGCGTCGATACGAGCGCCGTATTGGAGCGCTCCTGGGCTCGCCTCTGCGGCCTGGGTTGGATCGGAAAGAACTCGATGCTCATTCATCCGCAGCTCGGAAGCTACACGTTCATCGGCGTGGCCTACACCGATTGGGAGAGCGGCGCCGAACCCAAGCTGCTGGCTGACTACTGCGGACCGTGCGATCGGTGCTTACGCGGATGCCCAACAGGCACGCTCAGCGAGCGCGACCTGGATGCTCGCCGATGCATCTCGTATTGGACGCTTGAGAAGAAAAAAGATTTGCCCGATGAAGCTCGCCTAGTCGCAGGTGGGCGTGCCTGGGTGGCAGGATGCGATTTGTGCCAAGAGGTTTGCCCATTCAACACAAAAGCCGGTCGCATCGAGCATCCGGACGCAGGGCTGGGTGCACCATCTCTGAGCGGGTGGTTGGAGCTTGGGGCCGAGAGCGAAGCTCAGTATGCCGCGAGGGTTTCGG
>JBGAWT010000203.1:0-5674 GCA_044227445.1 Bdellovibrionia bacterium | reverse complement strand
CCTTCCTCATAAAAGATAACCCTGACTGCAACACTTGTCATCCCCTGTGCGACTTGCGCACCGCGGTAAACGTCGAAAATCTTTGCGGCTTTAGCCAATGGCTTCCCGGCCTTAAGTGCTACCTGGACCAATTTTTCGCAGGGCATCGTTTCGGGTACCAGTAGGGCAAAGTCCCGCTCCATGGCTGGCTCAGCGTGCCAAGCTTGAAAGGCCCGCGGTTCTTCTGCAGGTCGAGCAATGGCGCCTAGGGCCTTCCAATCGAGCTCCCCGATCCAAAGGGGGGCTCTGCATTTGAGGTCCTTTGCTAAGCCCGGGTGTAGCTGACCTGCGTAGCCCGCTAGCTTCCCACCCGCCCAAACCTCAACGGATTGATGGGGGTGAAGCAACCGGGCCCAGGGTTCTTTGATCCCGCGCGATTCGGCCAGGGGCATCCATCTGAGCCCACGAATCTGAAGCGAGGTTGCGAGCGATTCGAGCAGCGCACGAATGTCTTGAAAGTCGACTTGGCCCAGGTCCTTTTGCAGGCCCCCTGAGTACTTCGTGCCTGAAAGGGCAAAAGAAAGACGCCATTGCTCGTCGACATTGGTCTGCATCTCGCCTTGGGCTTGAGCAGGCGAACCCGCATCACCCGTTGCGTGGAAGGTCGGACGAATCTCAAAGACGCGAATCGCGGGAACTTCGGAGCCAAAGTGCTTGTGCCAGTTGTCCAAAGCGTTGCGTACGAGCCCGGGTACGAGCGAGGGAACCATCCACTCGAGATCTTCGCTCAAAGGGTTGATCACTTTGGCAGTGGGAGCGAAACCAAACTTCTGAAGTTCCGAACGCGCCGCAAAGGACATGTTAAGCGACTCGCACAGGCCTTGGCGCATCAGGGCCTCTTTGGCTGCCCAGAGTCTAGCAAGCTCCGGCCGGGAACTGCCCCCAAACTTAGGATCCGAAGTAAGCACGGGAAGCGTCTCGGGAATCTTGTCGTAGCCGATGGAACGTGCGACCTCTTCGGCCAAGTCTTCGGGCCGACGCAGGTCCAGGCGATAAGAAGGCGGAGTGACTTGAAGGCCAGAGCCGCTAGAGGCGACCTTGCACTCGAGCGCAGTGAGAGCGCTGGAGGCTTCGGCATCTGTCACGGGCATGCCCAAGAACCGAGCGAAATAACCGGCGGCGACCTGAATCTCTCTTGGTGTGACGGAGCGATCCGTCTTGCGCTTGCGCTCGACAGAGGCAATGACTTTTCCGCCAGACCACTCCATCACGAGCTGCGCCAGGCGTGCGAGCACGCGAGGCAGAGCATCCGGATCGATTCCGCGCTCAAAACGATGAGCTGCGTCTGTCTTTTTAGCGAAACGGGAAGAAGCTTTGCGAACCGTACCAGGATGAAACTCGGCGCACTCCAACAACACGCGTTTGGTCGTGGGCTGTACTTCGGAATTTCCGCCGCCCATCACGCCAGCCAGGCCTACCGCGCGCTCGCCGTCGGCGATCACCAGCTCTTGCCCAGTGAGCTCAACCTCAGTGCCGTCGAGCAGAGGGAGCTTCTCGCCGTTCTTGGACATGCGCACGGTGAGCTTCGCGCCCTTGACGCGGTCAAAATCATAGGCGTGAACCGGATGACCCATCTCAAGCAGAGCGTAATTGGTCGCGTCGACCACCGAGTTGATTGAGCGGCTGCCGACGGCCTCCAGGCGCTTCACGACCCAATCCGGGCTCGAGCCAATCTTGACGCCCTCGATGAGGCAGCCCAAGAACTGAGGACCGAGTTCCCCAGCCTCGAGCTCCAGAGTGAACGGAGCTTGGTGGGACATCGTAAGCGCTGTTGCTTGTGGGGCCTTTACTTTCACGCCCAGAGCGGACGCAATCTCGCGCGCCAATCCCAAGTGACTGAGGCAATCGCCGCGGTTGGCCGTGAGCTTGAGAGTGAGCACGACGTCGCTACGGCCCAGAATCTTGGCAAGCGGCTGACCTATGGGGGTCGCAGGAGGCAAAATCAAAATGCCTTCGGATTCCTTGGCTAAGCCAAGCTCTTGCTCAGAGCAAAGCATGCCGTACGAAGTCTCGCCTCGAATCTTGCTCTCGGTGATCTTCATCCCGTTAGGAAGAAGGGCTCCGATCTGCGCCAGGCAAACGATGTCGCCGGCCTTCATGTTCTGAGCGCCACAGACGATGGCAAGCGGCTTGCCGTCGCCACGATCCACCTGACACAGGCTTAGGCGGTCCGAATTTGGATGAGGATTGCGCTCCAGGATCTTGACGCTCACGACGCCTTCAAAACCCGCGCCCTGAGCATGGATCTCTTCGACCTCAAGACCGCGACGAGTGAGCAACTCACCTAAAGCACGCGCGCGCTCCAACGGAGTTGTCCCCGGAAGCTTAGAAAGATCGACGTAATCTGAAAGCCATTCGAGCGAAACTTTCATCTTAGCTCCCGAATTGCGTCAGAAAACGCATGTCGTTTTGAAACAAAAGCCGCATATCAGGAATCCCATGCAGGAGCATCGCGATGCGCTCGACTCCCATGCCAAACGCAAATCCTGTGACTTCGCCCGTGGGGTACTTAGCCAGCTCAAACAAGCGAGGGTGAACCATTCCGGCACCCAAGATCTCAAGCCAGCCTGAGCCGCGACAGACCTTGCAATCCGCGTCGCCGCGTCCTTTGCAAAATACGCAGCTCACGTCGACTTCGGCACCCGGTTCAACGAAAGGGAAAAAGCTCGGCCTGAGCCTGATCTTGGTTTGGCCGCCAAACGCTTCGCGCGCGAAATAAGCCAGCACGCCTTTGAGATCGCTCATTCGAACGCCACGATCGACCCAAAGGCCTTCGACTTGGTGGAACATCGGAGAATGAGTCGCGTCGTTATCCGCTCGGTACACCGCGCCCGGAGCTAAGATGCGCACCGGAAAGGACTGAGAGCGCATCGCACGCATCTGGATCGTGCTGGTGTGCGTGCGAAGCACGACTCCAGGGCCCATGAAAAACGTATCTTGCATGTCCCGTGCGGGGTGATCGGCAGGAATGTTTACGGCATCGAAATTGAGAAACTCAGTATCGATCTCGGGGCCGGTCGTGACATCAAACCCGATGGACGAAAATATTTTTACGATGCGTTGAGTGGTCTGAGTGACAACGTGCAAAGCGCCGCGATGAGGCATGCGAGCGGGAAGAGTGACATCGATTCGCTCGCGCTCCAGCTGCTTTTCGAGCTCACGGCGGCCGACTTCGGATCCGCGTGCATCAAGCTGCTCTTCGATCTTACGCTTCCACTCGTTGGCAGCTGCGCCAACCTTGGGGCGATCAGCTCCATCTACCGAGCCCAGGCCTTTGAGGATCTCGCTCAGCGCGCCCTTCTTGCCTAAGTAAGAAACGCGGGCTTGCTCGAGTGCATCAAGCGACTCGGCGCGCGCAAGTTCGCTGAGCGCCTTCTTGCCTACTTCCTCTAAACGATCAATGAGGCCAGCAGCTGACATGGTCGGGGAGCGGCTCCAAAGTGCCGCACTACTATTTAAGCAGTCGGGGCCAAGCTACGGACTTGATCCACGATCGCGCGGAAAGCCGCTGGCTCGGAGATTGCGATGTCCGAGAGAACCTTGCGGTCCAAGCGAACTTCAGCCTTCTTGAGAGCTGCAATCAGGCGCGAGTAGCTAATATCACTCATGGAAGCAGCTGCCGAAAGGCGAGCGATCCAGAGCTGGCGGAACTCGCGCTTCTTCACGCGGCGGTCGCGATAGGCATACATGCCGGCGCGGTCAACCGCTTCAGCAGTACGCTTGAATTTATTTTTACGACCCAGGACGAATCCTTGGGCGAGATTCAGAACTTTATTGTGTCTACGGCGGCGTTTAAAACCACGTTTTGCGCGAGGCATGATCCTGCTCCTTCAAAAAAATTTAGCGAGAACCGTAAGGCATGCATTTTTCGATGTGCCGAACGTCTCCGTCAATGAGGTAACCCGCAGAACGAAGCTTGAGCTTGCGAGCTTGGGTCTTGTTGCCCATGTTGTGGCGCTTGTTGGTGCGCTTAAACTTTACTTTGCCAGTTCCCGTGAATTTGAACCGCTTGGCCGCGGCTTTTTTCGTCTTCATTTTCATCTGCGAATCCTCATCACTCCATCTGCTCGTTTGGGAGGGTAGGTCTTACTCTGACCCGAGGCCCACCGTCAAGTAAAACCCCTGTGTTTATTTGCCCTTCCGGTCCTTACCAACCATGCCTTTAAGGCCCAGCTGCATGCTTCCGGGGTTATCGTCCACTACTTCGTATCCGAAGTTCTTAGGGTCCTTTTTAGCCCGGGATTGGAGCATGTCGATGAAGGGATCCCCTACTGATGTTCCCCATCCGGCGTGAACCGTCCTAAACCACCCCATAAAGCGGGTGTCCTTTGCCAGGGCATCAAAAGCCTTAGCCGTGGGATCGGTGTCTTAAGAAATAGCGTCCCCGAAAACAAAAACGTATTTATTCCAACGGGATGTAGCGTATTCGGGGCGATCTAGGATCTGTTTGGCCAGGATCAGGCCGCTAGAATCTGTATTCCCTCCACCAATGAACCCCTTCCAGAACTTCTTCTCGTTCTTGTACTCCACGGCCGCATCCGCATATCCAACGTACTTAAACTGCACATTGGGGTAGGTCGCTTTGGCCAGCGCCTGCAAGTGCATGGCGATCTCCTTGGCAAAAGCCTGCGGGCGCCCGGTCATGCTACCCGTCATGTCCATCACGAATACGATGACCGCATTGAAATCCGGTATCGGCTCGGGCTCTTTGGCCACGACGATATGGTCGCTCGGTGTAATGAGCCGCATCCCGTCCTTAAGGATGGCCAAGTTGTTCTTCTTCTTAGGAGGCTCTTTGCCTTCTTTTTTAGCCTTTTCGGCGGCGGCCTTTTCAAGAATCTTGCCGTAAGTGAGCGTGGTACCCATCATACGCTCCCAAAGGATATCTCCTTCGGGGCGACGCTCAGCTCCCATGCGGACTGAGCTCGTGCGCTGACTCGTTCCATCCGTGCGTTTGATGTTTGGCAGCTCGAGTTGGGTCTTGAGAAGCTCGCCGTAGACCTCAAGCGGAATCTCGATTTCGGTCGGATCTAGAGGATCGCCTGGGCTTGGATCGATGTCGCCGTCTGGATCTCCGTCTTCAGGATCGCCAGGTTCACCATCTTCTCCTTTGCCTTTACCACCTTGGTCATCTGGACCCCAAAAGCGCTCGCCCTTCTTGCGGCCAGAACCGACGTCTGAAGAATCATCCAGATCGTAGTCTCTGCCGGCCTTGGGCGCTTCGGCTTTGGTTTCCATCCGCGAAAAAAGGTTAACCGTGGCGGAGCTTGGATCGATGGGCGTAGGCGGCAAGCCCTGTCGAATCTGCTGCATCGCATTTTGATCCAGCGCGAATTCGGGGACCTCAGGCAAAACGCGGATACGAATGCCTTTGGCGGTCCTGCGCACCTTGAGCTTACCCATCATCAGTGCGTGCAGGCGATGCAACAAGCGACGCTCAACCATCCGATGATATTCAAAGATGGCCTTCGAAGTATAAGGGGACGCCGAAATTACGGGCCCTGCTTCGGACTCGACGACGCCCTCGACGGAGGTCTCGCGTGACTCAGCCATCGATGGGTGCAGGCTCATGCGATGGTTCAACGCCTGAACCGCGGGAATACGCATGGAGAGCGCCTTGATCTTATTCTCAATA
>JBGAWT010000202.1:0-5897 GCA_044227445.1 Bdellovibrionia bacterium | reverse complement strand
GTGAATCGCAGAAAGTTTGGCGAACACAAGCCAAGAAGAAGGGTTCAGGTCTTCATGAACATGGGAAAGGATCGAATCGCTGAGAGCCTTAGGCACCTGAGCCTGATCCGCGCCCATGAAATCCTGAAACTCCTCGATCCACTCCTGCGGGGTCGGCGTCCTTTTCATTCCTCGCCCTCACTTCCTTGTAAAATCTTGCGAAGTTTTTTCACCGCACGACTTACGAGCTGCCGCGAATTTTCAGATGACGTTTCAAGTCGTGTTGCGATCTCGTCGAAGGAGAGGTCTTGAAGGTAGCGCATTTCAAGGGCCTGTCGTTGAACGGTCGGAAGCGCTTGCAGGCCAGGGACGGAGGAAACCTCCTTAGGAGATTCTGCAACTGCGTTTTCGACGGCAACCGGATTAAGATCTTCTAACCTTGTGCTTTTCTTGCGTACTCGCAGCGTATCGAGCATTGCCGTTCGGCAGACCGTAAAAAGCCAGGGAGTGAAGGGGAGTTCCGGATTGTAGTGGCTTCGACTACTATGAAGCTTCATGAACGTAGCCTGAAACGCATCATCGGTAAGAGAGCGGTCTCTTAGCTTTCCAATTAAAAACCCGTACACCTTGGACGAGTGCCGTTCATAAAGAATCTGAAACGCCTCTTCAGCACCTTTCGCGTAAGCGAGCATCAATTCCTCATCGGTGTTGCTGTTTAGAGCCGAGCTTCCAGACTCAGCTTTCAACACCTTCTTCATAAGGAATTACGTTCCCGGCTTTTATTTTGTGACACTGTCACAGACCTTTTCTTTCTAGCGTATTTCACCGTATGGAGTGACTTAGAAGGTAAAGACACATGCAAAGGATAGCAATGTCTAGATTAAGTGTTTGTATTTTAAGGGCTTTCTTATGAGACCAAGCGCAGCAACCTTCTCCTTGATGACTTTCCTTCTGGCCACCCAGATCCCGCTCGCTCGCGCGGAAGAGCAGCCCCTTACGCTAGAGAAAATGCTCTCCCAAGTCATGGGTACTAACCCCGAGATTGGCGCCTCGACTGCACGGGCGGACGCGGAGCACTCCGCCATTCGTTCTCAGTACTGGCTCGATAACCCAAAGGTGGGTCTCATGCACGAGCGCAACTTAAACCTCATGCAGCAACAAATGGGACCGATGACTCTGTGGTCCATTTCTCAAGAGATCAAGTTTCCGGCCAAGTATTTCCTCTTGGGATCGGCGCAAAAAGCCCGCGCTAAAGGCGCTGATGAAGAAGCTCAAGCAAAGAAGCTCGAAGTTCGTCGCAAGGCGATTGGCGGCTACTTTGCTCTGTTTGCCACAAGCCGCATCGTCTCGCTTTTGGAAGCCCAAAAAGAAACGCTTCGTGAAGTGGCGCGAGCCGCCGAGTCCCGGCGTGCAACTGGAGCAGTGCCTCAACAAGATGAAATGAAGGCTCACGTCGAGCAAACGAAAATAGAAAACGAACTTTTGCTCGCTCAAGAAGAACTCCAGTCGATGGAAGCCACGCTCAATGCCATTCTCAATCAGGACGCCTATCAACCCCTCGCCCTACCCAAGCAAGAGCTTGTGACTCCCAAGCTCAAAGTCGCGGTTGAGGACATCCCTAAGCTTGCTCAAGCAAATGCAAACTTCGTAAAACGAACGGAGTCACTCGTCGATGAGGCGAGCTCCCAGAAGGCTCTTGCGATCCTGGGCTACGCTCCTGATTTCATGCTCACGTATCGTCAAGCGTTCATCAATGCTCCTGCTAACGCCTATGCAGCGAGCATCGAAATGACGATCCCACTTTGGTTCTTTATGAAACAAAGCAGTGAAGTCTCTGTCGCCGCTGGAAGGCAGATCGAGGCCGAAAGAAACCTCGAAAAAACCACACGCGAACTTCACTCCGATATTAGATCCCTCAGTGCGAAGGTTCGTTCTAGGGAAAAACTTCTTCAAATCTACGAGACCTCACTCATCCCGCAAGCATCCAGTACGATGAACTCTTCGCGCGCTGCCTACCAAGCAGGACGAACTAACTTTCTTGAGCTCCTCGATAGTGAACGCTCCCTTTACGAGACGCGCATCGGTTATTACCGCAACCTCGCTCAGTACGTGGATGGCCTAGCTAGATTAGAAGAAATGGCAGGCACCTCGCTCAGCACGCTTCCCTTCGGAGACTCCCCATAATGAAACCTATTAAACAAACCCTGGCTGCGCCTGCCTTTTTGTCTCTGGCGATGACCGTTCTGGCCCTTGCTGTTGGGGGATGCACTTCCAAGCCCAAGGAACAAAACGCGCGTCGAATCCAAGGAAAGCCGGCTCGGAAAAAAGAAGCCGCCCAAAAGGAAATCTGGACCTGTGCGATGCACCCGCAAAATCAAAAAAGACGGACCTGGGCAGTGTCCGATTTGCGGTATGACGCTCGTGAAAGTCGAAAAGAGCGAGGAAAAGCAGTCGGGTGCATCAGGTGGTGTGATCCCTGACGCTCATGCGCCTTTTTCTCTCTCCGCCGAGCGAAGCCAGATGATCGGCGTAAAAACTGGAGTCGCAGAAAAAAAACCGCTCTTTAAATCCATCCGTGCGGCTGGAAGGCTCGCTTTTGACCCTGAACTCTATACGGCTCAAAACGAGTACGCAGAAGCCCTCCGCCAATTAGAAAGAGTAAAAGACTCGCCTCTTCCTGACGTCAAGCACTCGGCCGAGCGCATGGTGCAATCGTCAAAGCTTAGACTTAAAATTCTAGGACTTTCAGATAAACAAATCGTTGGAATTGGCACAAGCGGCTCATCTGAATCCAGTCTGCTTATCAATAAACCCGGGCAGCAAGTGTGGGTGTATGCCGACCTCTATGAGATGGACCTTTCAAACGTCCAACCCGGTCAATCAGCTGAAATCACGGCCGGGTTTCTCGCAGGAAAAGTGCTCGCAGGAAAAGTAGCTTCGGTGGATCGCGTTATCAATCCTACCACGCGCACAGCCAAGGCA
This sequence comes from Bdellovibrionia bacterium, assembly GCA_044227445.1. Lineage (GTDB taxonomy): Bacteria > Bdellovibrionota > UBA1018 > UBA1018 > UBA1018 > JBGAWT01. Next base: position 2,936 of record JBGAWT010000202.1, on the reverse strand, counting down.
CGCGTTCTTGTCCAAAGTGCAGCTACGCTCTTGAGACCCGAGTCGTACGTAGACGTTTCGATCATGGCGCCACTAGGTGAACAAGTCACTGTGCCCTTCGATGCGGTCCTTGATACCGGAAAACAATCGTGGGTCTTCGTCCTCGAAGAGGATGGCCAGTTCATGCCGAGAGTAGTCACTGTTAAATTCCAAGCGGGAGAGGAAGTCGCCATTGCAACTGGCCTTTCAGGTGGCGAGAAGATCGTAACGAGCGCCAACTTTCTCATCGATTCGGAATCTAGGCTTAAAGCAGTGACCCAGGCCGCAGCTTCTCCGCAAACAGGAGAAAAGCCCAAGGTCCCCTCCTGCCCTCCGGGTGAGGAATGGCACGCGCAGATGGGGCATTGCATGAAGAAAGTCGGAGAGTAGGCGTATGATCGAGAAAATCATCGATTTTTCCGCCAGAAATCGCTTTCTTGTTCTACTTCTCGTGGGTGTTGCTGCAATCGGCGGATGGTTCTCGCTTCGGGCAATTCCCGTTGACGCGATCCCCGATCTTTCTGACACGCAAGTCATCATCTATTCACGGTGGGACCGCTCCCCCGATATCATCGAGGATCAAGTCACCTATCCGATCATCAGCTCGATGCTGGGTGCTCCGAGGGTCAAAGACATCCGAGGTTTTTCCGATTTTGGCTTTTCTTACGTGTACGTCATCTTTCAAGACGGCACTGATCCGTATTGGGCCCGATCACGCACGTTAGAATACCTTTCTAAGATCACGCCTTCGCTCCCCGAAGGAGTAAAAACTGAGCTTGGACCTGACGCCACTGGAGTGGGCTGGGTTTACCAGTATGCGCTCGTCGATAAGTCAGGAAAGAACTCCCTCTCTGACTTGAGAACGCTTCAAGACTGGTACTTGAGATACCATCTTCAGGCCGTTCCTGGAGTCGCGGAAGTTGCTTCAATCGGCGGCTTTCAGAAGCAGTATCAGGTTCAAATCAATCCCAACGCCCTTTTGGCTTACAAGATCCCCATTCAAAAGGTCGTTCAGGCGATCAAAGAGGGAAATAACGAGGTTGGGGCACGTCTACTTGAAGTCTCCGGCGCTGAGTACATGATTCGCGGTCGGGGTTACGCCAAAAATATCCGCGATATCGAGAACATCGTTCTTGGGTATGAAAACGGCACTCCCATCTACATCAGGAACATCGCTAAAGTTTCAACTGGCCCAGAAATCCGTCGTGGCATCTCTGATCTCAACGGTGAAGGCGATGCGGTGGGTGGCATTATCGTCATGCGCTATGGCGAAAATGCAACCAGCGTAATCGACGCTGTAAAATCGAAACTCGCTGAGGTCAAATCTTCTCTTCCACAAGGTGTCGAGATCGTCACGACCTACGACCGCTCCGAACTGATTCATCGTGCGGTCGGAACGCTTACGCACGAGCTCATCCTTGAAATTATAATCGTAAGCTTCGTCATTCTTGTGTTCCTCCTTCACGTTCCAAGCGCAATGATCCCAACCGTCACGCTGCCTCTTGCCGTGCTCATTAGCTTTATCCCTATGCACTTCTTGGGCATTTCGACCAACATCATGAGCTTAGGCGGCATTGCCATTGCCATCGGTGCAATGGTTGATGCCGCGATCGTCGTTGTCGAAAACGCCCATAAGCACATCGAGGAGTGGGAAAAGGAAGGAAAAAAAGGGGACCCCAAAGAGGTCATCATCACGGCCATCAAAGAAGTAGGCCCCGCAAGTTTTTACTCACTTCTCGTGATTGCTGTGAGTTTTATTCCCATCTTTGCGCTTGAAGCGCAGGAGGGAAAGCTCTTTAAGCCACTCGCATTTACCAAGAATCTCTCAATGTTTGTCGCGGCGATTCTTGCGATTACACTCGATCCAGCTATTCGCGTGAGCCTGAGCCATTTTTCCGTCAAGCATTTCAAACCGAGTTGGCTCTCTAAGATTCGAAACACAGTCCTGGTTGGTAAAACGTACTCCGAAGAAGAGCACCCCATCAGCCGGTTTTTCTTCAAATACTACGGCCCTATCGTGCACTGGGTGGTCGACCACCGGATCAAGGTGGTCGTCGGTGCCCTTGTCATGATGGTGCTCACGATCCCCGTTTACTTTAGGCTTGGCTCCGAGTTTATGCCGCCTCTTAACGAGGGAACCATTCTCTACATGCCAACCACTCTTCCAGGAATTTCAGTGAGAGAAGCTCAAGAGCTCCTTCAAAAGCAGGACAAGGTACTCAAATCATTCCCCGAGGTAGAACGCGTCTTTGGCAAGGCAGGCAGAGCTGAGACATCAACTGATCCCGCGCCTTTTTCGATGATGGAAACTACCATCGTTCTAAAGCCACAGCGCGAGTGGCGCGATGGAAAGCGCTGGTATGGTTTTCTTCCTCGGTTTCTACAGTGGCCTTTTACCTTCATCTGGCCGCGTTTCATGAGCTGGGAAGAGCTTGTGGCGGAGCTTGATGCCAAAACGAAGTTTCCAGGAACCACAAATGCCTGGACCATGCCAATTCGCAACCGGATCGACATGCTGACCACCGGCATTAGGACGCCCGTTGGCATCAAAGTCATGGGAAGTAACCTCGAACAGATCGAAAAAGTCGGTATCGAGCTCGAGCAGATTCTGCCTCAAGTCAAAGGCACGAGAAGTGTCTACGCCGAGCGTACAGGGGGCGGCTACTTTCTGGATTTCAACTTCAAGCGCGAAAAGCTTGCTCGGTACGGAATTAGTATCTCTCAAGCACAAGAGGCGCTGATGATTGCCGTAGGCGGTGATCCTGTCTCAAAAACAGTCGAGGGGCGCGAGCGCTACACCATCAACGTTCGTTATTCACGCGACTATCGGAACAACATCGACGCCCTTAAGCATGTTCTGATCGCAACTCCTAACGGCGCTCATATCCCAATGGGTGAAGTGGCTGACCTTGAGATGG
>JBGAWT010000201.1:0-6051 GCA_044227445.1 Bdellovibrionia bacterium | reverse complement strand
AAGAGACCTCCATCCACTGGCACGGAATCCTACTGCCTCCCGAGATGGACGGCGTTCCCTATGTTAACTCCCCTCCCATCCTGCCGGGCGGCGAGTTTACGTTTAAATTCAAGGTTCGGCAGCACGGCACGTATTGGTACCACTCCCATACGATGACCCAAGAGCAAGAGGGCGTTTACGGTGCCTTGGTCATTCACCCCAAGAAAAAAACCATCGCTTACGACAAAGATGTGGTCGTCGTGCTCAGTGATTGGTCGGATGAAGACGGCGGACGCATCCTGAGCAATCTTCGAAAGGACGGCGATTATTACCTCTACAAGAAGGGCACGATGCGCTCTTGGATTGGCGCCATCCAAGCCGGAAAACTAGGAACCTATCTGGGCAACGAGTGGACCCGAATGGGCGGCATGGACTTCTCAGACGTCGGTTACGACGCGTTTTTGATCAACGGAAAAAAAGACTCCCAACTTGCCGCGGTTCACCCTGGCCAAAAGGTTCGCGTTCGGATCATCAATGCCGCCGCCTCAAGCTATTTTTATGTCTCGCTGGGTCAAGCCCCGATGAAGGTGATCTCAGCCGACGGAGTGGACATCAAGCCCACTTACGCAAAAGAGATCCTCATGGGGATGGCCGAAACCTACGACATTCTCTTTGAAGCGCCCGAGCACAAGAACTACGAACTCAAAGCGACCAGTCAGGATGGAACTGGATCGACGTCAGGTTGGCTCGGAATGGGCGAAAAGGTGCCCGCCCCCGTGAAGCCGTTTCCCGATATGTACGCCTCGATGGATCATAGCGCCCACGGTGGTGGGCATGGTTCGCACGAAGGCCATCAAGCTCCGCCCGCAACGGAGCACTCCACCCATGAAGAACATCAGGGGCACGAGACCGACGCCCATACGGAGCACAGCGAACACAGTGAGCATGCCACAGTGGAGGTGGCTCCAAACGAAGCACCGGTGCTAGACACCCTTTCGGTGGACGAACTTGAAGCCCCGAGCCCCACCGCCTTTTCAAAGGCCGGAAAAGTTTATGACGTAAAGCTCGTTCTGGCGGCACAAGCGAGGCGCTACATTTGGCACATCAACGGTAAAGCGATTCATGAGGATCGAACGATTTCCATCCGTGAGGGCGACATCGTTCGATTCACGTTTGAGAACACGACGATGATGCATCACCCGATGCACTTGCATGGGCATTTTTTTCGGGTGCTCAACAATATTGAGATCGTCGCCGTCCTGGCGCACACGGACGTGCCCCTGCCATGAGTCGAACGATTGGAATTTCTAGCCAACGAGCCTGGCGAGTGGATGCTTCACTGCCATAACCTTTTTCATATGAATACGGGGATGGCGCGGGTGGTGAAGTATTCGAGCTTCACTCCCAAGCACGAAATCGCACACATTCAGCATCAGGACCACCACCTGCACGATCCCTTGTATTTTTACGGAAGCGCCGAAATCGCGACCAATCATGCTCAGGCAAGACTCAGGATTTCGCAAACTTGGAGCGAGATTGAAGCAAGGTTTGAAGCGAGGAATACAGCCGGATTTAACTTTTCGTTTCGGGAACCCTGGGAGCTCGAGGGCGATCTTTTCTTTCACGAATGGTTCAGCCAGTATTTTCACCTCATGCTGGGAGTCGTCGCCTTCGACCGGCAAATTTCTCCTGCCGTCGGCGTGGGTTACCTGCTTCCGATGCTCATCGAAACCCATCTCTTAGTGGATCTTCGCGGCAAGCTTCGACTTGATCTCGAGAAGCGCTTCCAGTGGGCGAAGATGATCTTTTCGGACGTCCACTTCGTCTGGCGACCGGGCCAGGCGCAGGAACTGGGGCGCGACGTCGAGTTCGAAATCTCGCTCATGTTTAGTCCGGCGTGGGCCTGGTCCGCTGGCTTCATGCTCACCGATCGAAACATCGGCGCAGGCGTTCAGGTGCAGTTTTAAAGGAGACGAGGAAACTTGGACTTTGCCTGGCGCTAAACAAATGCCAATATTCCAAACAGAAACACAGAGAGAGGCTAAAATGCATCCAATTTTTTCGGTTCTTACTTTAATGATTACCGTTTGGGGTGGGACCGCTCATGCTTCGGGCAAAGCCAAGAACCTGCCAGAGCTCAAAACCGTCGAGCAAGTCGAACTGAAGCGTTACTTGGGTCAGTGGTTTGAGATCGCGAGCTTTCCGAAACGATTTCAGCGAGGGTGTACGGCTACAACTGCGAACTACAGCCTGCGCGAAGATGGGGATATTGCGGTGCTTAACTCCTGCAAGCTTGGAACTCTCGATGGCAAGCTCAAGGAAGCCACCGGAAAAGCCTGGGTCGTCGATAAAGTCTCCAACGCCAAATTGTTAGTCCGATTTTTTTGGCCCTTCAGCGGCGATTATTGGATCGTGGATTTAGCAAAAGATTATTCCTATGCAGTCGTCGGTTCCCCAGATCGGGACTACTTATGGATCTTAAGTCGGACGCCGACACTTGACACTGCGCTCTACAACCAAATCCTGGCGCGCATCACCGCTCAGGGGTTTGATGTCAGTCGTCTGCACCGCACTTGGCAACCTGGGTTTGTTTCGACCCCTTCGCCTTGAGTGGGACCTGAGGGGTCTCACCCCCTGACGATCACCTTACACCCAGCCATCGAGAAGCGGTTGGTGTCAAAGGGCATGTCCCCGCTATCGTTCGCGTACTTCTCGGCGAAGTAGGCGTGAACTTTCTTGTTCACTGCGTTCCGATGCGCCTTGGACTTGAAGACGATGAACGAGAACACCACCGTCTCCCCGGCTTTTAGCTTAGCCATCTTGGGAAGTGGCGTGCCGCCGTAAGGCATCTTCGTGTCGTCGGCCACGCACTCGTAATAATCCAGCGCGCCGAACTTCATCCAGGCTTTGCGGCCTGCGGTCGCCATTTTCTTGTAAGCGGCGAGCTTGCTCTTCTTGATCGGGATCACAAATCCATCAACGTAACGTGCCATAGTGAATGGAAGAGTGACACGGTCCTGGTTTTTTGAACAGTGGTTGACGTCATACAGTAAGTGATTGAGTTACTTTTATACTCACTGTTCTGCTGCCGAGCGAACTTCCTCTCTCCGTGCGAAGCTGGATAGAACACAAATACTTTGCAATGTTCATTGCCAATGGTCTGTTACTATTGAACCGTGCCTTCCACCTTCAGCAAAGCGACAGTGGACACGCTTGGCAAGCGAGCAGCTTATAGATGTTCGAATCCCGAATGCAGGGTTTCCACAATCGGCCCCAATGACAATCCATCACAAGCGACCCTGATTGGGGAAGCTGCTCACATTCATGGAGCCAACCTAGGCAGTGCCCGTTTTCGCGCGGAAATGACGGACTCTACACGTTCAGAGATTACGAATGGCATTTGGCTTTGCAGAAATTGTCATCGAAAGGTCGACCAAGATGCCAACCAGTTCCCCGCAGAGATGCTTTTCGACTGGCGCCAAAAACATGAGACCTATGTCAGGTCCGAACTAGGGAAGAGAAATGAAAATGCTCTTTTGGAGCTCCACGAGGCCGAGCTCCAGCCTTTTGAGCAATTTCCTCGCATCGTAAAACGCATCATACTTGATAGGCCACCTGGGTGGGAATACCGGCTAGCCGCTGAACTCCTACGCCATTTAAACGAACCGATCTTTCGAAGACTCAGCGACCTCAGAAATAAACTGTACACGATGGCGATCACGCATATCAGTTCGGCCGAATTATCAGATTGGGGCATACGCCGAGTACAGGAGATGTCCATCCTGGTAAAACCTATCGAAACAGTACTGAACAATCTCACGGCATCATTCGGAAAACCCGGAGAAGCAGGAGATCCAAATGAAATTCTTCATGCATGCATATTAGTTCGTGATTGTTTGTCTCAAGCGCTCCGATTTGAGGAGGGGATTTACTTTACAGTCGTACCAACTAAGGCGGAAAAGCTAAGAGACCTTTTTAAGGATTGCATGGGAAGCCAGGTAGAAAAAATTCGAGAAATTCCAAAGTGGATGGATAGCGCATTGGACCTGATTGGAACTGACCACAACGGCACTAAGGAAAATCCCGCCGTCCTTTCGAAGACAATCACTCTTGAACTTCCTAAAGGTTGGGCATCAAGCATAGAACGAGAGCTAAGGCTCGCTCGTCACGGGTATAAACGCCTCGATGCTACGGTCGACTCTATCTCGACCTTCCTCGCCAAGACAGTACTGGTCACTTTTTTGGGATTCTTTGCCATTGCGATAATTGCGATCATTCTTGGAATCTTGTTTAGATGAACTTCAAGAGTAACCCTTCCCCTACGCCATCCACCCAGGAATCCGTGCAGCCTGGGACACCCACCCCCGCATCGCTGCTTCGAATGCGTCGCCTTCGTAAATGTCGAGGTAGCGAACTTCGGGATGCTTAGAGCCTCCCGGAGGAACAGGCTTGAGCGACGCTCCTTTATAGAACGCGACTTTGACGTACTGCGTGAAGCAGTGAAAACTCATGAACCACCCTTGGTCCTCGCATCCGTAAAAGGGCGAGTTCCATTTGACGGCCTTGCGAACACCCGGAACCGCACGGGTGACAAGAGAATCTATTTTGCGCGCGACCTCGCGCTTCCACCCGGGAACCGCTGCGATGTAGGCTTGCACGGGCGCATCGCCCTCTCCTTTGGCTACTTGAGGATTGCCGCCCGAAAGCAGCTTGACCTTCTTGCGCACTGGCTTGCGCGCGGGTGTGCGCTTGGATTTGGTTTTCATGCCTCGGTTCCCCTTGCCTTCAGTAGACTACCCTACACCTCTTGAGTGCACCAACCCGAGCGGCCCCCTACTGCAAGGAGCTCCGGGTTAAACTGCTGTACCCATCACTCCTCACCGTCATCCTAAGTAGTTACGGACAACTACTTCCAGAAAAAGAAGGAGCCTGGCTAGGACCAGGAAGATCCAGTTCTCCCGCTTTAGTTTTTCCAAAGTAATCCGATGAGACAAAACACGGGTTTTTGTTCTCATAAGATCACCTCCTTTCTTGTTACTGCAGGAAAGGAGGTAGTTTTCGCATGACTACGCCGCTCAGATTGGCTGCCGCTCCCTAAAGCAAAATCAATACCCACTCACCGCCTCTTAAAGGGCCAAGCCGGGAACCTCTACGTCCGACTTCCAGACCCAAGGTCCGAATTTCGGATGAATTCCCCTCCCCCACGCCCCTTGCCCATCAAGGCTTTTCAGGCTAAAGCCCCCACATGATTAAAACACTTCGCTCGGTCTTCGCGCACGCCACCCCCCTATCTCTCCTCGCTCTCGCAGCGGCAGTAGGCACCTCGGGCTGCCCGACGCGCCCCGAACTCAAGTCTCTCCTCTTAAATCCCAGCGCCGTGACCCTCTCCTCAGGCGAGAGCGTCGCGCTTCAAGCTTTTGGCGGCTATAGCGACGGACAAGTCAGCTCAGTTACGAGCGACGTCGAATGGACCAGCACGGACCCAAGCATTGCGGTAGTGAGCGACACGGGCGTAGTCCGTGGAGTCAACGCGGGCCACACGACGGTCAAAGCCAGCGACGGAGCCAAATCCGCACAAGTCGAAGTAACCGTAACGGATGCACGCGTTCTTTCGATCGCCATCGCACCGACTTCGCCTGCGCTCCCCTTGGGTGCGACGCAACCCCTGACCGCCACGGCGTCTTTCTCAGACGGACGGATCAGCGACATCACGAGCCAGGCTACCTGGAGCTCGTCGGACACCACGGTGGCCACGGTCACCAGCGGCGGCGCCACGGCCGGCGTCATCACGACGCGCAGGGCGGGCTCCGTAGCTATTCGCGCCGCGTTTGGTGGTTCAACCGCTACATTAGATACGCGCGTAACGGCAGCCGAACTCTCGCGCATCACCGTCACGGCAGCGCGCACGCTCTTGCCGCGCGGAACGACCGTGCAACTCCAAGCCATGGGCTTTTACACCGACGGCACGATGCTCGACATCACCTCCTCCGTCACATGGAGCACCATGGACAGCGGGATCGCATCGGTTTCGAATAGCGACCTGACCCGCGGCCTACTCACTGGCGTGAGCAC
>JBGAWT010000200.1:0-5863 GCA_044227445.1 Bdellovibrionia bacterium | reverse complement strand
AGGCGACGATGAGTTTGTTCATAGAAATCGATTAGCAGAGAAACGCAAAACGGCAAACTCTTTCGATCATTATTGGTTCGTCCCAAGAATCCGGTTGAAAGGAACCGGTTTTCTGACAAACAGCTCATCGAGGTAGGCGACCCAAAGCAACTCGAGATCCTCGCCGCTAATTGCAAACGCCGGATGCATGATCGAGTCAGGCAGCTCATAAGAAAAAGCGACACCGGCTCGGTCTGAATTCATGGGTGCAACCCAAAGACGCGTCGTCTGGTCCATATGCTCGCGTCCTAGCAAGCAATGCCCCAGCTCATGGAACACGACGCTCCTTTTGTCCCATTCGGTGGCGATGTTCCAACTCTTGCGGCGGATCTCCACACGCTTTCCCAGGTAATCCGTAGCGCAGATTCCAAAGACGTCGTCAGGCTTTCCTTCCATGTCATCCACCAAGGAGGCGGACCGAACGCTCTCATTGATCTCGACACCCCGCTTGGCCGCTTCGCGCTCAAAGGAATCAAAGTATGGAACAAGCGCGGGATCGATCGTCGAGGGTCCGCAGCCACTCATCAGAGCGATCGGAAAAATCAGCACGAGCCAGTACCTTGTTTCCTTCACGCGAGCCCCCCAAAGCCAACACCAACAAAGATCCGCAGAATTGACAACACAAGGGGGCGTTGATACCGCGCTGTGAGCCCTAAAAGCCCTTATGCAAAAGACACGTCGCGTCCAACTTCTTGATCCCTGGGTCGCCGAACGCATCGCCGCTGGCGAAGTGATCGAGCGGCCTTCGAGCGTGGTCAAGGAGCTGGTCGAAAACGCTATCGACGCAGGTGCTTCGGAAATCGAAGTCAGGCTCGAAGACGGCGGCAAAGCCCTGATTCAAGTCACAGATAACGGCTCTGGCATCCATCACGAGGATCTCAAGCTCGCCATCCAGCGACACGCCACGAGCAAGATCCAATCGCTTGATGATCTGGAACGCCTTCGCACTCTAGGCTTCCGCGGCGAAGCGCTACCGAGCATCTCAGCGGCAAGCGAGCTCTCCATCATCTCGCGCGCGCGCGACGAAGCTCAGGCTTACGAGCTGCACGCCACCAGCGGCAATGTAGGAGAGGTAACCCAAGGCCACTTTCTTCACTCGCCTCACGGCACCGTCGTATCGGCGCGCGGGTTGTTCTCGATGATTCCAGCGAGGCTCAAGTTCTTGAAGTCCGCATCAGCCGAGGTGACCCAGGTACGCGAGTGGATCGAGCGGCTGGCACTTTCTCATCCCGCCGTGAGCTTCACGCTCTTGAGCGATGAGCGCAAGCTCGTGGACCTGCGCGCGACGACCGAAAAAGATCGCGTGCTTCAAGTGCTCGGTGGCGGGGAGGACTATCCCGTAGTCACGCAAGAGATCAAATCGGTGAACGAAGATTTGGGAATGTCTTTGCGCGTTCATTGGCTTCAGGGACTGAGCCTTCCTCAAGCGCGCAGACTGGTGCAGGTCGTCAACGGGCGAGCGCTCAAGGATCGGTTGCTTCAGGCGGCGGTCATTCAATCTTTTAAGCAAGCGCTGCTTCCGGGGCAGTTTCCTGCCGTTGCCGTGTACCTCGAGATTCCGCCTCAAGTGATTGACGTCAACGTTCACCCCACCAAAACCGAAGTCAGATTCTTGGATTCGTCCAAGATCTTCCGCGCAGTCGAAAAACTCTGCTCCCAGCTCATCGAAAAACAGGGGGCACCCGCGATATTAGCGCCCACTCGAGTTGAACCCGTGGCGATTCAAACTGAGTTACCCGCCGCCCAGTGGCAAGCCCCTCAGCGCTGGCACGAAACTCCCATGCTCATGAGCTCGCCCGAGGTGTCAGCCCCGCCCCCGGCCACTTTGGCTTCGCTTCCTCATCCGGCTCTGAGATGGGGATTGGACCTGCACTCGAATCGTTTTGTGGGAATCCTGTTTAGCACCTACATCGCCTATGACACGGGCACGGAGCTCGTACTCATCGATCAGCACGCGGCTCATGAGCGCGTCCGCTATGAGCGATTCAAGGCCCAAACTTTGTCAGGCGCCGCTCAGGCTTCGCAGCAATTGCTCATTCCTGAGGCGGTCAAAGTAGATCGCGATCGCCTTGCGGAGCTCACGCCCAAGCTTAAAAAACTGACGACGTTTGGATTTGATTGGGAGCCGTTTGGCGAAGAGCAGATCTTGTTCCGCGGCGTTCCTGGCGCATGGTTGGACGCGGGCATCCACACCCAACAGCTCAAAATGCGGCTCGCCAACCTCATGGAACGCCTGCTTGAGGAAGATCAGCTCGATCTGATCGACCATTCGCTCTTTGAGAAAATCGCCAGCCAATCCTGCCACGGCGCAATTCGCGCTCGCGACTCCATCTCACGCGAGCAAGCCATCGCACTCGTTGAGGACTTGTTTGAGTGCGAGCATCCTTGGAACTGCCCGCACGGAAGGCCCACGACCGTTCGCGTTCCTGAACCAAAGCTTGAAGAATGGTTTCAGCGCATCGTCCCCTCGTAATCCTCTCAGGCCCGACGGCAAGCGGCAAGACGGCGCTCGCTCTTGACCTCGCACGCTCGCGCTCGGATATCGAGATCATCAACGCCGATAGCCTGCTCGTGTACCGGGGACTAAACATCGGAACAGCTAAGCCTTCGCGAGAAGAGCTCTCGGCCGCTCCCCACCATTTGATCGATATCCGCGACCCCGGAGAGTCTTACACGGCCGCTGACTTCGCACGCGACGCGGGAGAGCTCGTCCATGGCATAGAATCCCGCAGTCGGACCCCCCTCATCGTTGGGGGCACCGGATTTTATCTCAAGGCTCTGATCTTTGGCGTATGGGAAGCCCCCGCGACCTCGCCCGAATGGCGTGAGAAACTCAAAGACACCCCGACTCCGGAGCTTCACCTCAAGCTCGTGGGCCATGACTCAGAGTTTGCGTACAAAATCGGCCCGAACGATCGATACCGCATCATTCGCGCTCTGGAAGTCATCGAGCTAGGTGGAATCACGCCCTCGGAGCTCGAGGCTCGCGCTCACAAACCCAACCCTAGGGTGAAGCTGCTTTGGATCGACCGCGAAGATATCGACGCTCGAATCGAGAAGCGAACGGAGCAGATGCTCCAAGCCGGCCTGCAAGCCGAGTACGAGAGCCTCAGCGCGAGATATCCTGGAGCGCGGCCCCTGGAATCCGTGGGTTACGCGCAAGTAGCAGCATTCCTGCGAGGAGAGTCGCCTGAGGGTCGAAAAGTCGCCCCCGGAATCAAGGGGCTGAAATCCGAAATCGATCTAGCGACCCGCCAGCTCGTCAAATCCCAGCGCACCTGGTTCAGGGGGCAGTTCGAAGCCAAATTGGGCGATCAATGCCAAAGCTTTCTTTTGGATCGCGATCGTGAAAAGCTCCTGACGTGCCTAGCCCAAAACCTCTCGTCGTCTTAGGCGATTCTTTTTTCCCCGAAGTCATTCAAGCGGAGCTCGCACCGTGGGCAGAGACTCGCGTAGCCAAGACTCAGCAGCAACTCCACCAAGCGCTCAAGCAGGCCTGGGGAGCGATTCCGATGCTTTCTCAAAAATTCGACGCTAAGACGCTGGCGGCAAGCCCGCGCCTCAAAGCGATCGCAAATTACGCGGTGGGCTTGGACAATATCGACCTTGCAGCCTGCGCAGCGAGATCCATCCGGGTGACCCATACTCGCGATGTTCTCACACGAGCTACCGCGGAGCTGACGCTCACGTTGCTCATGGCAGCAGCCAGGCGCGTTCCGGAGGGCGAGAAAATCTGCCGCTCCGGGCGCTTCAAAGGGTGGGGTGCTCAGATGCTCTTAGGCCAGGAGCTTCAAGGCAGGCGAGCCGTGATCGCCGGCCAAGGTCGAATCGGCCAAGAAGTGGGAAAGCTCTTTGAAGCCCTAGGAATTCGCGTGAGCTGGATTCACAGGCAAACTCAGCCCGCTGAGATCGATGCATTGCTTCGGGAGGCCCAGATTCTCTCGCTGCATTTTCCGGGCACGCCTCAAAACAAGCACTGGCTCAGCGCTCGGCGCATTGCCCTACTCCCTAAGGACGCGATCGTCATCAACACAGCGCGCGGGATGGCGATTGATGAGAAAGCTCTCGCTCAGGCCCTCAAGAAGCGAAAGATCTTCGCGGCAGGCTTGGATGTCTATGAGCACGAGCCCAAGATTACCCCGGCTCTGCTTAAACTTCCCAACGTCGTGATGCTTCCGCATGTCGGGAGCGCTACCGAAAAAACGCGCCGCGAGATGGTGCGAGTCGCTGCGCGTTCACTCAAGGACATTTGGGATGGCCAAGCTCCTTGGAACGAAGTAAAACTTCCTCAGTGAGCGAACATCCCCACGCCAAGCGCATCGTCATCGTCTCAGACGGAACCGGTGAGACCGCCGCCCAGATGGCCAACGCCGCCATGGTCCAGTTTAGCGACCAAGACATCTATTTTACCCGCTACAAGAATGTCCGTACCGAGGGTCAGATTCGCGCGATCTGCGAAGACGCGGCGGCCAATCATGACCTGCTCGTCTATACGATCGTTTCCGTGGAGCTGAGGCAGTACCTAGCCACCCAAGCCCGAGATCTCAAAATCGAATCCGTAGATTTGCTGGGCCCCTTGCTCGTGGGGTTGGCTAGCTACTTTGGCTACGAACCTAAGTCGGTCGCCGGCCTGCTTCACGACGTCAACGAACGGTACTTCCACCGCATCGAGGCCATGGAATATACGATCCAGCACGACGACGGCCGCGATCTCACGGGATTGGAGAAGGCGGATCTCGTGATCTTGGGCATCTCGCGCACCTCTAAAACACCGCTTTCGATGTACCTCTCGCACCAAGGCTGGAGGGTGGCCAATATCCCGCTCATTAACGGATTTGCGATTCCCGAGGAGCTCTACGCCATTGACCAACGTCGCGTGATCGGCCTGACGATCGATGCGGGAGATCTGGCGCAGATCCGCCGGGCGCGCTTGGAGCGCTTGGGTCATGACAAGGGTGGCGAGTACGCGGATCCGGACAAGGTGGTCGAAGAAATCGAGTACGCTAACGAGCTTTTCCGCAAGAACCGTAAATGGCCGATCTTTAACGTCACAGGCAAAGCGCTCGAGGAAACAGCCAGTGAGATCATCAAACTGATGGTCTCCCGTCGACTCGCGCCGACCCATATTCATGACGCCCCAACACCGAAAGCTTGAATCCCAATGAGCGTTTCGCTAAACCCTAAGCAAGTGACCACACATTACACTGAGACGACAAACGGGATGCAGGTCGAAGTTTTTCCGGAGTACGTGCCGGAACAGTCCTGCCCAGAGCGCGGTTTGTTCTTTTTTAGCTACCGGGTGCGCATCACCAACCTGGGCCCAAAACCCACGCAGCTCATGGATCGTCATTGGATCATTCGCGACGGCAAGGGCATCATCCGCGAGGTCAAAGGACCCGGAGTAGTAGGCCAACAGCCTAAGATCGAGCCAGGCCAGAGCTTCGAGTATTCAAGCTTCTGCCCCCTCCCCACCCCCACAGGCAATATGCGCGGTAGCTTCCTCATGAGGGAAGAAGAAGGCGATTCGTTTGCGACGAAAATCCCGCTTTTCTTTCTGCGTGATACGAGGCACCTTGAGATGAAATCCGTTTGGGAGGCTAAAGCATGAGCTCACACGCAAGCGAAGAACGCGCACCAGAGACCCTGGCTGAAAAAGTCGCAGCCAACACGCCGCTTATGCTGCTCATTACCTTGGCAGGATCTTTGGGCCTCATCGCCACCGTCATCGGCGGCTACTACTCGATTTACGAGCTCGTCACGTTCTTAGGAAACTAAGCTTCGGTCCGCAATCCAGGCTCTGAGTCTGACGTTCAGACGCAAAACC
>JBGAWT010000199.1:0-5916 GCA_044227445.1 Bdellovibrionia bacterium | reverse complement strand
ATCCAATAAGCTTCGGGGTCTCAACACCTATGACGGCTAAATCCCCAAAAAAGAAGACCCTTTTCCTAGGCAGCAAGCGCCTGGGCTTGGCTCTGCTCAAGGGAATTTGCAAGAGTCCTTCGGATCGTTTTGATTGCGTCGTTACGGTCGACGATGCCCAAGACCCTCGCTCTGAGCTTGCCGAATTCAAGGCATTTGCCAGCGCCTCAAGCCTCAATCTCAAAGTCGTGGCATCGAACAAAGAAGCCAAAGCCCTCATCGTGGAGCTCAAGCCTGACTTTGTTTTCGTCTGCGGTTGGTACTGGCTGCTCAACCAAGAGATCTTAAGCTCCATCAGCGGCACGGTCGTAGGCATCCACAATTCGTTGCTTCCGGCTTATCGCGGCGGCTCGCCCCTGGTGTGGTCGCTCATCAACGGCGAGAAAACAGTCGGATCCACGCTCTTTAAGATCACCGAAGGGATGGACGACGGTCCTATTTATAAACAGATCTCTTTAACCCCAAAAGGCCGGCCGATCGCTCAGATCCTCGATGAGATCGAGCAGCGCTGGTCAAAAGAGATCCCCAAGCTCTGGCCCCAAATCGTCCGAGGGACGCTCAAGCCCAAAGCCCAAAAAAAGGTGGGCGCCACGTATTGTGGGCAACGATTTCCGCAGGACGGCAAGATCCGTTGGGACGCGCCTGCTGCCCAAGTCCTTCGGTTTATCCGAGCACAAAGCGACCCTTACCCCGGAGCGTTCACCCACGCAGGGGACAAAAAAATCACCGTCATGGATGCCGAGATTTGGCCTGGCAAGTACGACGGGACGCCGGGCCAGGTGCTTCGCGTGACGGACAAAGGCGTGCTCATCGCCTGCGCCAACCGCTCTTCCCTCTTGCTTACGCAAGTCAAAGAGGGAGACTCCGTGGTGGCCCCAAACAAAGCATTGAGTTCGTTTTCGATTCGATTGAGCTAAACAGCAGCTAGACGCCGAAGCGCTTGCACCACTCGCTAAAATACAGCAGCGACCAGACCAACAAGCGGCGATTCTCTCGGCCTTCAAGGTGATCGCCTACTAAGCGCTCCACGGTCTTGCGATCCAAGTAGTCATAGATCTTGGCCTGCTTGCCCAAGAGCGTCGAGCGGACATAATCGATGCTCTCGCCGCGGTACCAACTGGCGTCAGGACCCGAAAATCCTTGCTTGGCGGCCGTCGTTCTCTCGACCGGCAAGTAGCGCTCCATGAGCTTGCGCAAGATCAGCTTGCCGTCGCCGGTCTTCTGGAAATATTGGGCGGATTTGGCGCCCTTTTCGTTTTCGTTCATCCGGACGACGTCTTGCAAGTTGGCTAGCTTGGTCTTGACGGGCAGGCGCTGGGCGAAATCCACCAGATCATTATCCAGGAACGGAAGCCTCGTCTCCAGGCTGTGAGCCATACCTAGCTTGTCTTCGACGACCAGCAGGCCATTGAGGAAAGTCTTAGCTTCGAAATAAAGCGAAAGATTGATGTAATCCTCCGCACGCAAATCCCCCTGTACGAGCGATGCAGGGAAAACGGATCGGAAAATCTGCTGAGGCGAAGACCGCTGTGCAAGCTCGCCTGCAGGACCCAAAAGCGGCTTGAGGTCCTGCTCAGGAACCAGGCGCTGCCAGAAGGCAAAGTACTTGGAGACGTACTCGTCAAAGCTCGAATTGGAGACTGCTCGGTAGTACCTCCACGGATAGCCGCCAAAGAGCTCATCGCCCCCCGCGCCGCCTAGCGCAACCTTGACGAACTTGGAGGCCAACTGGGCTGCATAATAATTGGGGTAGCATTGGCCGACGCGCGGCTCTTCGACGTGCCAAACGAGCTTGGACATGGGCACTCCATGTCGCTGCGGCCTTAAGCACGACTTCGTAGTGCAAGCTCTTGCTCAGATAGGAAATCTGTTCGGCGTACTCGCGCTCATCAAAGCCAAACTCGATGCCCGAAGCCGAGCTCAGGTCAAAGCCTACTGTGAAAGTCGAGAGCCCCGGCGTGTTCTTAGATGCGATGCGCGTGATCGAGCCCGAATCCATCCCGCCGCTCAGATAAGAACCCAGCGGAACATCGCTGACGAGCTGACGTACAACGGCTCGTTCAAAGCGATCCCCCAGCTCAGCGACCAAGTCCTCTTGAGACATCTTGGCGAGCGCTGGATCCTCTTGGAAATGAAAGTCCCAATAGCGAACGGGCTCGAGAGTGGGCGACTTTCCTAACTTCACCTTCAGGAAATGCCCCCCGGGCAAGAGCCTCACGTCCTCAAAGAAGCTGCGCTCGGAGAAAAAGTTCTGAAACGTGAAGTACTCAGGCAGGGTCGAAACATCGAGTCTCGCTTCGAAACCTGGGACCGCTAAAATCCCTTTTACTTCAGAGGCAAACGCCAGCGAGTTGCCGCGGCGCGAGTAGTACAGAGGCTTAATCCCGTAGCGATCGCGCGCGAGAAACAATTCTTTTTCCTTGAGATCCCAAATGGCGAACGCAAACATCCCATTGAGCCGATCCACGCACTTCTCGCCCCATTGCTCGTAAGCATGAAGGACGACTTCGGAATCGGTTTGAGAGCGAAATTGATAGCCCAAAGCCTGAAGCTCGGTTCGCAGCTCCTTAAAATTGTAGACTTCGCCGTTGTAGCTCAGGACGTAGCGTCCGCTTTGGCTCATCATGGGCTGTCTGCCCGCAGGCGACAGATCGATGATCGCTAGCCGCCTATGGCCAAATCCTAAAGCTCCGTCCGTAAAGTGACCTTCGCCATCCGGTCCACGATGCGCGATCGCGTCGGTCATGGCCTTGAGATGAGCCGGAGAAGCGGGCTTTCCGTCGAAATGCAAAATTCCCGCGATCCCGCACATCGATCTTCTACCCCAACGCCTTGATCTGCTTGACGACCCACTCGTAGTCTTCGGGAGTCATCTTATTGTGGAAAGGAATGGCCATCGTCTGCTCAGCGCACTGCAGAGCACCCGGAAAATCCTCGCGCGCGATGCCGTAGCGTTTAGCGTAAAAACCCAGCGTGTGAATCGCATGCGTCCCCGGCCGGGTCGAAACTCCATTGGCCAGCAGGCGCTCCATCATCTGGTTGCGCGGCATAGGCGCCTTTTGAGCATCCACGAACAGCACAAAAGATTGCCATGCATGGCGCCCGCCTTGCGGCTCCGTGGGGCACCTAAGCCAAGCAACATCGGCCAATTTCTCGGCGTACCACTTTGCCCAGCGCGCGCGCTCGTCGATGAAGCGATCGAGCTTATCGAGCTGCACCAGCCCTAAGGCTGCCTGCAGGTCGGTCATGCGGTAGTTAAAGCCCATCTCCTCAAAGTCTGGCAGCAAGTAAGGCTTAGGCCCCAAGTGCCGAATCTCCTCGGATACCGAAGCGCCGTGGTTGCGCAGCACCTGCATTTTTTCGGCAAGCTTGGCGTTTGCGGTGGTCACCATTCCGCCCTCGCCCGTTGTGACGGACTTGCGCGGATGAAACGAAAACGAAGCCGCATCTCCGATCGCACCGACGGGGCGGCCTTTGTAACGAGCGCCTGCAGCGCACGCGGCGTCCTCAAGCACGAAAACATCCGGGCCGACGATGGACCGAATCGCATCCATGTCAGCAGGCAAACCGAATAGATGCACCGGAACGATCGCTCGCGTCTTGGACGTGAGCTTGGCGCGCACCTTGGAAACGTCAATATTGTTGGTCAGCGGATCGACGTCGACTAAGACCGGAGTCGCCCCGCAGTAAAGAGCCGCGTTGGCTGTAGCCACCCAAGTAAACGAAGGAACGATCACCTCATCGCCAGGACCGATGCCTGCAGCTGCCAAAGCTAAGTGCAAACCCGTGGTACAGGACGTGACGGCCAGTGCGTGAGGCAGCTCGTGCATCTGAGCGAATTTTTTCTCAAAGCGCCCCACGACCGGGCCTTGCGTGAGCCAACCGCTTTGAAGCGGTTCGCGCAAAGCCTGCCACTCTTCGTCACCTAGGCTCGGCTCGGCAATCTGAATCATTTTACGCGTCGAGCTCACGCTTTGGCTCTCCGCGCAGCGACCTCGGCCTCGTTCTTGCGGCGCCACTCCACAAGCTCGCGCAATCCGTCATTGAGCTTCACGGTGGCGTCAAAGCCGATTTGATCGTGCGCTTTTTTCGGGCTGCCGATGCGGTTCTTAACGAAGGTTAGGCCGGAGGGCTCGTACTTCACTTCGAGCTTCGATCCGGTGAGATCGAGCAAGAGATCGGCAACCTGCTTGATCGTCGTTCGGATGCCTGTGCCGACGTTGTAAAACTCAGCTGTAGTCGAGGCCTTCATCGCGCAGATATTGGCGCGCGCGCAATCACGCACGTAAACGAAGTCGTAAGCTTGGCTTCCATCGCCGTAAACCGAGGGCGAAACGCCGTGCTCGATATTGTCGAGCATCTTCATCATGACAGCGACGTAGGCGCCTTTGTAATCTTGGCGCGGGCCGTAGACGTTCATGTAGCGCAGGCCCACGGCCGAAAGGCCGTAACGATGGCAGTAGGATGTCAGCATCGCTTCGCCCGCGATCTTCGTGGCGCCGTAAAAGGTCTTGTTTAAAAACGGATGGTCTTCGGTCATCGGCTCGCTCACCGCATCGCCGTAAACGGAGGCGGACGAAGAGTAGACTAAGCGGGGGACTTTCTTTTTGCGGCAGGCCTCAAGCACGTTGAACGTGCCGCGAATATTCACGTCAAACGCAGCTTGCGGGTATTCGTGGCACTGCAAAAGCCAGAGCGCCGCGAAATGAAACACCCCGTCGGCTCCTTCGAAAGCCGATTCCAGGATATCGGATTGAGTGATGTCACCGCCTGCCTCAAACCACTTGAGCCTCGGGTCAGAGCTGACGGCCAACAAGTTCTCGCGGCGGCCGCGCGCCAGATTGTCGAACACGACGACTTCGCGCGCGCCCTCTTTTAAAAGCTCCTCAACTGTGTGAGAGCCGATCAAACCCGCGCCACCGACGACAACAAACTTTTTGCCTTGGATTTCCATGCCTAACCCACGTGATAGCGGGTTTTAGATCCGAGCTCAAGGGACAAACCCCTTCTTGACTCGCCTTCATAGGACGTTCTAACCACTAGGAAGTGAAGCCCTTTCAGCGGTTTTTGAAGCGATTCGCTCATCGCGTCACGCCCACCCACTTCGTGGCAGGCGGCCTTACCTTAATCGTCTCCTATCTTTGGATTTCTCACTTCTTGCCCGTGCTATCCGCTCCGATTGTCGCCCTCTACGAAGGCGATACCTCAGGCTACGCGCATCCGTTCCTGAGCTACGCTACCGGAGGCGGTTTTGTTCCCCTCAAAGACACGGCCAGGAGCTTTGGCTACAGCTGGTTTCTAAGCGCCGTCATCTTGGGATTGGGCGGCACCTTGAGAACTGCTTTGATAGCTCAGATCTTGGGCCTTTGCGCCGGGGCTTTTTTTGGGTTGAGCGCGGCGGCGCTGCTGGTCCGCAAAGGGCTTTCCAAAAAGAACTCCGTGGAAGTCCGCGTCTTTGAACTCGCTTTAGGCGGGTTCTTGTCGCTCTCGAGCATTGCTCTGCTTTCGCACCGGGTGCTTACGGCCTACGCCTCAGCGCTCATGCCCGAAACGCTTTACTGCTTAGCGCTTGCTGCCTCCTTTGCGACCTTTGTATTGAGCTTCTATTCGGACAAATGGCGCGGCTCCCTGCTTCTTTTGAGCTGGCTTCTGGCGCTGAGCTCCGCGCTGTTTAAGCCCCATAGTTTAATGACCATCGCCGCTTTGAGCGCCTATGTGATCTTTGCACTGAGAAAGGTGACTCAATCCTCAAAAAGGGATCACGCGGTGGCCTTTGGGGTTTTGGCCCTCCTGCTTGGGGGCATCTTTGTCTGGCAGGCTAAAGTGCAATCCGAGTACGACGGGTATGCATCGCGGATTTTCTCCAAGAAACTGGCC
>JBGAWT010000198.1:0-5900 GCA_044227445.1 Bdellovibrionia bacterium | reverse complement strand
TCAAACGACGATGATGATTCGCCCTCAACAAGAGGCGAGCTTGCTGAGCTTTCTTTCGGAAGCAGGAGAGTCGCGCCTGACCGTGTCGATAAAGCAGCAAGACGGAAAGGGTTACGCCTTTGGTTTTTCCTTAGGCGGGCTTGCTCTTGCTCTAGCGGCGCTGTTTTTTTGGAGGCAAACGGGCGACGCGGCGCACTGGAGCCTGCTTGCGGGCATCTGTGCATTCTTCTTTGGGCTGAGGTTGACACGAGTATCCTCGGTTCAGCGCTCTGAGCCCATCGAGTTAAGGGGCGAGCCCGAAAAGAGTGGCCTTCCCTCGGTGCGCCCTCGGGTCACGAATCTTTCAGAGTGGAAAAAGCGCGCCGCATAGTTTGCATCGATGGGTAAAAGTCATTAAAGTTTGATGGTGGGTTCCCCTATCACGCGATGGCTGCTTACCTTGAGTTTGGCGTTGTCGGCCAATAGCGCCGCTTTCGTCTTTTATCCGGTTGCCCACCAACCAAGCCCAAGCCAAGTGAGCGCAATTGCTGACTCTGCGGAGCAAGGTGAGTCCGAGGAAGACGAGCAAGAGGAGGATGCCGCTTGCAAAGAAAATCCCGAACAAAAACTCAACTTTGCAAGTCAGACCCCCGGGAAAACAAACCTGGCCCTTCAGTGCGGCCTGGCACACAAGCCGCTTAACGTTCTTGACCCAGGGCGCAGGACAAGCCCACCCGAACTGAAGCCTCCTTCAACACGCACGTGATTCATAAGCCCGACGGCAAAGTCGGATTGGAGTTCACCCGTGTTGTTGAGGAGTTAGCTAAATGGCCTCGTTCAAAGATCAGAGAATCAAAGGTAGCAGAATAAGAAAAATCATCACAGAAAGCGGGTTCCTTCCTTTATTGGATCTAGGGGCGATGCGCCTCTGGCCCGAGTGGAGGACAATTTTTTCCACGAAGGATCTCAGACAGGATGCGGTTGCTGGAATTACGGTCGCAGGCATCGCACTACCGCTCTCGCTTGCCGTAGCCCTCGCATCATCTGTGAAGCCCGAAGTAGGACTCGTGAGCGCGATTATTGGAAGCATCGTTGCGGCTTTTTTTGGTGGCAGCGCGTTTTCGATTAGTGGACCTGCCGCAGCAATGGCGATTCTGGTTGCCACGATCGTTCAGCAGCAAGGAATTACGGGTTTACTGTGGGTAGGGTTTTTTGCGGGCCTTTTCCAAGTCTTAGCGGGGATGTTGAGGCTTAGCCGATTGATGCAGCTCATCCCGGTTTCGGTTTTTTCGGGATTCACGGCGGGTATCGGTGCGATCATCCTTATCGGGGAGCTTCCAAGGGCATTGGGGCTCGCGGCTCCGGAGCAGTCCCATGTTTTTGACGTCATTACCCACCTCTGGTCTTTTCTGAGCGAGTCCAAGCCCCATGCGTTGATTCTCTCTTCTTTGGCGTTTGCGCTATCTTTTGGTCTGCCTACGCGATTTCCGAAGCTGCCTGCGGCGCTGATCGCTGTTGTATTGGCCACGGCGCTTGCCGAACTTGCGGGATTTTCGGTGGATCGTGCGGGCGTGCTTCCTGCGTTGATTCAATGGCCGGGATTGCCGGAGCTTCGAACGGGATCCATGGGCGCGGTCCTCAGCTCGGCTGCCGTATTGTTTGCACTCACATCAGTTGAGTCGTTGCGCTCCTCAGATGCGGTGGATCGAATCGCGCGGGCCAAGCGTCATGACCCCGATCAAGAGCTTGTGGGACAGGGGCTTGCCAATGTCGCCGTAGCGCTTTTTGGCGGAATTCCTATTGCTGGAGGGATGATCCGGTCAGCACTCAATGTGCAGGCGGGGGCTCGAACGCGTCGTGCAGCCATTATTCAGGCGCTTGTTTTGCTATTGGCCGCGTACGTCTTTGGGTTTGCCATCGCGCAAATTCCAATCCCTGCGCTTGCAGGGGTGCTGCTTTCTTTGGCCATTCGAATGCTGCACCCGAAGCAATTTGTCGAGATGTGGCGCGCTTCGCGAGAAGATGGCGTGGTTCATGTTGTTACCTTCATTTCTATTGTGGCGCTGGACCTTACGATGGGTGTGCAGGCTGGGATCGTTGTGGCGTTGGCCATTGCTAGCGTACGCTTGGGTCGGGCGCGCGCGACGGTTCAAGTCATCAGCAAAGGCGGTCCCGCCCAGATCCTCATTGAGGGCTCGCTCACCTTTGCTTCGACACCGAAGATCGAGACGGTTCGTAGGCAATTGGCGCAGCTTCAGACGGGAATCGGCGTCATCGTCGATCTTTCGAATGTTTCGGCAATCGATGCAACGGGGGCCGGAAGGTTTGTCGAAGTATTGAACGAAACAGCCAAAAAAGGCTCAAAAATAGCCATTGTTGGGGCAAATGATTTCGTTAAGAACGTGCTCGTTTCTCTAGACCAAGATCAGGTCGTAGTCGGAGGACTGGTGGAGTCCGAGGCGGATGCGCTGAGCAAAGTGGGTATGCACGCGCGCGACCGCTCGGTAACGAGGTTGCGCTTAGGCGTCGCGCATTTTAAGCGAGCCGTTCGCCCAGGCTATGAAAAGCTCTTTGAGAAGCTTTCAGCCGGCCAAAGTCCGCATACCCTTTTCATCACGTGCTCAGATAGTCGCATCGATCCGACGCTGATTACGGCAACAGACCCAGGCGAGTTGTTTTTGGTTCGTAACGTAGGAAATCTCGTGCCCCCTATGGGCGTCGATCAGACGCCAGCCGAGGGCGCCGCGCTGGAGTTTGCGGTCAGCGTTTTGGGCGTTACTGAAATCGTCATTTGTGGGCACTCCGAGTGCGGAGCCATGAAGGGCGTATGTTCGGGCGCCGTTTTTGAGAAGAAAACAGGTGAGGACTTGCCGAGTCTTCAACAATGGCTTTCGGACCTCAAGGAGCTACAGCCCAAGCCAGGGGAGAATCGCACTTACGATGAGGTGGCTCAAAAGAACGTCCTTAAGCAGATGGCCAACCTCTATACCTATCCATTGGTCAAGGAAAGGGTGAGCGCCGGGGCATTGCGCATTCATGGGTGGTTTTACGATGTGAAGCTCTCAGATCTCTCGGAGTGGGATGAGAAAATCCGTGAGTTTGTTCCGATGGAATCCAAGGGAATCGACGCCAACCCCGAAATTACCAGCACCGCGAACTGAACGTCAGGTCCAAGTTCCCAAGGCCCTCAGCATGGGTTCCTTCGACTAAAGACGTGGCGGATTGGCCGTGTAGCGGGTTGCTCTCGGGATTGCCCCAGCGAGTGAGGAGGGGGGCCGATTTCTTAAGTGAGTAGGCCGCGACGTTGTTTCCGATATCCACGGCGGTCCTAACCCGTGCGCCCAAAAACCACGCGTCTAAGAAGGGCTCAGCAAAAACAGGCGAGACGCTCTGCCCCTCGTGCGAGACATAAGCCCCCACCTGGCTGTGAATGAAGTAATCTGCCTCCTCTAGGGCGCCGCAGCCTGCGCTGTAGAAGAGGCGGATTTTCTGGCGAAGATCCATGGGAATGGGATCCAGGATTCCTTTGCCCGACCAGCGGCCCCCGTGGCCGAAGTAAAAGAGATCTACGGCATCCATCTTCTTGAGGGCAGAAATCATCTTGTCGTAAAAGCGCTCGCTTAAGATGCGGGCAGCCTCTTTTGGCAGGCCTTGATCGGGCCTTAAGACCGCGCCGGTTTCATACCGAGGCAAGATGATATTTTTTGCGTAAAGAGTAAGCGCACGTTCGGCCTCCGGGTAATGCACGAGGATAAACGCCGCCATTTTTTGGGCGCGAATCGGAAGCGTCGGAACATCCGGCCGATAGGGGTCGCATTCTCTTCGGGTCTCGGCTTGAGCACCCGTTGAAAATACAGAAAAAAACAACCACGCCACCACCACGACCATCCTGCGGGTACGGTGCATAGGTAAGGGCATTGTGTCGCGTAGCCAGGGGAAGGCAATAGAATTTGTGCGAAACCCTCGGTTTTTTGCTAATACGCCGGGCGGTGAGCCAAAGTAGTTTTGACATCATTGTTATTGGAGGCGGCCATGCGGGCACAGAGGCAGCACATGCTGCGGCGCGCATGGGATGTTCCACGCTTCTCTTGACGCTCAACCCCGCTCGAATTGGATGGATGTCTTGTAATCCCGCGATGGGGGGGTTGGCCAAGGGCCAGCTCATCAAAGAGATTGATGCTCTGGGCGGCATCATGGGTCAGATCACCGACAAAACGGCGATTCAATACCGAAGGCTCAATTCGAGCAAGGGGCCCGCCGTGCGCTCTTCGCGAGCCCAATGCGACAAAGAGCTTTATGCCAAAAAAATGCAGGAGTTTTTGGCGAGGGTTCCTGGACTCACGATTGCTTCAGGCGAGGTAACGGAGTTGCTCTGGGATGAAGCGACAAGATCGCAAATTACTGGCATTCGGCTGGCCTCAGGCGAGAGGGTTTCTGCTCGTGCAGTCATCATTACTTCGGGCACTTTCTTGCGTGCGCTCATGTACACGGGGCTTCAGTCGACGGAAGGTGGCCGCGTAGGAGATGCCTCGGCGAGGGGTTTAAGCGGTGCGTTAGAGGCTTTGGGCTTTCGGTTGAGGCGCCTTAAGACAGGCACGCCGCCGAGATTGCACCGAGCAAGTATCCGCTACGAGCTCCTAGAGCGCCAACCCGGAGACGATGTTCCAAAGCCCTTTTCGTTTTATTATCGCGGAGAGCGGTTTCCTGAGCTCCCACAGGTGGACTGTTGGATCACTTACACCAACCCACAAGCCCATGAAATCATTGATAAAAATTCGCATCAGTCCCCCATGTTTTCGGGTCTTATTACGGGTGTAGGGCCCCGCTACTGCCCCTCGATTGAGGATAAGGTGAAGCGATTTAAGGAGCGAGAAAGGCATCAAATCTTTTTGGAGCCCGAGGGACTCACTACCGACGAGGTCTATGTCAACGGGATCTCAACAAGTCTGCCCGCTGCGGTTCAAGAAGAGTTTTTGCGAAAAATCGTGGGCCTTGAGCAAGCGCAGTTTATTCGCCATGGCTATGCCGTTGAGTACGACGCGGTGGATGCTAGGCAGCTTCAGTTGACGCTCGAGTCCAAGGATGTGCAAGGGCTTTATTTCGCAGGGCAGGTCAACGGGACGTCGGGTTACGAAGAGGCTGGCGCACAGGGTCTGATGGCCGGAATGAATGCGGCCCTAAAAATTCAAGCCAAAGAGCCGCTCATTATTCAGCGCTCCGAAGGCTATATTGGGGTGCTCATTGACGATCTCGTCCTGAAGGGCAGCGACGAGCCTTACCGGATGTTTACTTCTCGGGCGGAATACCGCCTGCTCTTGCGTGAAGATAACGCCGATCTGAGGCTTGCTCCTTTGGGCTACCGCGCGGGCCTTCTTTCGGGGGAGAACTTCAGACTGGTTGAGGCCAAGAGGGACGCGATTGCGCGTTCCCGAGAAGAGTTGAAGGCGCAGGCAGTTTTTCCGGTTTTAGAAGTACAGGAGTGGTTAAAAAATCACGGCATGCCCGAGATTAAAGACCGTGTTGTCGCGGAGACGTTTTTGCGAAGACCGGAAACATGTTGGAATGACCTCATTTCGTTGGGCGTTCCACTGAGTGCCCGAACCGCGGAAGTGGCCGAACAAATTGAAATTCAAGTCAAATATGAGGGCTATATTCAGCGAGACCTTGATCTTTTAGAGGGAATTCGCAAAAACGAGCTACTTAGGGTGCCTTCGGACCTGAATTATGAGCAAGTTCCTGGCCTTTCAAACGAGATTCGGGGACGTCTCAGGGAAACACGTCCCGAAACTATGGGCCAGGTGGGTCGAATTCAAGGCGTTACCCCGGCTGCGGTGGCCAACCTCCTGATCTATTTAAAGATGAAAATATCCTCCGCCGAGGCTAGGCCGTGAGCGCACTCCAAGAGAAGCTGCAAAAGCACT
>JBGAWT010000197.1:0-5952 GCA_044227445.1 Bdellovibrionia bacterium | reverse complement strand
AGCAAACCTCGCGCGCGCCAAACAGCTTGTCATCCACTGGTCCATGGGCCAGCGCTATCTCGAGGCGCTGTACGACTACCTTCCTCGCGTGGTTGGTCACAACGATTCGGGTGGCCAGGGCTATACAGCTGAGGCGCTACTCAACGTTCCACTCAACGCCCTCTTTGGCACGCCAACGCAGAACCTCGATCCCGTATTAGTCGATGCGGCGACTCGCATCCGCGCTCGCCTCCCTCAAATGCGCCCGATGTTCTTGGGTGGCGACTCGGAGATCTCGTTTCCGACCTACGTGGGCGAACGCATGTCGCTCAACGACTTGTCGCTTAAGAACTTCTTCTACGAAGTCTCCCAAGCCATCTACAACGCTTACTCTCGCGTTCCTGCGGTCTGGGGCCCCCCCACCTCGCTGAGCCTCGATGAGCTGACGGACTTTTACAAGGACTTCAGGGAACTGGCGTTTGACCTCAAGCTCATGGCAGGTGACGCGGACAAGCTCGTCGCCCAACGCTTCCGCGAAGCCAATCTCTTTACCTACGCCGCCGACGGCAACCAAGTGCTCTCCATCGATGAGTGCATGGGCTTGGCAGCTAACCTGTGGTCCGCAAAATGGCTCTCAGGACGAATCTTCTCGGAGCTGGGAAGCGCATGTCCTCGCGGCGTTCCGGATGCTTACGGCAATCCGGGCGTCGAGATCAACTGCGCTAAGCGTGAGTTCTTCAAGAACGTAGCGCACCTCTGGGATCGTTTCCCCAACCTCCGAATGCACTACTGGGGACTCAACTGGCTGGACAAGACTCGCTTCGAAGATGGCTTCTTCGCGGCGGCCTTGGGAGCCAACGCACAGAATCCTTACATCGGCTCAGGCGATTCGGATGGCTTGGCGATGATCGGAAATTACGTTGAAGAGATGTATTCGCGCTTCGATCTGAACCGAACGGGAGAACTCGATCTTTTCGAAGCTGGAAACGCCTACCCTGTCTTTAGAAGTCTTATCGGGGAGGCCAGCAAGTCCAACAACGATACGGTCAATTGGGCGGTTTTCACTTACTTGCTCAGCAAGGCACGCCAGCCGGGCACTGATTTCTGGGGAACTCTTGATATCGGTTTCTGGATCGTCGGTCAGCCGTTTTGGGTTGTGCATGCCGATCGAAGCGTAGCGATCCAGATTTTCTCTGCGCTAGGGGCACCTAAGTAAAAACCAGTTTCAGACACGGCCTGCAGTTTGAGTCAGTTGGCAGTCACTGTCAGAAACAGTTTCTGTTCCGGAACAGTCTTCAGAGACTGACTGCGACCGGAACTGTCCACTGACTCACTCGCTAGCCAGTCCAAAGGACTGGCGTATACAAAGTAGCGAGCGTGACGCGA
The DNA here is from genome assembly GCA_044227445.1 of Bdellovibrionia bacterium. GTDB lineage: Bacteria > Bdellovibrionota > UBA1018 > UBA1018 > UBA1018 > JBGAWT01. The sequence continues at coordinate 4,587 of JBGAWT010000197.1, read as the reverse complement.
GCTGTACTTCAGAGAGGAGATCGCGACCCCGAAGGGAGCGATCTCAAACCGCCTCTGCGTCTGCTCCTCACGCATGTCTCAGCTTGAGCTCTTTCAAGGAAGAAAGATCCTGCGTCGTGTGCCTGATGCGGCGGCACAAAGTCTTGAGCGCACCCCGGTAAAATCCCAACGCGATTTCGGGATTCTTCTCTAACCAAGAGGTGACTTTCTCGTAGTTGAACTCAAAAACTCGTCCGTTCTCCGCCACTCGCGCCGTACCCGCGCGCGGAGCTGGGTCGAACAAAGCCATCTCACCAAAGAACATCCCTGCGCTGAGCCTCGAGACGGTGTTGGACTCCTTCTCGCCCTTGCGCGAGATCTCGATGGTCCCCGTCTCGACGACGAAGAACGATTTGGCCTCTTCGCCTTCGATGAAGAGCTCCTCGCCCACCATGACATCCCGCAGAGGTCCTAGTTTAGCGATTTCTTCGATCTGCTTGTCGTTGAGTTGCTCGAAAAGTGACGTTTTCTTCAGAAGCGATGCGCCCATTTCAAAAGAATACCAGGGCGATCTAGGGCGTGTCGAGTTGTCGCCGCACTCCCAGCTCTTTCATTTTTAGCTGCAGTCCCTTACGCGAAAGACCCAGCCTTTGGGCGGCTCGCGTAACATTGCCCCCCGTGTCAGAAAGGGCGCCCTCAATCAGGTCGCGCTCTACGAACCGCGTACTTTGCTTAACTCGGTCCTTGAAGGTCACCTTGCCACTGGAGCTCGTTGGGCGCAAAGCTCCAATCTCGGTGAGGATCTCCTGCGGAACATCCAGTAGCTCCAACTCAGGGCTCTCCGAGAGCAGCATCATGCGCTCGAGGGTGTTCTCGAGCTGGCGGATGTTTCCCGGCCAGGAATATGCGCGCAAGGCCGCCATCGCATCAGCGGCTAGGCCTGAGACGCTTTTTCCAAGCTTGCGGTTGAACGCTGCGATGAATTCGCCAACTAAGCGATCAAAGTCATCCCTGCGATCGCGCAGTGGAGGAAGCTTGATCGGAAAAACATTGAGTCGATAAAAAAGATCTTCGCGAAAACGGCCCGCTCGCACTTCTTCTTCCAGGTCCTTGTTCGTCGCCGCGACGATGCGCACATTGACTCGCAAAGAGGACACTCCGCCCACTCGCTCGAACTCTTGATTTTGGATCACGCGCAGGAGCTTAACCTGCATCTCAGGGGCCATTTCCCCCACCTCGTCCAAAAACAGGGTCCCTTCGTGGGCAAGCTCAAATCGCCCAGGCCGAGAAGCCACCGCACCGGTAAACGCCCCGCGCTCATGGCCAAAAAACTCGCTTTCCATGAGCGTAGCTGGAACCGCCGCGCAGTTGACCTTGATGAGTGGTTTGTCCGCACGATCCGATTGACGGTGGATTTCAGTTGCCACCAGTTCCTTGCCCGTCCCGCTTTCTCCCCAGATCAAGACGGTCGAAGGAGAGCGCGCCACCTTGCTCACGAGTTTTTCGATTTCCTGCATCTGACCGCCGCGAGGAGCCACGACAGCCGGTTCGCGGTTGCGTGCCCGCGCCGTTCGAACGGCCTTTTCGGCCACGCTCAAAAGCTCGGTCTTATCAAAGGGCTTAGTTAAAAAATCAAAAGCACCGCGCTTAAGCGCGGTGACGGCTGACTCGACCGTTCCGAACGCCGTGAGCATCACCACGGGCAGCTCAGGCAGCATCGAACGCGCTCCTTCGAGCACCTCCATGCCGCTCATCCCAGGCATCGAAAGATCGGTGATCAGCAAATCCAGCTCGCCTGAGCCTACCGCACCCAAAGACTCCAAAAGCTCGGCGGGCCGGGAGTAGGGCCAGACCTCATAACCCGCGCGCTCAAGCATGGTCTGCAGCACCCAGGCGACATTGGGCTCATCATCCAAAATAGCGATTCGGCCTTTGACTGCGCTCATGCGTTGCCTCCCTGCAGATGGAGCGTAAAGCGGGTCGCCTCACCCGGCTCGCTCCAAACCTCGATGCGGCCACCGTGAGCTTGCGCGATCTTCTGCGAGATTGAAAGCCCCAAGCCCGTGCCTTGAGGAGAGGTCGTGAAAAACGGAATGAACACCCGCTCCAGATCGCGACGTTTGATCCCAGGACCATTGTCCTCGACCTGAACCGTAGCTGTGCCACTCGCATCCACTCCAACAGAGAGCTGAATTTTTCCCCATCCGCGGGCGTCCATCGCTTGCTTAGCATTCTGAACGAGGTTCACGAGCACCTGCTGGATCTGCTCCGGAGAGCCCAAAGCCATGACTTCGCCCGAAGTGTTTTGAACGCCAAGCTCCATTCCGGCTGGCAGCGAAGGTTTCATGACGAGAGCGGTTTTTTCGACCACCTCGCTCAAATCGAATAGTCGGAACTCCGATGCGGCTGGCCTTGAGTAATCCAAAAAACGCGAAACGACGCGATTGAGGCGACTGACTTCCTGGCCGATGACGCTGAGGAGCTTGGGATCTTGCTCGCTTGGGGCTTCTTGGAGCATCTGCACCGCCCCTTGGATCGCGCCCAGGGGATTTCTGATCTCGTGCGCAAGTCCCGCTGACATCTCGCCCAACGCAGCCAGGCGCTCGCGCTCGCGCTGCCTGGAGAAGACTTCCAAATTCTCCAGCCGCTGAGCCACGCGCTCGAAATAAGGATAGATCAGGCGCAACAGCCCCCAGTTATTTCCCCAAGGTTCGGGCGGCGTAAGGCCCGCGGTCACGACAAACCCTAGCGCCCGCGCCTTAGTACCGCCTTCTTGAGCGATCAAAGGAATAATAACGTTGCCGCCCAAAGCGCGCAGCGCTTGGATGAGACCCGTGAGCCGCTCTCGCTCGGGCTTTCCGACCATGCGATCGATTTCGTTCTCAAGCACCTGGTCCAAAAGTACGGGAAGCTCGCCGCGCCGATGGAGCTCCATGCACGCCTGGATGATCTCGTGATCCACAAGCAGAGCCTGCAGCCTCTCTTCGTCGCCATCGGAGATCTCTGGAACCGCGCGCACGCGCCTAAAGCGCGTTCCGTCTCCGCGCAGCAGGAACACGCCTACCCATTCGGGGGCCAAGAACTGCTCGGTCGTCTCGGTCAGGCTGCTCAAGAGCATCCCTAGATCCGTCACGCCTGTCAGGTCGCGCCGGGCATCATCGACTTGAGCCAAAAGGGTTTGATGCTTCTGCGTGAGCAAGTAGCGCGTTAGAAATTGCATGAATCGTCGCAGGGGATCGAGCAGGGTCAGGATCAAGAACGAGGCGAAAAACAGGTTGAGGAAAAACAGGCCGGGTGCGTTTTCGATCCACGCCACGGACATGGCATACACGCCTGCCAACATGAGTGCCAAGGTGAGCAGCACGAGCAGGCGGCTCATGAGACCCGCGAAGTTCAAGAACCTCTGCTGGGTGATCGCCTGCGAAAGCAAAAACAGGTACCCAATCAGAAAGATATTCCCGATCGACGGAAGCACGTGGCCCAGAGGCTTAAAATGATCCATCGCCGAAGTGGCTAGCGCCAGGAGAGCGCCTAGGAACACCCAGTTGCGACGGCCCAAACCCACCATCGCGCGCCTCACGCCCACGGTCACCTTACGCCTGAGCATCAGATACAGGATCTGCAAAACCACCCAAGTGGGGGCCAACATGACGGCCTGGTTAAAAATCTCCGCTGCCGGAGGAATCAGCTGCTGGTCGAGATCCAGTATCAAAGCGATCGAAAGCGATGCCCCTCCGAGCCAAGCCAAGTCCCGAACGCGACGACTCATCGTGTCTTGGCTTCGAATCAGGACGTGAAGGAAATAGATGGCCACCGGAGCGATCCAGACGTTGGCGATTAAATGCCAACGATAGAATCCAGACGCAGGAAAAAGTCGATGCATCGCGAAAAAGAACGCCCACGCGAAGACCGTCGAGGTCATCGCCGCAAAAGCCCAATAAAGCTTGTTTTTGACATTGCGCGCCAAGACCGAAACACCCAGCGCGAAGCTGGTTAACGCCAAGAACAACGCTGTCTGGCCAAGTACATCCACTCCCTTTTTGGGTATCCGACCAAGCCCTACTTAGCAAGTCTCCCAGATCCGAATCAAAGCCTCCTGTTCTCGCACAAAAGCCAAAAACATCCCTAAACGTCCGTCAAGAAGTCGCCGATAGGGTTTTTGGATGAGCGGCGCGCAAAACCCCCAAAATTCAAGACTTTCGCGTAAAAACGGCAATGCTCCAACATTTCCTATCAACCCGATCGAGATGCTGCTCTTCGGGTGCGCGATGGTGGGCCTGGGCGGTTCGCTCTATCAGCTTTTTTACTCGAGCCCCGCGTTCCAACCGCAAAATCTCGCAGCTAACGCCCGGACCGTGATGTCAGAGAGCCGCACTCCCGCTTCGGTTCGAACGGACTGGCTCACGATCGAGACGGCTTGCGGCGAAGGCAGCAAACCGCAACAGACTCAGGCCCAAAAAGCGCGCATGAGCGGAGCCGCGTGCAAGTCATCTAGTGGGGCAATGCCACATAAGATTTCGGTCACCAACAAAACCACGGGCGTTCAAGCTACGGTATTCTTGGATGACCAAGCGCAGTACTTTTCTTCGGATTACATCGCTCTGACCG
>JBGAWT010000196.1:0-5997 GCA_044227445.1 Bdellovibrionia bacterium | reverse complement strand
GAGGGCGCGTTGGCTGCAATCGTGAGCGTCGCCGCCGCGAAAACCGCCAAACCAGTTGCACCAAACATCGTTACTGCTCGGATCTTTCTGCGCATGATTAAAAAGTACCAGGTCAGCGCGGAAAAGGCACCATCCCGGGTACCTCTTCCGACGCCGTCCCCGACTACGCATCCCTAGGCCGCGCGAACCTGGTTGCGTCCCGAGCGCTTGGCCGTGTACAGGGCCCCGTCAGCGCGCTCCAAAACTGGAGTGAGATCTTTTTCGGTGCTCGAGCTGGCCACGCCCGCGCTCAGCGTGCAGGCGACCGGACCTTGCGAGCGCGTTTCGGCTGCAAACCGCTCACGCACATGCTCACCTAGAATCTGCAATTCTTCGGGCGTGCCTTGGGCGATGAGAACGAACTCCTCGCCGCCCAAGCGGCCGGCTGCGCGCAGGCCCTGGCCTTCGAATTCGCGCAGCATCTGGCCCACGCGCTTGAGCACTTCGTCGCCCGTGGCGTGGCCGTGGTTGTCGTTCACCTTTTTGAAGTGATCGACGTCGATGAGCAAGACCCCGTACGATTCATTGAGCTTCTGACACTGCTCTACGATTTCTTCCCACTTCCGAAACAACGCGTTCCGCCTGAGAAGCCCCGTGAGATCGTCGCGGGAGGCCTTGTCTTCGAGCCGCCGGAGGACAGAGAGCACTTGGGTGTAGGTCGCCTCAAGGGCGGTGACTTCACCGTGGAGGTGTGAGAGGAGGTGGCGAATACCCTCTAAGCTTCCTTCCAAGTGCTCTCTGTTCATAAGAACCTCCGGGTTCTTGTGCCGCCGCGCAGGTCCCTCACTACGAAGTTCCTGGTTAACGCGACTCACGAGCCTAGATAGAGCACGCGCTGGGCCATCGAGGGTTGGTCATGGAATCAGGGGGTTAACGAGGGGGAGAGTGCGGCAATACATGTGTCCGGGTGGACACGGTGGGTATTAAAAACACAGTTTCTGTCCCTGAACTGAAACTGGTCCTTTAGTTGACTTTCGGCCCGCCGCGCCATATCCGAATCCCTACATCTTTTAGGGGGAAATCAGATGAAAAAGGCTCTATTTGCAGGGATCTGCTCAATGCTCTTGGGAGGCGCCGCCCTGGCCGAATTCACCCTCTCAGTTCCTTCCCAAACCAGACAGATCGCTGACGCGCTTTGCGGAGACTCTGGAGAGCGCGACCCGAAGATTTACTTCCTAACCGGTACTGAAGCGGGAGCGACCAATACCTGCACAGTGAAGATCACGCGCGATGATCTGAACTCCGTTTTCCCTAAAATTAGCGTCGAAGCTTCGCGCATGACGGGAATTCGCAAATCGGCTCAAATCGAAATCAACCCGACCATAGAGCGGACCTTGCTTCGTGCTCCAGCGGGCAAGCTTTACGTTCAAGCGCGCGCAGCCAAACACTATCAGATGCTTCTCGCTTCGTTTAATAACATGGCCTTTGGCTATCAAGGTCTTTCGCAAGTACGAGTCAAGCGCGCTGCACGCAACCAAAGCGACTCGATCGAAGAGCTCGAATGCCAGAACCTCAAGCCCTCCTTGATCCTTACGTGGCAAGAAGGCCAAGCCCTCGCGGATCGTGCCGAGCGAACCTACAACCGCAAACATCGCGCTAAGCGTGGGCGCCGCAACCCCTCTCAAGCGCTCTACGATGGGGATTGCAGCCTGAACTCCCCAACGGAGCTGGGTTGCTCTTTCAGCACCCGCGGGACCGGCCCGGATGACCAACCCACGCTGGAAGCCACGTTCGAAGTAAAAGATGGCAAGATCGCTCGAATACTGAGCTCCAACTACATTTCCAATCAGTAGGTGTTTATGAAGGGTTTCTTCCTAGTCGCTTTAGCTTTTCTCGGTGGCACACTGGCCCACGCAACAACGTTGCAGGAGCTGGATCAGGCTTACAACGAGCACCTAATCCGGCTCGGAAAACGGATTGAAAGCCAACAGCGCTTCGGTGTCTCAGTCACTCCCACAACGCGCGATGAGTTGCTGCTTCTCCCGGAGCTCTTTGAAAAAGCTTCTGTGGATCATGAAGTGCCGCGCGATGCTGCGTGGCTCATTCGTGCTTCCCAGATCAACTCACGGGCCTTTGAGCTCATCACTACTCTTGCCGTGAATGACGACCTGGTGATTGAGCGAAGCGTGAAGCTCCTGGAGCGCGCATTTGCCCTTACCCGCGAGCTTGAGAAAGTGTCTCAAGGCGACGCTGTCACCGCCGCCTTGCTCCGGGCTAAGCTCATGGAGCGCATCGCAGCGACCTATCCTCCGTCTAATCCGTTTTCGGCTTTTGGTTTCCTGAAAGCGGGCGTCGCGCAGCTTCCTGAGTCGATCAATGAAATCGACGCGCTGGATGGGAAGCTTGCTTCGACTCACGCCTACCGCCAGCTTCTGTCGTACGCGACCTCCATGAGGCTTCAAAACAGCGTGTATCAATCCTCATTCGCCTCGGCCTTGCACGGCTCGCTCTCCGAAACGCTGACCGTTTCGCCGTTTTTCAAGCTCCTGAGATCGATCCAAGATACTCGCTTCGGCCACGGCTCCCAAATGGAAGAAACTGTTTTTCCGAAAGAAGAACTCAGCGCCGCTATTCAGCTCGTAGCGCGCCTCCCCTTTCCGAGAAAGCTTACCAACGACCTTTTACGCCAAGCCCTCACGAGCCCGTTTGACGATATTCGCGTCGTGGCCGCTGCGGGCCTCATCGAAAACGGAATCGTGGATGAGTCCACCATCCTGACTTTCCTCGATGGGATGAAGGATCCGCAGTTGTTCGCGAAGTTTTCGCCCGCTACTCAGGCTTTTTTGCGCGAGTCCGTTTACTGGGCGCCGCGATCGGTTCGCGCCAGATTCCCCGTAAAGGTCCAAGCGCAGGTCCTTACTTCACGATGTAAGCGCGTGCTCACGAGCTGGGCTGAGTCTATTTTCCGGTAGCTGCATCCGGCCTCAGGCCTATGAGCAGCTCGTATCGAGTGGATTCGTCCAAAGAGTCTGACTTCGGGAAAAAAAGCGGGAAGTGCTTCGCGGCGAAGTACTCGGCGCTCCACTCCTCTGGCGAGCTTAAGCTGTAGTACGAAGGCGCATGGACCTTGCGCAGCAAGCTGAGCTGAAATTCTTTTTCGAGCGATTGCGTTCCAGTGCTCCACTCGGATTTCTTAGCCTCGCTGCGGAAAGACTCAGCCGAATGCGAAATCCAGGATCCCAATGCGGCTTCGTAGCGTTTCTTCTCTGCAAGCCAGCTTTCAAATGACTTACCCTTGAACGCGACATTTTTTCTTTCCGAGGTGATCGCCTTTCGTTTGAGACGATACGCCTTGAGATAAGTAGATGGGATCATCTCGTCCTTCCAACTCCATCCTGCTTGGCGAAGCGCGCTCTCGCCCGCCTGGTCCCTGAGGACGGCATGCCCCAGTTCGTGCAAAAGGCTATGAACGATGAGCGGCAGCACGTAACCATTTACGAACTGAGACAGCGACGCGGACCGGTACCGAGAGGACCTTGCCTGCTCTATGTCGGCTTTGAAAAGCTCGGGATAAAATTCCAGGTTCTCGCTCTGCGAGACATACGAAAAAAACACGCGATCGCCCTTGGAGGCAACTGGCCTACAGGCCGAAAAATACTTTACGTTCTTGGCATCCACGCGAGAGAGAACTGTTTTGAGCGCGCTTAGGACCAACGCATCGTGCGAAGAGCCCCCGACACTCAGAACTGTGATTCCTTTTGCTTGAATCGCTTTTTGAACAGCCAAAGCATCAAAGCCTTGGACATCAAAAGCATTGGATGAGGAGAATGCCGAAGGCTCCAGGCCCACAGGCACCTGGCCTACGGTTGGATCGACGAGATTGGGAATCCCGTCCCCATCCCAGTCAGGATCCTCAGCGCTTACGATGATTTTTCCGCCCGATTGCGTGATCGTAAAGTCTCGGATTCCGTCACCGTTAAAATCGCTCAGAAGCAGCGCTTTGGGCAAACCCGCCTCGTCGAGGATTTGCTGGAGCACCTTGAGTTCGCCTGGAGTCGCTAACTTGGGCTCCTGCAGGGAAGCTTTGAATGGAAACTTCTTGATGTCAAAGCCTGGGGGCATCTGAAAATAAACGACATCGGCTGCGAGGGCCGCCTGGGAACTGAGAAGCAGAAACCCAATGAGAAAACTACGCGGCCTTAGGCGTCGCATTCGTGGCGACTTCTTGCTCCGCTCGGTAAGCCTCAGCCTTCAGTCCATTACGGCGCATGAGCCGCAGCAGATTGCTGCGGTCGACTTTTGCTTCGCGAGACGCAGCTGAGACGTTGCCGTGATTCCGCTCCAGCAGGGCCACGAGGTATTCCTTCTCAAAGGCCCGCTCCCAGCGTTTCTTCATCGCCGCGTATGCCCCGAACTCGCCCTCACCTAAGGCCGTGCCCTCTTCAGAGGCGGCCTCAACGAGCTTAGGCCCGCGAACCGCTCCTGGAGTCTTTGGAAGCGAGAGGTAGGTCTCAGACAGCGGAGAATTACCTTCGAATAAAAGCGCCGCGCGCTCCACGACGTTGAGCAGCTCACGCACGTTTCCGGGCCACGTATAACCTGACATCGCCGCCATAGCGTCTTCGGTGTAACCGGCGAAGGTTTTTCCGCGAGAGCCAAAAGCCCTGCGCGCAAAAAGTTCAGCCATCGGCACGATATCCTCTGTGCGATTTCGAAGCGGCGGAAGCTCCATCACGACGCGCGAAAGGCGATGGTACAAGTCATCTCGAAACTTCCCCTGCTTGACTCGGTTGGGAAGATCTTGGTTAGTCGCAGCGACGATCCTGACATCCGTGGTGATATCGGCTGTACCGCCGAGCCTGCGGAAGTTCTTTTCCTGAAGCACTCTGAGCATGCGGGCTTGGAGCTTAGCGTCCATCTCGCCGATCTCATCCAAGAACAGCGTGCCGCCTTGAGCGATCTCAAAGAGTCCCTTCTTTTGCACAAGCGCACCGGTGAACGCGCCCTTTTCGTGGCCAAAGAGCTCGCTTTCCAAAAGCTGATCCGTGAAATTGGCGCAGTTCACTGCCACCCACGGTCCCTTGCCGCGGCGAGAGACGGAGTGGATGTGCCGGGCCACGCCCTCCTTGCCGGTGCCGCTTTCGCCTAAGATCAAGACCGTAGGCTCTTCGGATTCCATGCGCATGGATTCGCGCCTTAAGACATCCAGCCACTCGTTGACCTTGGCCATGGCGCGGGCTTTGGAGACGTACCAAGTTTCTTCCTCACGCTTGCCCTCTGCGCGCGCGACGCGATGTTGCAGGCGCTCAAGCAGGGTGGCGTTTTCGCGCTCCAAGCGGGATTCTTCCAAGCAACGCTTCACGGAGTGAGCCAGCTCGTCCAGATCAAATGGCTTTTCAAGATAATCGCTTGCGCCGTCTTTGAGAGCCCGAATGGCTACGGCCTTCTCGCCGTGTCCCGTGATGAGCAGCACCCGAGTGTGGGGCATCTCTTTTTTGATCCACTGCATGAACGCAAAGCCATCGCGCCCTGGCATCTTGAGATCGGTCACCACGACCGCCGTGTTGGGGTTGGCCTTGAGCCACGTGATCCCGTCATCTGCGCTGGGCGCTGTCTCGACAGCCGCGCCATCGCGCTCTAGGCGTGATTTGAGCAGCTTGCGGATGCTTTCCTCATCATCAACCACGAGGACTTGCGGCTTGATTTGCATGTTCATGACTCAGCTCTCCCTAAAATCGACGGGCAGACGGACCTGAAATTCCGTTCCTTGCCCCAGTTTGCTCTCCACCAAGATCGAGGCATGAAGCTTGGACAGGATGCCGTAGCTCAGCGAGAGCCCTAGCCCCATGCCTTGGCCCACCTCTTTGGTAGTGAAGAATGGATTAAAAATCTTGGATTTGGTTCGATCGTTCATCCCCACGCCGTCATCTCGAAAACGAACCTCGACAACCTTGCCCGAAGCTCGCGTCTCGATCGTGATCTTTCCGCGCCCACGACCGGTGGCCTCGATGGCATCGC
>JBGAWT010000195.1:3314-6023 GCA_044227445.1 Bdellovibrionia bacterium | reverse complement strand
CTTTTTGCGGTCTGCAACCCCTTCAAACTCAAGGCACGCCAATCCCCCTTCGCTTCAAGCGCAGCTAAAAGTGAATTGAGACCGAAGAGGATTCGAATGAGGGGAGCGAGACCTTCGCGTTTGGGTTCGCGCCATCTGATGGAGAGGATCTGCTTAGCAAGGTCTTTTTTTAATTGAACGCCATACTCGGAGACTTTCGACGTATAGCTCCGCGAAAATTGAAAGGGTTGCGGAGCTAGAATTGGCTCCAGCGCAAAGAGCACATAGTTGAGTACTAACTGCTTCACGCCTTCGGATGTTCCTGCGGGTATGAGAAGCGCCATTTCCATCGCCGCCCAGAGCTCCTCGCCGCGCTTACCAGAAATCGCTTCTTGAAGTAAAAAGGCGAAGGCTTGCCGAGACTCGGCGCTGTAGCGCTGTACGCACCCAAAATCCAAACACACCACTCGCGCTCCATCTTGGAACAGGAAGTTTCCTGGGTGAGGATCCGCATTGAATAACCCAAAGGAGAAAATGGAATGGCAAACAAACCAAAAGAGCGTCTCCCCATAAGCTGATTTGGTGACATCCGAAAGAGTCACGATCTCGGCAAAGCTCTTACCTGAATGAAATTCGGTTACGAGAACGCGGCTTCGGCAGAGGTCATTGATCGGCGCGGGAACTACGATTCGTGGATCGCCCTTCCAGCTCTTTAGAAAAAGGTTTTGATTCTCCGCTTCCCTCACATAGTCGAGCTCCTCGCGAAAACGGGCCAGAAAATCCCGGCTAAACTGCTCGCCGTCCATCTTCGGCAGGATTGTTCGTAGGGTTTTGACTATGGACTCGACATTCTTGAGATCAGAAGACAGCGCTTCTGAAATCTCGGGATATTGAATCTTTACAGCGACTTCGCGTCCGTCCTTAAGTTGAGCGCGGTAGACTTGACCGATGGAAGCGGCAGCGATGGGTACGGGGTCGAACCGTCTAAAGACGGAATCAGGAGATGCTCCAAACTCCTTTTCAAAGGTGACTCGCATGTCTTCCCAAGAGTGTGGCACCGCCTGGACCTGGAGCGCACCCAATGCCTTTCGATAGACCTCCTGGTACTCAATTGGGATGACCCCATCCATGAAAGACAGAATTTGACCGACCTTCATCGGCAAGCCCTTCATTTTGCCAAAGGTTTCCAGCAGCTGTTGAGCAGTTTTTTGATGGAGGGACGCCAGCGCTGCCTCGCGCCCTGACACAACTCGGTCCAAAAGACTCGCTACCGCCCCGCCGCTCAATCGAGCTCCGAGAGCGCCTAGGGTTTGAAGGCGTGAAAAGCGGGTTTTATTGATGGGCACGGCGTTAGTTTACCATGGCCAGGGTCGTTACAAGCCCCTGCTGTTGGCCGCGGATGAGGGTGTTTAGATCGATGTCTTGCCGCGGATGAGGGTGTTTAGATCGATGTCGTGCACCGCCCGCAGTGCCGCGCTAGCTTTGAATCGCCCAGTTTTCGATAAAGCGTAGTTTTGGATGGGTTTCCAATGAGGGAACGCGTCAGCGTTCCGCACCTTAGACTAGGACGAGATTTGTCGCATTAATCGATCAGATAATCATTGCGTCCTATTGTACGAGTGTCTATTTTGCGGGTCAGGTTAAAAACAAGAGGTCGAAGTGTTTAGTCACCGGTTTGACCAAGATGCCGACAATCGAGTGGTCGCCCACTGGTTTCTGCTTAGTTTCAATGGCGGCTGCATTAACGCTGGAGGCTTCCTTGCGACCGGAAGGTTTGTTAGCCACGTCACGGGATTCGCAACCCTTTTTGGTGTGGACATCGCAAAACGCCAGGTCGAGGCAGCACTTGGAATCCTCTCTGTTCCTATTTTCTTCCTGCTCGGCGCATTCGCAGCCGGCCTATTGATTGATCGGCCCATCTATCACAAGAAAAAACCTCACTTTGATTGGGTCATGGGACTCAGTGCCCTTTGTCTATTTCTCGCGGCAGGCGGAGGCGTAATGCTTCAGTTTGGAATATTTGGCCAAACAGCACTAAAACAAAACTATCTGCTGATGGGCCTCCTATGTCTTGCAAGCGGGCTTCAAAACGGCGCTATCACCTCTTCTTCGGGGCGTTCAGTGCGCACCACTCACTTAACTGGGCTCACGACAGACTTAGGTCTGGGCCTTGCGCGAATTCTCGCTTTCGATATTCAGAAAGACAGATTCAAAAAAGAAGTCAGGGCAAATTATCTTAGGTTTGGCTCAATTCTATCTTTCGTTGCAGGATCGGTAATCGGAGCCTGGGTGTTCTTTAAGTTAGGCTACCGAGGGTTTATCCTTTCTGGACTGATCGCAAGCTACGCCGCGTGGCACGGGAAAAAGGCGAAAGTCACTCCTCATCACTTGGTACCAGTGCCATAGTTTAAGGCCACGAGGTATTTGCTTAACCAGCTTCAGAGCAAAGAGCGGAAGCCGAGTCTTATCTCAGAACCTCTAGCCCCTTGCGCACCGAAAACTGCGAGAGATCTCCCCCGACATTGACCTTCCGCAGGTCCAAGATCTTCAACGTGGGGTGCTGGAGCAACGGTGCCAAAACCACCGCATCGATTTCCCAGCCGCCGAGAGTCAGTTTTTCGAGGGCAGGCAGACCCAGGACACCGTTGACCGTGAGTTCGGTCAGACGATTGGAGAGCGGATTGTCTGGCTCCGCGTAAAAAGAAACGTCTTTGATAAAGGCCTCGCCAG
>JBGAWT010000195.1:0-3251 GCA_044227445.1 Bdellovibrionia bacterium | reverse complement strand
CAAAAAATGCTCCGGATACCCGTCGCCATTGGGGTTCGGAGAATAAAACTCAAACTGGCGAATCTTCCAAAGCTTGATCCAGTCTCGCCTTTCGGACATCGCAAAAAACTGGCCGTACGCTTGATCATCCAAAACCGAAAGCGCGACAGGAACGCCCGGCCAGCCGATGCCGACTTTGATTCCTTTTCCAAAGCCGGTGTCGAACGTCGTGCCGATGGGGTTGTACCAATCCCCCCAATGTTCAAGGAGCTTGTCGTAGATGCCGGGATTGTCTTTGCCTTGAAGCTGGATATAGGCCGTCAAAGAACCAAACCCAGAAACCGTCGAATGCTCATGCTCCAGAAGCTCGTCGGCCAAAACGAGGGCCTTGGCGCGATCCTCAGCCTGAGGCTTGTCCTCCCCAAGAAGCCCATGCCCCTCAAGCGCGCCGTGCAGGTACTGAGCGACGGTCTTTCCCTTGGGCGAAAGGAGATCTCGGCAAACGTGGACCTTGGGAACGCCATAACTGATGCCAACCCAGTGCACGGGCCCTTCGGCAGCTTGAGCACCGCAAGTCAGGAGCGCCAAAATCAAAGGAAGCCGTATTTCAATGCGCATAAACGATTGCTGCAGGTATCTTAAATGCCCGTTTTAATCAACTCGACGCCGAGAATTGGCGAGCGGTACAATTATTCTCCTATGGTCAAATGGATGAGCCACTTTAGGAACGTGTCACCCACGACGTGGATCCTCTATGGGATCGTCTACGTGATGATTGGGATGATGAATCAGCAACTCGGAAAAACCTGGCAAATCGCCCGGTTCGCTAACGATTGGCAGGTCGTTAGCTGCTACGGATTTTATCTCGTTCCGTGGTCTCTGGCCGTTCGCACCCTCAGTAAATCGCAGCAGTACCTTTGGGGTCTGCTTGCGCTCTCCGTGCTTGAGCTATTGGGCTACGCGATGGAGACCTCGATCGCCTATCCAGGCAACGTAGTGGATCGCGTGTTTGGAGAACGAAACTTCACGTTGGTGATGACTGTCGGCTTTGCTGGGCTGCTGCCTTTGGGAAATATGCTGCTCGAACGCATCGAGGCGCAGGTACGTAAGAGGGTTTCTTTCGAGCCAAACCTGAGCCGCACGACCGATTAACGCACCAAGCCAAGCCGAAACGATTGGATTTTTCTTCTCTAAGAGTCCGTGATTTTACAGATACACGGAGCAGGTCTATAGTCGATTGAAGTAGTCAAAAATTAATGCCGAGTTTCGCGAAAGCGAAAACGGGGGACCCAACTTTTTGGGGCGTATCGCTCGTAAGAGCGTAGGAGACCTTTCGATCCGAGCCCGTCAGCTAACCTCGTAGGCACCGAAGGGGAAGCCCGTGACACGACTTCCTCGTAACCTAGGAGGTCCGTCATGGCGACAAGTCCAACCCCGTCCGCACGATCAAAAATCAAACAACTTATTTTCGGTAAACCCAAAGACCTACGCGATCGCACGCTTTTTCATCGCTTGGCGCTCATTCCCTTTCTGGCCTGGGTGGGCCTAGGCGCCGACGGACTCTCCTCCTCCGCATATGGTCCCGAAGAAGCGTTTCGCGCTCTGGGCGAACACAAGTACTTAGCCGTGCTGCTCTTTGCGATGACCGCCACCACGGTACTCGTGATCTCGGCGGCTTATCGTCGCATCATCGAGGCGTTCCCTCACGGCGGGGGTGGCTACGTCGTGGCGTCCAAGCTTCTGGGTCGAAAAGTGGGCGTCGTCTCGGGCTGTGCGCTGTTAGTCGACTACGTGCTGACGATCACTGTATCGGTTGCCGCAGCGGGAGATGCGCTCTTTAGCTTCATGCCGCTCTCGACTCACGCCTGGAAACTCCCATCCGAAATCGGAATCATCTTGGCTCTCACCACGCTCAACATCCGCGGTGTACGCGAATCCGTGATGGTGCTGACCCCCATCTTCATTACCTTTGTCGTTACGCATCTCATCGCGATCCTATGGGGAATTCTGGGTCATGTTCCCCAACTTCCGGCGACGGCGCAGTCCATTGCGACGGGCTTTCAAGGCGGGCTGCAAAGCCTAGGACCCTGGGCGCTCTTCCTACTGTTCATTCAGGCATATTCGCTCGGCGGAGGCACCTACACCGGTATCGAAGCCGTCTCCAACGGCTTGCCCATCATGCGCGAGCCCAAGGTCCAAACAGCCAAGCGCACGATGACCTATATGGCCCTGTCGCTGGCGTTTACCGCATCTGGGCTCTTGATTTGCTACCTACTTTGGAAAACCGCGCCCGCCGAAGGCAAGACGCTCAACGCCGTTCTCTTTGGCCAGATCGCAGGCAGCTCCCCTCTCGGAAGCGCATTTGTCATCGTGAGCCTCTTGGCCGAAGGACTGCTGCTTGTGGTTGGCGCTCAAGCGGGATTCATCGACGGGCCGCGCGTGCTGGCCAATATGGCCGTGGACTCGTGGGTGCCGCGCAGGTTCTCGGCGCTCTCTGAGCGGCTCACGACCGCAAACGGCATTGTGCTCATGGGAGCGACTTCGCTTGCAGCGCTACTCTACACGCACGGCAACGTTTCGCAGCTCGTGGTCATGTACAGCATCAATGTGTTTCTGACGTTCTCGCTGTCCATCCTAGGAATGCTCGTCTCGTATTTTAAGACGACCCAAAAGAAAAAGAGAGACGGCGTTCTCTTCGTCACGGGATTCGTTTTGTGCGTCGTTATTTTAACCATCACGGTGATGGAAAAATTCACGCAAGGCGGATGGCTCACTCTCGTGATCACCGGAGCGTTGGTAGCGCTTTGTTTCGGGATCAAACGGCACTACTTCGAGGTCGCCAAAAAACTCCATCAGCTCTACTACAAGCTGGAAAAGCTGCCTAAGCAGCCTGCTCGAGAGTTGGAGATCGACCCAAGCGCAAGGACTGCCGCAGTGCTTGTTGGCGGTTACGGAGGCTTAGGGATCCATACGGTCCAAAGCATTCTCAAGACGTTCCCAGGAATTTACAAAAACCTTGTCTTCGTTTCCGTGGGAGTCGTGGACTCAGGAGGATTCAAAGGCGAGGACGCTGTGGACCACCTCAAGACTGAGACCGAGAAGATGCTAGGCAAGTACGTCGCTTTGGCGCGCGAGCTCGGCGTAGCCGCCTCCTTCAAAACGAGCGTGGGAACCGATGTCGTTCACGAAGGAGAGATCCTTTGCCAAGAGGTCGCACGCGAATTTCCGCAAACGACTTTCTTTACGGGCAAGATCATCTTCGCTGAAGAGAG
>JBGAWT010000194.1:0-6070 GCA_044227445.1 Bdellovibrionia bacterium | reverse complement strand
CACAGTGGAAACATGCGGGCAGGATCAATAACTCCTCTAAGCGTGGGGCTTTGATCAGCAAGCTCGTTAAGGAAATTACGGTCGCAGCCAAAACGGGTGACCCTAATCCGGACAATAATCCTAGGCTTCGTGCAGGCGTTGAAGCCGCTCGCAAGGCCTCAGTGCCGCGCGACACGATCGAGCGCGCGATCAAAAAGGGAGCAGGCTTGCTCGATGAGCAGGTGGTGTACGAGACCGTTTCGTACGAAGGTTTTGCTCCTCACAGGGTGCCGGTGATCGTCGAGTGCTTAACCGATAACAAGAACCGCACGGCGGCTGATATCCGGGTGTTGTTCCGCAAAGGCCAACTGGGCTCCGTGGGAAGCGTCTCTTGGATGTTTGATCGTATGGGCTTAATCGAAGCGACGGTGGCTAAGGCGGGTATTGATATCGAGGAAGCAGCTATCGAAGCGGGCGCACAAAATGTCGAGCCTTTAGAAGCTACCGAAGTCGCTGCGGGCGAGACGGGTGCACGGTTTTTTTGCAGCGCTTCGGACCTGGATTCGGCGACCAAACAATTGGTTCGATCTGGTTGGGTCGTCACTCAGGCGGAGTTAAGCTTCGTGGCCAAGTCGAGCGTCGAAGTCGATGAGGCTCAGAAAAAAGAAGTCGCTGAGTTCTTAAACGCCGTCGACGACAACGACGACGTTCATAGAATATATACCGCCCTTAAGTAAGCCACTGCGTCCAGCGGTGCAGCGTCCATTCGGCAGCGTAGCGCCTGGAGCGATCCATCAGCTCAGGGCTTTTATAAGGAAGCTCAAGATCTTCACCCCATGTCTTCTGGCCCATCTGGCCTTCGATGCGCCACGTGTAGCGCTCGGTGAGCGGCGAAAGAGTCAGGGTGAGTGTGCCCGGATCGGTTGCTGGCCTCGTGCGATAAGCCGACCTGATTTCTAGAGGGAGCGACAAGTTCTCCGCTCGCAAGCTAGCCATCAATCGTTCGCTCAAGATTCCAGCGGTGAGCGCGTCTTGGATGACGATGGTCTCAGGAGCGAGCTTTGAGAGCGTTTTTAAAAACGTCTGCGCGAAGTCGAGTTTTCCGGTTCCTACGGTCCAAGGCTTCAGCGCTTTGTTGAGCGCCTCAATGCGCGCGTTTTGTGTTTGGCGTTCGCCCTCGCGTACCCAGACTTTGACTTCGACAAAGGGGCGATGAGCTCGGTAACCGACACGCAAGCCCGAGCCCTGCAATGCCGCCTCCGTGATCTCGCCTACTTCGGCCTCGCTCTTGCCCATGAGCTGCCAGAGCAAAAGCTCCTCGCGCTCGCGCGCAGGCACTAACGCGCGCAGTTGAGCTAGGACGGCGGGCCAAACAGCCTCGATCTCGCGCGGAGGGCCGGGCAGCACCCACGCATTGTCGATCCTAAAGGCGTTGGCCGTTCCCTCTGAGTTGGTGATGACAATCGAGCCGCGCGGAAAGTAGCATTGCTGCTTATTGCTAGGTGCCACGGGAATCTTGAGCCTGCCTAAGCGCTCATTGATGTGGACCCAAGAAGGTTCGTGGAATTCAAGCGGCAGCCCCTTCCACTGGGCGATGATCTCGCGAGTGAAATCATCGCTCGTAGGCCCTAGGCCTCCTGTTACGAAAATAAACTCTGCTTTTGAGTTCTTGAGCGCTTCTAAGATGAGCGCACGGTCGTCCGGAATGGTAATGTGATTCGTCGTCTCGATCCCGAGCTCTTCGAGCCGAGAGCTGATCCAGGGAGCGTTTCGGTTGGTCACTTGTCCGGTCGTAAGCTCGGTGCCGATAGCTAAGATGGCGGCCCGGGATTGCGAATCGCCAGCTTTTGGGTGATTCATAAGATGTCACTTACCCAAAATCAGGAGAGTTTCCAATTGAGCCCCATCGATTTTAGCGGCTGCGAGGTTTTTACTTCTCAAGCGTCCCCTTTTGCCAGGCGTGTGCGCATTGCGCTTCACGAAGCAGGCATTCCATTCGAAACTCGTTTGGAGGATGTGTTTAAGCCTTCGGCCGATCTTTTGGCCACAAATCCTCTGGGCCGTGTGCCCGTAGTGAAGCTGCGCTCAGGCAAAGTGCTTGCCGAATCGCACCTGATTTTGACGGCGCTGAGAGAGGGGCGCGAGCTTGAGTCGCGCGATGCCGACGCGCGTTGGGAGAGCTGGCATTGGTCGGCCCTAGCTATGGGCTTGGCCGAAAAGACGGTCGAGTACTACATCTCTTGGATCACATCTCGTGACACAGGTGCCCCTTTGGATGCCGTGCTTTTGGAGGAGTTCAGGGGAATCAAAGATCGCGTTCTGCCTTTGGCCGAGGCGCATCTCAAAGGCGAATGGTTCGCAGGTGGCACTTTCTCGCAGGCTGATATCGATTGGGGAACGGCGCTCACGTATTTATCTTTGCGTGACTCGCCTGAGTGGAAGGAGCGCTTTCCGAAGTTGCGGGCGTTTGTGGATCGCGTAGAGGCGCGCGAGAGCTTCGTAAAGACGGCGCCTCCTAGTCCGGTGACCCGCACCGAGCAAAAGCCGGCGAGGCGTTAGGTGATGCCGACTTTACATGGGCTCAGGCAATCCCCGTTCACCCACCGCGCCAAATGGGCGCTGAGGTTTCATGGCGTAGAGTTTAAGTACCATGAGCACATTCTCGTGGGTGACGGAGTTCGCGAGGTCGATTCGGTCGATATCGCCCGCTGGGCCGAGAAGAATTCCCAGACGGGAAAGAAGCTTTTTCCCGATTCGAAAGTCGCTGAGATCAATCAGTGGATTCAGTTCTCCGATCGGCTGCTCAACGCGGATCGCGCGATGTTTTGCGTCCGTACGTTGCGCTCAGGCCCAGCGTTGCTTGAGAGTAGCCCGTGGAAGAACCCTGCTTTCATGCGGCCCGTGTATCAGGGGCTGACGGCGTTCGGAATCGCCTACATCGGTTGGGCGTACGGGATAAAGGCTGCCCGCGAGAAGGAGTACCTCGCTGATTTGTTGAAGCTGCTCGATGAAGTGAACGCCAAGCTGGGCTCGCAGAAGTTCCTCTTGGGCGATCTCACTTATGCAGATGTCGCCGTGGGCAGCGCCTTTGGGATGCTGGATTCGGATCTCATGCCCGAGGTGCGAGGCAAGTATTCGCACCTGATTGAGTGGGCCCGAGGCATCAAAAAGCTTTGCGTTGCGTAAGGGCGTTCTTATAGCCGCTGATCAAACCACCTCTCGTTAGGAAACAAGCTGAAGTTCGGTTTCTTGGTCCCGATGTTGATTCCTAGATACAAAGCCCCGTATCGAACCAAAAACTGCCCGTGCCCTTTGTTCGCATAAGGTCCCCAGGCAAAGCCTCCAGCGGCATAGATATCTCCTGCCTCGAGCTGAATCTCTCGGAGTCCCAAGGCGCGCTTTGTCTTGATGAAGCTCGTAGAGCCCAAGACGGGGCCCTTGGCGAGCAGAAGTGTAGAAAGAGGGGGCAGGCCGTTGAGCTTTCGGAAAACCTTAAGGGCGGGCCACGTGTCTTTGGTCTTGATCGAAAGGGTGCCTTGCGCTTCGAGACCGTCGGCGAATCGGATCTCAGTCGGACCAACCCATCCGCGAACCCAGTGATCCTCGACGGGAGCTTGAGTCGGAAATTTCCAGTCCATCTTGTCGATGCGCCAGTGCGTCCAATCGATCCTGGCCCTGCTTTGGCGCAAGTTTACTGTGCTGAGCGAAGCGCCCAGATTCAGGCTACCGGTGACCGACCCGTTGAGCACTCGCGCCTTAAAAGATGGCGACGACACGCGAGCGTATCCTGGACCAGGGATCAAGCGGGCTTTGGGTCGGAAACCGTCTTGAGCATGCGCGCGCGCCGAGGCGGTCATCTCGCCACGTAGGAATCCAAACTTGCTCGTGAGCGCGCTCAAGATGGGGTTGAGACGCGAGAGACGAGGGAGGCTCATGCTTGGGACAGAAAGCTCCAAGAATCGGTCTGAGAACAGGCGAGTCAGGCTCAGATCTGGGCTGCGGGCGATCGCATCCAGTCTAGGCATCTGAGCCAATATCTTTTTGGAATCTGTATCTCGGAGGGTCGTGTCTTGGAGCCTGAGGTTAAGCCGTGCCTCCGGAGGCTCTTGCTTCGGGAAGATCGTGTTCTCGACTTGGATGCTAGCCGTGGTGCTTAGAGCACCCTTCAGGAGGGTCATCTGCGGGACATGAGCGAAGAGCCGCGTTCCCGGCAAAAGGTTGCCCTCCTCAAGATCTAGGAATAGGTCGAGATTGCCTTTCTGGCTCGAGATCTCGGTGTCTGGCGCCTGGGCAAAGTAGCGATTCATCCACTGGAGATCCGAAATTCTCCCCGCCAAGCCGATGCGCGCGTTGATGAACTTGAACACCTGGGTGTCTAGCGCGTTTTGCGGCTCGAATCGGATGAACTGAGCAAAGATCGTTCCGCTGAGGCCTTCGACTACGGGCTGGGCGCGAAACGGAACCTGATAAGCAAAGATGTCGCCTGAGCTTACGACCATCCGAGCGGGGCGGATCTCGGTTTCGACCATGGGCCAAAAGAAAAACCCGCCCTCGACCCAGGCCTGCCCATGGAAGCTCCATTGCGCCACCCTCATGGCGGCGACGCTCGAGATGCGAACCTGGTCAAACTGAAGCTGCCACATGATCTTGCGTTTTTGTTCTTTGGTCAGGACGTCGGGTCGATCGCCGTACTGGAGTTTTTGGTATTTGGTTTTTAGGTCAATGCCCACGTTGATGCCTTCAGCGAGGACATTTCGGAAGTGGACTTGTTTTTTCAGCAGGTCGCGCAGGCGAACATGGACAGCGGCTGCGGGAATGTGGATCTGGCAGATGATGTTGGGATCTTCGATGCGAATCCTGAAGTCTCGCATCATCACATAGCCGGGGAAAAACGACCACGCCGACCCGATTTCAATCACCGCGTCGCGGGGATCGATCTGAACTATCCAATGGAACACGCGAGTGTTCAAAAAGACGAAAGCCGCGCACAAGTACGCGAAATAGAAAACCAAACCTGCCTTGGCTAGCTTTCGGATGAAGGTCACGGCTCACCTCAGCTCACAGGCAAGCACCGTGCTGCGAGTAAGGATACCTCCGGGTTGGGTATATTACTGCACTTTAACGGTACGGTATGGTACTGGCCTCCTGCCATGCAGTTTGTCAGGCGAGCTTTTTATCTCTTTTCACCTGTTTTCTTTTTTTCAACGGGTGCGCACGCCAATGCCCTTCTCTGCCCAGTTCTCCTGCTGCCTCAGCCAGGAAAGAGCGTCGAAGTCGTGGAGGGCAGGCCTTTCCAATTACAACCACAGGTTTACGTCGGTCGAGTTTTGGTTCGCAAATCCTTCATAGGGAAGGTGGCCAATCCCGAAGGCGGGTTGATGGATTGGCCGGGCAATACGGACAAGGTAAACGTGACGCGCCTTCAGGCGCTAGCGAAGCGGTTTCCGGGTTTTGCGCAAACGTTTCATTTTGAGGTCTCCTCTCACGATGGAAGATTGGCTGAGGAATACTTGGACGCTACGGCAGTCAACGCGTTGATCGCCGAAATGCATTTGCGGGGCGATCCTTTTGCGCCCGCGATGAGGTTCCAATCCGTCAATACGCGGCTTACTGATTTAGATTATCTCCGTCTGCGGGCTCGTCGCGTCGCGCCCTATGGAGAAAACGGCAGCATCCACCAGCATGACTACGCGGGTGTCCATGGGGCGACTGAAGTCATGCTGCCCAAAGAGATGGTCGACTTTATCGCCGAGAGCGCCCAGCTCGTGGTGTCGGCGCACGATGGCCAAGGCCAGCTTTCCAAAACTGCACTCGACAATCTGATTCAATCCGTTGCTGATGTCATCGACGTCAACACGGGTGAGTTGGGAGTGCGGATCTTAGGTCGCTTTCATCTCGATGGGCAGATGTATACGGATCTGTCCATCGGTGATCCGCGCACTCTGGCTGCGATCCAAGGGCAGCTTCGAAGCATTGTCACAGGCATCAATCAAAATCTAACGAAGCAGGGTCTTGAGCCCGTGAAGCAAGAGCAGGATTTTAATTTTCGAGAGATGACGGATCGGTTGGTTAAAAATCTCCAGCGCTCGCG
>JBGAWT010000193.1:0-6101 GCA_044227445.1 Bdellovibrionia bacterium | reverse complement strand
GAGCGTCGGAGAGCTTCTGGTTATACTTATTGCTGCCGATGGCGTTGGTGTGGCCTTCGATGATGATGCGGTCGTACATGCCCTTGTTCTCGTTGAGAACTGAGGCGACCACATCCAACAAGTCCTTGCCGCTTTGGGTAAGGACATCTTTACCGTGCTCAAACTTCACCTCTTGGCCCAGCTGAATCTCTTTCTTGGTGAAGACGACTTGCTTGCGCAGTTCTTCCTTCACGATGAAAGGCTTAGGAGCCACGGCGATGGCAGGCAGAGCCACTGGCATCTTGTGCTCAGGCATCGGCGCGAATTTCACACCGCCCAAAACGCGGAAGTCGGAGCTTCCGATTCCGTTGACGCTGCCGAGGGATGCGCCCAAGCTGATAGAGGCTTCGTTGTTAAATTGATAACGAGCGCCGGCGTATACTTCGCCCGGATTGTTGAAACGATCGAAGGGCACCAAAATCGCGCCCGAAGCTTCGGCATCGATACCCCAATGGGAGCCCAGGGGAGCAAAGATAGCGAGCGACGCGGGGATCATGTGCGTATAGTTGAGATCGCCCAAAACGGCGCCGTTGCGGAAGCAATAGCCGATATTCACGGCAGCGCGAACCGGACCGAAGTCGCGCTCGAAGGTCACCTTGCCGCCTGCGCCCACGCTGCCCGAAGACAAGTAGAGTTCAGGGGCGCCCGTGGGAATGAAAAACTCAGGCACCACCGCGACATGAATGATCGCGTCGTCCTGGGTCAAGCGCCACTTGGCAAAAATGCGCGAATCGCCAAATCCAAATTGGTTAGG
Source organism: Bdellovibrionia bacterium (assembly GCA_044227445.1). Taxonomy (GTDB): domain Bacteria; phylum Bdellovibrionota; class UBA1018; order UBA1018; family UBA1018; genus JBGAWT01. The sequence continues at coordinate 5,308 of JBGAWT010000193.1, read as the reverse complement.
CGAATAAGGAATCGAAACCATGTTCACCGGACCGTCAGCATAATGGCCAAAACGGCGGGTGAACACCCAGCCGCCGGTGAGATTCAAAGTCGTCAAGCCCTGCACCAGGGTTGCCGTGCGAACGGTCCCCGTGGAGTCGAGCTCAACCAACGGACGGTTGAAGTAGTTCACCATCGAGGAGAAGAACACGTGCGAGCCGTACCAGCCGGTTTCGCGAGGCGCTTGGTCCATCGAGGCGTCTTCGGTCAAGTTGTAGATCGTGCTGCCGGAGGGCTGGTAGGTCTGAACGCTCAAGGAGCTCGCCAAGGATGCCGTGGGCATCGTGGCGATCGCCAGAGTTGTCAGAACAAAAATCCCAGAAAGCTTCGTTAGATTATTCATCGTCGGCCTCACTTCTTACCGTGCAAAATGTCGTACGTTTTGCAGGTGTCTTCGTCGAAATCCACTGAGAACGTTGCACCGCCGACGTACGTGTCGTCAGCCACCACGAACTCCAGGTTCTGAAGCCCGCCCGTTTCGGGCAGCCCAGCGTAGAGCGCTTCATCCACCGTTTTGCGCGAGCCTTCGAGGATCGCTGCAACCGAGAGGGTCATCTTGTCGCGCTCCCAGGTAATTCCGCCCGTGGACTTAGAGACCCGAGCGTTCTCGTCGATGTCCGCGCGATAGCTCTTGCTGTCCGGATTAATCAGTGCATCAGAGAACTTAGTGTTCGCCGGGCGGCCACCAGCTCCGAAGAACTCTTCATTAATGTTGTGCTGCCAGTCCTTACTTGCAAACCAACGGCCCGTGCAGACCTTGGCGCCCAACATGCAAAGAATTTCGGTTCCGTCAAAGTTGTCGCGCTTGGCTTTGTTCAAGCCATGGAGCGTGATCTCTGCGGTGCGAATGTCGCGTACCGCAGCGGCAGGAGGGAGACGCACCGCGAAGGACATATAAACGTGGGAGTCTTTCATGAGTCGCGTCTTGGGGGGCTTTGAACCGCCAACAGCGAAAAGACCCAATTTGAGATTCAACTTACCGTCGCTGTAATCCTTATAAGGGAGGACCTTTCCAGCCACGCGAGCCTTGAGCTTGGCAGAGGTTTGAGCAGCGCAAGCCTTGGAGTTCTCGGGGCTATCGCATTCGCCGGGAGTCCAGGTCTTGAGATCATTGTAGACGCGTTGAACTATGCCGCAGCCATCGCGGCCCGGATCTCCGTTTTTGCCTGGGATCGCTTTTTCGTGAATCACGACTTGAACCGCGCTCGCGCCTTGAGCGGCGCCCGATGCTTGTTCAATCACTTCTTCTTGCTTATGAGAGGCGTCTGTCACGTCACCGCTGGCCAAATCTCCGGTCGGAGGGCTTGCGCCATCTTGCACGGGAGAGCCTGAGTCCGAACCACCGCCGACTGCCGCTGTATCAGCGGATGCCGTTTGCGGCGCGCTGGCCGCTTGGCCTTTTTGCGTGAGGTGGGCGTTTTGTCCGCAGCCCGTGATCACCGCAAAAGCCACAGCTAGGGTGGCGGGGGTCAAAACCAAGATCGAAAGACGTAAGTTGCGAAACGACATGTGCGGTCCTCTCCAAACAAAGCGTCCGGACCAGGTGCTCCATGCACCTTGGCTTCAAACGCGAGTAATCCCCGCAACACACCCGCGGAATGCTTCCGCTGTCCTCCATCCCAGAACGGCCGCACACATATTTCATTTAGGAGGATGAGTCAAACCAAAAAGATCAGGTAAACTACACTTAATCAGTTTACTTGCTTATTTAGAATATAACTATTTGATTTATTTAACTATTTTTCCAAGCACGGCGCTCTTAGGCAAAATGAGCATCAACTCGCCCTGGCCGCCCGTTTGAATGTATACCTCGTCGGCGCGTACGGTTTGCCGATGGGTGCTGGCAGGAATACGGCCCTCGGTGTTCACCGCATGAGCCGTCACCTCGAGTTCCTGGCCCGGATTGAGCATCAGGCTGCCGACAGCTACCCACTTGCCGAAGCGCACCTGGATGGGGTCACCCATTCGAAGGGAGTACTGGCAATCAACGCACGAGTAGCGCGTATCGAGCCAAAAGAAATCAAACTTCCTCAGATTGATCCACTCGGCATTGTTCGAAGCAAACGAGGGCAGATACGCATTGAGGTCTTTTTTTGCGTACACCCCTAAAAACCCCAGGAGCAAGATGACGTATGCGAGGCGTGCTTGGTGCCGAATGGAGAGCTCAGCACTCAAGTCGCGAGATACAGCTTTTGGATCGGCCGCTAGACGGCGGGCCCCGTGTCGATGAGCCCGAAACTCGACCCAAATAAAACATCCTAGCCAAAGCGCAATAACCACGACGTAGACGTTCAGGCCGGTCAAGACCCAGACCAAGTCTTCGTTAGGAACCTTAAACTGCTGCAATTGAAAGTGCAGCAGCGTGAACGAGAAAAGCACGGGAAGCAAAAGCACTTGCGAAAGATAAACCGCTAGCCGCTTGAACTTCATCATATCACGCGCCCGACCCAAAGCCTGCGCATTGAGAATCAAGCTGACGCGAAGATGCTCGTACTTATCTTGGGCCAGGATGGCCGGGTTGGCTTTCCACGCAGCATCAAGAATCTCGTGCACGTTTCGCAACGAAATGAAGAACCTTTGGTTCGACCCATCTCGCATCACGACCTTGAACCAACCGCCGATACCCCGCTTGATCGCCGATTTGACGACTAAGATATCTGAAAAATGCAGAACACGTTTATTGGAACCCCGTTGAATCTCCAGACGATCCTCGAAAACCAAAAACACGGAACTCGCCAAAGGACGCAGCAAGAAAAGATACTGCAAAAGAAAGATAACTCCCCAGACTCCGTAATGGAGGGCCTCGGTGAGCGCCCGGCCCCGAAGCCCTTGCTCTTGGATCAACCTCGCTAAATCTATGGCCGCCCAGGAAAACACCAGGAAGGAAAGCAGGACGATCCAGGAAGCAGCTTTGACTTGGGTTCCGTAGTGAAGCGTGTGAAGCGGCTTCTGACTTGAGAGTTCGCTCATGGGCCCTCCGTTACTGCCGAGCCATGAAAGTTCAGTTCAGGAACTACTTCGCTTCGCGCGAAAGGCTTTCGCCGGTTTTCTTGAGATCAGCGTAGGACTTGGCCTTGCTCTCGAGATCCGCGATGGATTTCTGGCAGATGCTCGAATCATATCCTTGCTCTCCACCACTCGTGAGCGACTGATATTGAAGCTCCAAGCGCTCAATCTCGCTTGCTAGCAACGTATCTCCGCCGCCACTGGCCAATCCGCGGCCGTCCTTAGGCTTGCTCGCTGCGTATTCCTGTTTTTTCTCACGAATCTTTTGAGCGAGAAGGGTTTCCTTGGCCTTTTGAGCGCTGCAGTACTTGCCATCGATGCCGCCCTGGAGCGAGTAGGTGGAGACGTTCGCCAAACCCGCGTCACCCAGCTTGGCTAGGACGTGACTCAGACTGTTAGCCACTGACGAAGGCTTGTCCTCCGCACACAACACTTCGCGACGCTTGCATCCGGACTCGGACGCCATCTGAGCGAGAAGGTCGTTGAGTTCTTCTTTGGTGCTGGTCTTCTTGGCTGCGATACACTCGCGGCCAAGCGCATCGACCTTAGCCAGCAGCGCATTGGCTTGCTTGCCTTCGTCGATAAGAGCTTCTTGAATTTCGTGCATCTGTCTCTTGTCCATCTCCGCTAGCGGAGGCTGAACGAAGTTACCGAAAGCTTGAGCCATGCTTCCAGGCACCTGAAGCAATCCAGTGCCATTAGGAGGAGGGTCTTCGTAACGAAGCTGCTCGTTACCCAGAGGCCTCGTGCGCAACGGACCGGGAATGCCTAGCTTAGCTAGCCTGGAGCTCAAGGCCAGCATACGGCCTTGGAGTAGTGAGCTCATGGAGCTTAAGCCTGCGGCGCCCTGGCGCATGGCAGTCATGGCGTTGTTGTTAAAAGCAGTGACATAGTTTCTGAGCTGCGTGGCCTGACCGTCAAAGATGCGCTTGCCCGACTCTGCAAAGTTCTTCATCGCATTGGCGCAACCCGAGACACCCATGCACTTTACGTTGATGTAAGGCTCTTTGAGGCCTTTGACGTAGAAGTTGCGAGCGGCATTAGGGCCCGTGCCTTGAACTAAGTCTTTGACCTTGTCTCTGATGTCTTTCACGCACTCGAGCTTGCCTTCGACAGGAATCGAAGAATTGAGGCAGTTTTTGACATCCAGCTGCTCATGACTGTTCGAAGAGCGGGCCAATACGCCCGTGAGCCTGCCCCAGCCTTGTTGAGCTTGGGTCAAAGCCTGACCGAAGCTTGTTTCGATGTCCGTCAATTGGTTTTGAAGCATCGTATCGCCAGCGCCATTGGCAAGCTGGCTGGTGCCCATGCGATCGGAGTTGAGCTTGGCCGTGTTGTAGCACATCTGGATCTGGCCCATGACGAAGTTGGCAAAATTGGACATCGGGCCGGATGCGTTGCTGTAAGACTTGGCCGCAGCTTCGAGCCTGCGAAGCTCACCCATGTAATTGGTTTCGACATCTCGGGGAGTTAAGACTCCAAGCGATTTGATCGGAACAGGCGTTGCACCGGATTGCGGCGCGGGGATGTTGCTGTAGATCTGATTCAAAAGAGCATTGAAAGACTGCTCGTTTGCCGAAGCCACCTGAAACTGATTCGAACTCGATGCGTCGTTCGAAAGAATTTGGCCGTTTTGCGTTTTCTCGAAGTGCTGGCGATACATGCACGAGGCGTATTCGGCTGCAGATACAGGCCGATAGCCCTTGCTGCCCTTGGGCACACAGCTAAAGGCCGGATTCGGCGTACTCTTGAAGCAAGCGATCGCGTCTTGCATCGTTTGAATCTTCTTTTGCTGCTCAAACGCGGCCTTCTGCGAACGATACTGCCTGACTTTGATCTCAAGCTGACCGGCTGCCGTCTGAAGCGCTTGGTCTAGCTTCTCGCCTGCTTCCTGAGCGGCTTCGAGCTCGCTTGCCCGTTTCTCGCCCTCCAGAATCTTGGCTTGCGTATCGCGCATCTGGTCTTGAGCAGCATTGACCTGCTGGCGCGCCATATTGACGTTGGCTTCGAGTTGCCCGCGCAGGCTCTCCATTTGGCCATGGAGGCTTTCTTGAGTCTTGTCGATGCAGCTCATCTCGGCGTTGATCGCAGCGAGGTTCTTCTTTTTGCAGTCAGCGCCTTCTTTGAACTTCTTGATCTGCTTTACGAGATCATCGCTCGTACCTAGCATGCTGCAGTCCATGTCGGCTGCGCTTGGAAGAGCGAAATCTTGATCCCCCGCCGCGCAGGTCGTCTCGATCGTGCCTTTGCTGCACTCTTCGGCT
>JBGAWT010000192.1:0-6056 GCA_044227445.1 Bdellovibrionia bacterium | reverse complement strand
AGATCAATGGAAGAAAAAGAAAACCGCCGCGCAGGGAGAAGTGCATCTCCCTCTTTTCTATCGACCTTGTGGGTCGGTGGCAAGGCCTTGTGCGCCAGTGGATCCTGTACCGTCGCCACGTTCCGAAGCAAGCTCTCGCCTGAGGCTCTCGATCTTAGCTTGGAGCTTTTGGCGGTAGTTCTCGTCTTCGGTCTTCTTCGCAGCGTCTTGGTACTGGCGATAAGCCTTCTCGCGCAGGTTGGACTTGGCGTATGCGTCGCCTAGGTGCTCGAGAATGATCGCTTCGTTCGGACGCAGATGAGCGGCCTTTTCGAGCTCGACGACGGCTTCGTTAACGCGGCCGCGAACCAGCAGGTACCAGCCCCAGCTGTCTTGGATGTAGCCGTTATCGGGTCTGAGCTTCAAGGCACGCTTGAGCACGCGCTCCGCATCGTTGAGCCTCACGCCTTTTTGCGTCCACGTGTAGCCGATGTAGTTGAGCGCGTCGACGTTCTCGGCATTGATCCTGAGAATCGCTTCCATCTGCTCCATGCCCTTGTCCGCGTCGCCCAGGCGATCGTGAATGCTGCCTAAGTAGTAACGGAGCTTCTCGTCTTCCGGAAACTTCGCCACGGCGCCTTCTAGAGTCTTGCGAGCTTCATCGAGGTTCTTGTTCTCTTCTTCCAAGTTGGCCTTGAGCAAGTAAAAGCCAGCGTTCTGAGGCGCCAACTCGATTGCTTTTTGAAGGTAGGTGCGCGCCTGAGCTCCTTTTCCGGTTTGCTTCATCATGTAAGCGACATGGAGGGCCGCTTCGCCGTAGAGCTTGGAATCGGACTTAATCTTCGTGAGCTGCTCGATCGCCTGCTCGACGCGCCCGGTCTGCTCATAGAGGCTGCCCAGGTAGTAGCGCACGCGCTCAGCTTCGGGATTGGTTTCCAGGATCTTAGTAAAGGTCTGAACCGCCTGATCGTTACGCTTGAGCTCCATCTGAACCAATCCCAGCTTGACGCGGGAGTTAAGGTCATCCGGATCCATCGAAACGAGCGACTCCAAATAAGGAAGCGCCTTTTCGAACTTCTCTTCCTTCAAATAGATCGTAGCTAAGCGATTGGCTGCGCTCGTGTCCTGACCCGACTCAAAGAGGTTTTCGTAGACGGTGATCGCCTGGGCGTTCATGTTCTTTTCTTCGTACAAGAAGCCAAGAGCCAACGCAGCTTGAGCAAATCCAGGCCTCAGCTCCATCGCCTTGTGGTAACCCGCCACGGCTTCCTTAAATTGCCCGACCTGCTGCTCCACGCGGCCTAAGTAATAAAATGCGAGAGGGCTCTCGGGGTTGATCTTCACGAAATCCCGGAGCACTTGGGCTGCTTGGGGCCCCTGCCCTTCTTCGAGCAGTAATTGACCCTTATCAACCGCACCCTCGTCGTGGCGAGGGTCCAACTTGAGGATCGCGCTGTACTCGCGCAAAGCGGATTCGGACTCGCGCGTTGCTGCGTAAAGACCTGCCAAGATCAGGCGTGCGTCGACGAACTTGGGATCTAGTCTGACGGCTTCTTTGCACGCTTCAAGAGCTTCGCTGAGCAGCCCTTTTTTGACATACTCGGTCGAAAGCCGCGCGTACACCAGCGGTGAATCCTTGTCGTACATCAAAACAAGTTTGTACTCTTCGATGGCTTGGTCCGTGTTGCCGTCGGAGGCGTAAGCTTGCGCCAAGCTGAAATGGTATTCGGCGTTCGAAGCGCTTGCGCGTCCCCCGCCTGAAGAATTTCCCGTGGATTTTTCGCTGCTGCTCGTCGACGAGGCGCCGGAGGTCACTGCTTTCTCATCTAATGATTTCGGTGCGTCCTCGCGCTTCGTTGCTTCATCGCGCGTGGGGAGAAGCGAACATCCCGGAGCAAATCCGAACAAAATGATCGGGAGCAGGATTTTTTCCGTCAAACCTTTGACTTTCAAGCGATTTTTTACACTCATCATGAGCCCAAGCGCCTCCAGAATGCACTTCGTCGCCAGACTGAAAAAACTGAAGCAAAGAGGTGACTCCCGGCATGCGTTGCCGCTTTGAGGACTTGCACTGCTTGCGTCATCATGATTTACTGACTGCGTCAGAGCGAGGGCGATGTCCTTCGCGCCTCTTCCACCAAGGGGAACATGGACATCGCTTGACTTTGGCGCAGTGGGTTGTTAACCCGCTGATGTAGGTGCGGGGGCGTCCTCTCATCACTTGAGACGGAAATCTCCTCACAGACGGGGGAAGTAAGCCGAGATTTAGATCTTGCGCTGCGTTTCAGGGGGGGCCTGAAAGCATCTGTAAGTGAAGAATCGCGGTAGGGGTGGAAGCAATCACGAACTCAGCGATTCGAAGGGGGATCTATGAAAGAAGTGAAAATTATCAAGCGTTACCAGAACCGTAAATTGTATGACACGCACGAGTCGAGCTACGTCACGCTCGATGAGATCGCGAAGATGATCAAAGGCGGAGATGACCTCCGCGTGATCGATAACAAAACCAAGAACGACATCACTGCAGCTACCTTGACTCAGCTTTTGTACGAGAGCGAGCGCAAGGCCAAGACGCAGCCTTCGGTTGATCTCCTCAAGGAAATCATCCGTCATGGCGACGGTTCGTTCTCCGGTTACATCCAAGCTAAAATGAGCTCTGAACTGGCTCGTTTTGACTCGGACAACAACCAAGAAAACGCAGCAAACGCTGGCGCAAATGCAACGCGCTCGCCTTTGCTCAATCAGTAACAGCGTCAATAAACCGACGCTTTGATCTTCAAAAAGGGGATCCGCGCTAGTTGCGGATCCCCTTTTTAACTTTTAAACTATCCATGCGAGCAAGGAGTGCGAGCATGCGGGCAAAATCTCTATTTCTAGGTGCGATTCTGGTTCTAACGACTCAAGCATGGGCAGCACCCAGCTGGGTCCAAGACACATCTTATTCGTCTGGATCGGGTGCACCTGCTGCAGCGCCGATCACCGGAATCGAAAATTCAAATACAACCAAGCGGCAGCCGCGCAATACACGCGACATCTCTCCGTTTTCGCCGCGCTCTCACAATATCTCGGCTCACTTAGGCCAAGTGTTCCTGATGGGAGATCTCAGCGGTAAGTATCCGGACAATTTAGGATGGCGAATCAACTACACCTACGGCGTGAGCGACATTTTTGGATTTGACGCCAGCATCGGCTACTCCGATCACGGCAACGGAAAATTCGGTCTGGCCACAGGACTGTTGGGCCTTCGCACCAATTTGGTTTGGTACGATCGCATCATTCCCTATCTTGTTTTCGGTTTAGGTTTTTTCCGTCCCGCTTACCAAGTCGCGCTTCCTGGCGGCGGAACCCAAGACGTGGCGCCTTTCTTGTTTGGCGTGCACTTGGGTCCAGGCGTGACGTTGCAACTCTCTAAGATGTTCTTCTTCGGCGCTTCGGTGGAATTCCACAATATGTTTGGCACGACCCGCAGCGGAGCGGTTGCCTCAAGCGATCCGGGCGGCGGCGCGTTCATCTCGTTCCTGATTAATGGTGGAATCTCTCTCTAAGCTGAAATCAAAAAATGGGTTAGTTGCGATCCACCACGACAAAACTCAGATCGTCTTGCAAAGGCGCTCCCGATCGATAGCGCTCCAAGCACTCCACGAGTTGGTCGCGTATTTGGGTCGGTTCGCCCCGATCCAGCTTCTGAAAAACCTCGGATAGTCGCTTAAGACCCAGGGGCTGCCCACTTTCCTCGACCAGATCAATCATTCCATCCGTGCAAACCAACAATCGATCACCCGTCTCAAAGGGGCCTTCGGCTCGGCCAAACTGCTGATCGCCAAATCCCAGCGGCTGACCGGAAGCACCCAAGCATCGAATCGAGCCATTGCGCGCGCGAATCAAGATCGGCGGCGCGCCAGCACTCCACATCCTGACCTTCTTTTCGGTCAGCCTCACCTCGACTGCCGCCATGGTCACCAGGTAGCTGCCCTGTGCCGATTCATGCAAAGTTCGGCTCAATAGACTCAACACCTCTTGAGTATCCAGATGCCTTCCGACGCTCTTGAGCACGCGGTAGCCGTTTGCGATAGCGGCGGTCACCATTGCGGCCCCAGGCCCGTGCCCCGTCACATCGCCCACGAGCAAAAGCAGGGAGTGGTCTTCGCGCTCATCCGCCCACCACCAATCCCCGCCACAAAGCTCCGCCGGAAGATAAAACCCTGCCCCCCGGAGCACGTTTGATCCAAAGCTCGAGCTCTGAGTAAGAAAAAGGGTTTGCACCGCTGCAGTGAGTGCCAGGTCCTTGGCTCGAGCCGCGCGCTCGGCGGCAACTTGCTCTTCGGTCTTTTTGACTAGCTCCTGGGTTCGGTCCGCGACCTTCTTCTCGAGATTCTCGTTGGCGTCCCTCAAGGCATGCGTGAGCCGAGTTTGCTCTTCGTTGGACTTTTGAAGCTCAACGAGTTGATCTCGCAGCTCCTCGATGAGCGCGGTCTTTCCGAGGAAAAGCCAGCGAAAGAACTGCTTGATGCGCGTAACCACCGTCATCGAAGGCGGCGGCGTGATGATGTATACGCCCTTCCTCTCGGAGATCTCGGCCTCGATCTGGGACTCATTGGGTCCAATCATGAGAGGGAGCATCGACATGTGGACATGAGAGATATGGAAAAACTGGGGGCAATCGGCAAACTTATCGTCGATCCAAATGGTAAAACGGATTTTTCCGTCCGGCAGATCCTCGTATTTGGAATGCACGTTCGAAAAAACACTGTTCCCCAGAAAACGTGCGGTAACCCAATAAAGCTGCCTGGGCGAAGCGACCGCGCTGAAGGCCCCTCGGGTAATGCGCGCTGTCGCCAGCTGCGTGAGCTTGGTCAAGCTGCTGCGGGCGAATCTTCGCAGCTGCTCGGGTCCACCCAAAGCTTTTTCGTGATTGGCCGAAATCTGCGCAAAAAGATCCCAATCGATCTTGTTCTTTGGGTTCTCGATGTAACTGAGTTCTACCGGAACGCCTTCGATCAGAGCCTTGCGATCTACGCCGATGGAGTCAAGGTCCGAAAAAGCGCCTTGAAACACCCGACACGAAACTTCTTTCATGAACAATTAGGGTAGCACGTCGCCGAGACGATCAAGCTAAGCTTTCGGCTGCTCGCTCACTGATTTGATCATCCCTTTGAGCTGTGGGGCGCTCACGCGGTACTTCTTGGAGCAAAAATCGCATGTGACCACGGCGGCACCATCTTCATCGAGCATGGCCTGAAGCTCTTGTGCGCCAACTAATAACAGCGCTCGTTCCACGCGTGGGCGAGAACATTCGCACTTAAAGTAGAGCTTCTTTTTCTCGATAATCGAGAAGCTCGTGTCCTGAAAAAGATGAGCCAGCAGATGCATCGGATCTTCGTCGTTGGCCATGACCACAGCCAACGAATGGATGGCTTGGATGTTGCGCTCGATGCCGCGCACCTCAGCGGGACTCGCGCCCGGCAGAATCTGAACCATGAAGCCGCCTGCCGAAACGATCTCTCCCGAGCTATCGACCGAAACGGCGATCCCGACAGCCGAAGGAATCTGCTCGCTTTGATGCCAATAGAAAGTCAGATCCTTTGCCAGGTGTCCCGTGAGCAGAGGTACCGTTCCGATGTAGGGAGCTTGGCCTTGTTTTTCTTTGGTGCGCAGCACGGAAAGCACGCCCGTGCCCCATTTACCGGTTTCGTCACCAGTTTGCTTAGAGCCTAAGTACGCGATGTCGCGACCGATGACATAGCCGCGCACGCGGCCATCGGGATAGGCGTCTACCAACGCCTGCTGGTAATGGCCGCTGCCGCGAATATTAAGATTTACCCTTTGACCGACTTTGCAGTTGGAAGCGATGAGAAGACCGCTGATCGCAGCCTCGCCCAAGCCCTGAGCATAAAGACCCGTGATGCCGTGAAGAGCCGCCAGCTCGCGAACGAGCGCCGTGGCTTGGATCGCGACACCGCGGACGTTGCCTTGACCCGAGAGAATCTTGATCCAGTGGCTCGGCGGAAGGGATGCGCGCTGAAGAGGGGCTTTTCGCTTTGCCCTCGGAGCAGACTTTTTCTTGGCTAGCGCTTTTC
>JBGAWT010000191.1:0-6165 GCA_044227445.1 Bdellovibrionia bacterium | reverse complement strand
GTTTTGCGTTCGATTCGCGACTGGGTCACCGACGAGATCGACAAGATCATCGTGGACTCCAAGTACCACTTCAACGAAATCTCACGATTCACTTCGCAACTGATGCCTCAGCTGCGCAGCAAGGTGGAACTTTATCACGGCGATATCCCGATCTTTGACGCCTATGGTCTGAGCTCCGAGCTGTCGCGCGCCCTGGAGCGCAAGGTCTGGCTTAAGTCCGGTGGCTATATCGTCATTGACCAAGCCGAAGCTCTGGTCGCAGTCGACGTCAATACGGGTCGCTACGTCGGTAAGAAGTCTCTTGAGGACACGATTCTCAAGACCAACTTGGAAGCCGTCAACGAGATCGCCTACCAGCTGCGCCTGCGCAACTGCGGCGGCATTATCATTCTCGATCTAATCGATATGGAGAAGGACGAGAATAAGCACCGCGTTTACCGCGCGCTTGAAGAAGCGCTCAAGAAAGACCGCTCCCGTCCGACGATCCTCAAGATCTCGGAGCTGGGTCTAGTCGAAATGACGCGTAAGCGTACGCGCGATACGATGGTTCGCACGCTCTGCGAGTCCTGCTCGTATTGCGAAGGCAAGGGCTACCTCAAGAGCAAGCAATCGGTGGCTTACGAAGTCCTGCGCGAGATCGAGCGCTCGACGATCGATCGCGAGTCGCAAAAAGTCATGGTTCAGGCTCACCCGGATGTCGTGGACATCTTGGCGGTGGACGAGCGCGACACGCTCGATCAACTGGAGCGCAGGCTGCGCAAGCAGATCTACCTGCAGGCTGTCGGTGATTTCCATCCCGAGCAGTTTGAGGTCGTGGGCGATAAAAAGGCCCGCAAAGAAGCAGGCGCTACCTTTAACGATCATCTCGAAGATAAAGCCCGCAACGATCGCCGAAATCGCGGTCGCAGCGGCGGCGGTGGCCGTGGACGGGATCGCGAAAGGAACAACGATCGCGAGCGCGGTGGAGACCGTAACGATCGCGGCGATCGCAACCGAGGCCGTAATGATCGCGGAAGCGGCGGTGGAGGCGGCGCTGAAGGGCGTACGGCTCACCAACACGCTCAACAAGAAGGCGCTTCGGCCGGACAATGGACAGAGGCTCAAGCCGAAGGACAGAATCTCGAGGCTTCGCCCCAACAGGAATCGATGCCGGCTAACAGCGCACCCCGCTCAGGCGAAGATGCGCAGCCTCAGTTCGTCGCTCCTCGCCCAGCTCCTCGTCAGGATCAGGACGACTCGTTTGGAAACCGCGCAGGATATACGCCACGCGCGAATTCTCATTCGGGAGAGGACGCAGGCAATCGTACGCAAATGGCAGGACCGCGAGGTCCGATGGACGGCTTTGAGAGCGAAGAAGATCGCTTAGCCTACATGAGGGCGCAAGCCACTCAAGACGCAGCGCTTTCGCGTGGTGCTCAAGCCAACGGCAATCAAGCGGGACGCAACGGCCAAAACCGTGGCGGATTTGGTGGCGGTGGTGGCGGCCGAGGCGGTCGCGGAGGCCGTGGTGGTGGTCGCGGCGGACGTGGCGGCAGCTTTGGTGGACGCAATAACAACGGCGGCCAAGGTGGCGGTCAAGGCGGCTATCGCAGCGGTGGTCGCAACAACGGGCGCTACTTCGGTGGCAGTAACGGAAATGGCGGCGGTAACTACGGCAATAGCCAAGGCGGCTACGGTCGCGGTCCACAGCGCCGTGAAGATGCTGGCAATACGGTTTCGGCCAGCCCCGCAGTTAGTGCGCCTGTGACCCCTCCTTCGGGCGGCAACGACGGCAACGGATAAAGCATGATTCGGTTTTCGGTTTCGGCCCCTAAGCAGTTGAGCTATCGGGGCTCGAAGCTGAGTCGCGCCGAGTGGCTGGATCGCCTTTGGGCGGATCTCTCCGGGCTCGCTGGCATCGACGAGGGCCAAGTGCTCTCCGAAGGCGCCTTTGAGCAGGGCTTTGAGACCGAGTCCTGGACAGTCGATACGGCCGAAGCCCCACGCGAGCGCGACTGGGTCGGCTCGCAAGACGTAGCCCAGATTCAGCTCTATTTTGGGACTCAGGTTGAGGCCGAAGCGGCGCATGGATTTCTTGCGGCTGCAGGAATCTCGGTCGGTCCTGTAGAAGATATTCCCGAGCAGGACTGGAACGCCACGTGGAAGCAGGAGTTCTTAAAGGACAAAGAGACGGCATCGCCCTGCCGCCGTTTTGGCGAGTGATTCCGGCTATTGAGGAACATGAAGAGCTCGTTCGGGGCGCTCGCGCTCGCGGCGAGACCCCGTTGGTGATCTTGCCCGGTGCTGGGTTTGGCACGGGCACGCATGAGACGACCCAGCTTTGCTTGGAGGCCATCGGTGCGCAGGCGGAGCATGGCTTAGCCCTGGATTTTGGTAGTGGCTCCGGAATTCTTTCGATCGCGCTCGCTTTGCGAGGGTTTCGGGTCTGGGGTGTCGAGATCGATGAGCTTGCCCTGGACAACGCGAGGGAGAACGCACGGTTAAATGCCTTGGACTCTCAGGTCTCGTGGCACACACGCTTAGAACAGCTGCCTTCGGGCCAGAAGTTTGACCTGCTCGTGGCCAATATCTTGCGGCCCGTGTTGGTTGAGTTCGCGCCCACGCTCTTAAACCTCTTGAAGCCCGGAGCGCCTATTATCTTGTCAGGTCTTGTGGAGTCGGATGTGCCACAGGTGGTGAAGGCCTTTGGGCTAGGTTCAGCGGCGCAAGTGCGCGCCAAGAACGAGTGGCGGGGAATCATCGGAAGCAGTTCAAATACACAAACAGTGTAGATTTTATTTGATGCGGTTGGTCAAGCATGTTATCGGGGCTCACAACGTGTTTGGGAGTCCTCATGAAAGTAAGTCAAAATAGATTTTGGGTCATCGGTGCAACGTTCATTGCCGCTTTGAGCACGGCAGCTTGGGCTGGCGAAAGCAAGCGTCTAGCCGACCTGAATTGCCCGGTGGCGGAGCTTCAAAAAGCCTTTGAATCTCGCGTCATTCCCTCGATTCAATTGCTCAATTTGGTGATCATCTCGCGCGATGACGCAGCGGATAGCCGTGAAAAGAATCACAAAGAACAATACGCAGCCTTGGCGTCCTTGCGCGACCGGTATCTGCAAATCGGAGATGTCTTTCAACTGACGCCTCTCACCACGGATTGTAAGACATACATCATGTTGGGTTACCTAGGACTGCTGCAGGCTGTCCCTAAGACCAGCACCTCTTCTCGGAGCACGGAACTTGCCGCTCTCTCCAAGTCCGAAATTGAGAAGATCGAGCACACCGCCCAAGCGCGGGTGACTGAGATGTCGGCAGATGCCTTGAGCGCGCACTACCCCAAAGAACCTGCCATTCGCATCCAGGTGACTCAGGTGAGCGAAAAGAGCTTCTTAGTCAAAACGCGTTTCATGAGCTCGGAAGCCCTGGCCGATACGCGCCAGCCGATCGTAGACAGGGTCTATAGCGTCAAGTTCGAGCAAGGCCTTTCGAGGTCTTCTTTGTCGGGCTGGGCAAGCGATCAAGTCAGCGCAGCTCTGAAGTAACATGAAAAAAGTTGGCCTGATCGGGACCGCTGTAAGCCTGTTTTGGATCTCGTTGCTAGCATTCTCCCAGCTTTCGCATGCCGTCGAAGTTACTCTCGTTATTAAAGAAAAAGGACGTCGGATCAACACGATGCCGCCTTGGCGGAGCCGGCCAGTGACGGACCTCCTCCGAGACGCGGCAAAAGAATTGGGTCCTCAATCGCGCTCGTTAGGTCTGACCTATCGAGGGGCTTGGGTCCCTGGGGGCGTTGCCTCCGCGCGCTTGTCAGTTGAAGTCACTCCCGAGCAACTCGCGACCTTGCGGCAGTTTTTCATGCAAGGCCCTTCGCGAAGCGCAGTTACTCCCTCGGCCCAGGAGCTGGAAGCAAATGAAGCGAAGCTCTTTTCGGATGATTGGATTGATTACAATCCAACCACGGTATTGGAGCTGCCCCTTTCTCAACGAATTTACGCCGCCCGAGGCGGAAAAACCTTCTCGCGCGCTGTGAGCGAAGGATGGGTCGCAGCGGATGTTATTGCTGGCAAACAACGGCTAACCTTGGGTCTGCAGCTGTCGGACTACAGTCACGAAATTCTAGAGGATGTTCTGGTCGACGGAAAGAGCCTGAAAGCCGAGCGCTGCAAGAAGGTCCTCTAGGCCAAACTGAAGTCTTACTTCTTTTGGGCTCCTAATACCGCAAGCGTCCGGGTGATCTGAGTGAGCTCCCGCTGCAGCTCCTGATCCCGAATTCGGCTCAAGAAGAACTCCCGCACCAACACCGCTACCGCCAGATACAACACGAGATCCACGGCGCGGCCGATGCCCATCTCAGAGGCGATGGCTTGCAGCGGCTCAGGATAGACGGCTCCGATGCCTGCTAGCGTGAAGACTCCGGCAAGCGCCCACCAGGCGCGCCTAGCGGCCTTAGGAAACGCGATGCGATCGATGGCGAGCACTGCGATCAGTACGGCCGGGAAGATGAGTCGAAACATGCGTTCTCCTTTGAGCCTGCTTGGAGAGTCCATTCTACTACGCCTGGCTGCACGGATCTCCAACTTCGTTTTCCGCGTTCGCGCTCCCGCAACATAGCGCAGGGGCTATGCCTTGGTCGCGCTCACTTGTGCAGCCTTGTTGGACAATCCGTTCGCTCAGGCTCGAAACGAATGGACTCTCCGCGCAGGCTCATCTGAAGAAAAAGTACTGCTGAGCAAGATCCTTGAGAATGAGCGCTAGGCCGCTGGTCTTTTGTCCCTTGGCTAGCGACTCAGGGGTGTACTGCACAGTGACAGCCACCTCGCAGTGCTTGAGGCCGTACTCTGCGACTAACTGCTTGAGCTCCGTGGCGTGTGCCATGCGGTTTTGGTTGAACTTGAACAGGCGAGCCGCCTTTCGGTTAAACGCCCGAAACCCATTGTGAGCATCTTGAAGCTTGAGGCCCGTAAGCCAGGTCTCAAATGCCACTGCGAGCTTGAGCATCGCTTTGCGCATCGCCGGAATGTTGCGGGCTTCGTGCGCCCCGAAGCGATTTCCGAAGGCGACATCGGTCTGCCCATCCATGACGGGTTTGAGCAGGTCGGCGATTTGCTCGTGGGCGTGCTGACCGTCGGCATCAAGCGTTACGAAAAAATCCGCTTCCTTGAGAAGGGCCAGCTCGATTCCGGTCTGGAGGGCAGCCCCCTGACCCAGGTTAATGATGTGTCGCAGCAAGAACACCTGAGCGGCGGACGAGGTAGGAAGCTTATCCACCTGGACGGGGTCCTTAGAGCCGTCATCGATCACCACGACCAAAAAGGCGCATTTCGAGAGAGGGCCTGCTTTGAGCTGACCTAGATGCTCCAAAAGCCTCTCGAGGGTCCCGCTGAGGCGTTCGCCTTCATTATAGCTAGGGATGACAAGAGCGATGAGGGGTTGGGAGAGGCTCACGTTCTTTCATTTCGGCAGCAAATCTCTCTGGCGTCAAGCGCCCGAGTAGACTATCCAAGGAGTGGGAGTCACACGTGGCGCGATTGGTGCTCAGCACATCGCAAACCTGGGAAGGCAGCCTGATCGGCGCCCCCGTATTTTCAAGCGGCGAACTCGTTTTTACTACTGGAATGGTGGGCTACACCGAAGCCCTCACCGACCCTTCTTACTTCGGTCAGATCCTGGTTTTCTCCTATCCGCTCATCGGCAACTACGGCGTTCCGGCCTTTGAAGGGGATCTTCCTCCGGCAGGCTTTGAAAGCGCACGTATCCAAGCCGCCGGTGCCGTGATCGCGGTGCCTAGCATGGAGGCCTTTCATTGGAACTCGACTCGAACGCTTGCCGCTTGGTTCGAAGAGCAAGGGCTTCCGGCGATCGTGGGCTTAGACACCCGCGCGCTCGTTCAGGCGATTCGCGAGACCAAGGATCGCGGGGGGCTGTTTGGCCGCATCGAGCCCGACAGCGCTCGTGGGGTTCGCTACACGGGAATGGAAGAGCGTGAGCAGCGCGAGGGCTTTTTTGACCCCGGCCGCGTGAACGTCATGCCTCAGGTCTCCGTGACCCAGCCTCGCGTCTTGGGTACGGGAGGGCCGCGCGTCGCGGTGCTCGATACCGGCGTGAAATGGAATATCCTGCGCATGCTTCTGGAGCGCGGCTGCTCGGTTGAGCTCGTTCCGTGGGACTGGGACCTCTCGAC
>JBGAWT010000190.1:0-6117 GCA_044227445.1 Bdellovibrionia bacterium | reverse complement strand
CGAGGCTCTGATCCTCAAGCGAGTGACCAAAGTCTTGCGCTGACTTGCGATCAAACCAACCTAGATAGGTAAAGCTCCCAACAATGGGAAAGCTCCAGGTTTTTGGCGAGAACTTCAGCTTCTCTGAAGCTGTCACCACCCAGACGATCGCGCTGTCATCCCAAGCGACATACTCCTCATAGTTATGAGTAGGTTTGATGCCCCTGGATTCGGCAAACTTCTTCACCTCGGGAATCTCGTTGAGGAAGTCTTTTACCCTCTGGGGATAGCGCTGGTCTTTGAGAACTTCTTTGACTGAGCGCGATCGGGCAGAGATCTTGAGCTGCCCTTTCACAGCTTGAGCCAAGAATCCCAGCGTCGAGCAGCTGGATGCGGCTAGCGCTAAGAGAGTCACGCTGACTAAGCTTTTAGAAGAAGAATGAAACGCCACCGGTGATCCCGAAGTTATCCTTCCAGGTACTCAGTACTGCGCCTGCGATATAAGTCGTCGCTTCGCCCTTAATAGCGAAGTTTTGCGTGATGTAGATCTTAAGCCCCGCACCCAGGATGACCGTGATGGTCCCAAAAGCGGCTGGAGGAGCGGCCCCGCCTGCATAGGTGCCTTGCGCCTCGCGAATCAATTGTCCACCGCCTAACTTCAAATACGGCTGAATGGGAAAGCTCTTGGGCACCAAGCTTTGAACGATGCTCAAGCCAAACATCATGTCGTGAACCGTCGTGTCTTGGTAGCCGATGATCTTGGTTCGCTCCATCGCGTCTTGAAACGAGAGCTCGATCTCCGTGATGGAGAGAAAAAAATACCCGAAGCTCCCGCCAATGCGACGATTCCAAGCAAAGCTGCCATTTCCGTAATCCGACTGCGAGAAGCTTGCTCCCGCCGAAAGCTCGAACGTTCCTGCTGTGGACGCCCAGGGTGTCAAAGTGATGATTGCGGCAAGGGCGCAAGGAAGCGCCAATTGCAGTAGCTTCCTTTTTGCCTTTTTGTTTCGCGCATCCATGCGAAATCTCCTGCTCTTGTTAAAAATCTAGGGCCTACTCGATCCGAATCTGCGAAAGCTCCTGGATCAAACGGCGCTTCTCTGCGTCCGTTTGCCTACGTTGCTTGGACTTGAGCTTTTCCTCAGGGTCTTCGATCAAGATCTGAACTTTTTGAGTCTTTCCGTAGTAGCGATTCGGAAACAGAATCTCCGTACCCGCGTTCTCGCCGCCCACGAGCTTCTTAGCCAGTTCGGACTGAAGCTGCTTGTCTTGTGCGTTGGGCTGGTGCCTGAGGTAATCCGAAGAGCTCGCAATGCGACGTGCGAGCTTGGACTTATGATGTTTTGCGTGCTCCGCATCAGCAGGGGTCCGCTCGTTCGCTCCGGTGGGCAGCGAGGCGAATTTCCGCTCGCGGCGTGAGGTCACTGCCTCGACCGCTTCGGTCTGTTCAGATTCGGCTAGGTGCAACGCCATCATCTTAGGTCTCAGATCCGAAACGGATACCGCGCTCGGAAGCGAGGGAACCACCCGATTGAGACTTACGTTCAGAGAACTTGCCTCGCCCTCTTTAACGAGCACTTGCTCGTTGGACGCAAATCGATTTTCGATCGTAGCCTGGCCATCTAGCGCGATGAGCTGAGACTCGTCGTTGCCGTGATTGAAGTTAACGATCACGCGCCCGCGCGCCACGCGTGCTCGAGCATTTGCGGTGGCTACGCGCATTTCGCCGCGACCACCACCGGCTGCGGCAAAAATCTCACCCTTATAAATGACCAGGTGATCGACGCCCGCTTTGCTGCCATCCGTCTCCGGAAAGTTTACAAAAGTCTGAGGCGAGAGCTGGATGCGATAACCGTTTCGGTGCGTGAGCTTGACCCAGCCCGAATTGACCGAGATCCATCCACCGCAGCTCACCGCTTTGCCTTGCTCGACATCAAACGCCTGCTTACGGTCGCGATCTAAGATCTGTGCATCCGCGTTTGCGGATTCCACCACCGCGCAAGGCGCCGAACGAGTGGCCTCCGCCGCACCAGCGGGGATTGCCACGAAGGCCGAAAAAGCGATGACGAGCTTAATGACTCGCGGGTTCACGCTTTTCCTCCTGAATATTGACCCACTCGGCTTCCATCGAATGAGGGTGATGATCTACGAGTTCGGTGAGGTAGTATTGGACCTTGGTCTCTTTGTTGTCATGGCGAGAGAGCAGAGCCCGAAAAAGACGGGCGCGGGCCTGGTAGGCTACCGAATCCTTGCTCTCGCGCATCTTGAGGACCTGATCAAAGTACTTCTCGGCGGACTTGAAGTTCTTGAGCCGATACCACGCGACACCCGTAAGCAAGTAGTTCTGCGCCGTCTTGAAAGTATCGAGGTCCTCGGCACCCGTGAGGTGCGTAAGCAGGTAGGCGGCTTTTTCGTCTTCGCGGGCCTTGAGGTACGAAAGGGCCAACGTATAAAGCTGATGGGGCTGCATGTTCGCAGGCGGAACGTATTCGATACTAGCGAGCGAACGGCCTACGTCCGAACCCACGTCCTTACTGAGCTTGAGCTGGGCTTTGTGGGTGCGCTTCTGCGAACTATCGGAGCTGCAGGAATAGCGAATCTTCTCTAACTCGACCTTAAGATTGGTGTTCTCAACCAAGAGCCAGGAGCTGCGCTCTTCGGCGTTTTTCAGTCTCTTGAGTTTCTCGGTCATCGTACCAATGGATTGCTCGTAAGCTTCTTTGTAGGTGTCGATCACTTCGTCGAACACCTTCACGGCGTAGTGTTTTGGGCCGGCAAGCGTATCGCTCTCTTGAGCATGTGCCGCCGGTTCGCGTTGCTGGGCGTGAGATTTGTTGGCCGCGTGTTTAGCAGCCTGCGAATTTCCGCCCGCGATGAACTTCGCTTGGCGAAGCAACTCTGGAACCAGCGGAGCGGCGAGCCCCAGCACGAGCACGACGGCGACGATGCCGCCCACTCTTCCGAGTTTCTTCTTGTTCTTCAACATGCCTGCCGCTTTTCCGGCTAGATCCTTTGGGACCATCTCAGAGTGCATTTCGGCCATTTCGAGGACGTTCTTAAGGAAAACTTCCGCTCCCTGGCTCCTGAACACCTTGAATTGCTAGGCAAATTCGTCCATAACCAAGGCGTGGAGCGCTTCGCCCAACTCGCCGCAGCATCATTGAGCCAAGCCCTGGGTCGCACTGTGCAGACCCAAGAGCTGGAGACCCCGCCCGATCCGAAGATGGGTGACTTCGGTTATCCGTGCTTCAAGCTCTCGAAAGAATTCAGAAAAGCCCCACCCGCTGTGGCGCAGCAAATCGTCGTGGATCTGCAAGCCAAAGGAGCTGTGCCGGCGGAGCTTACGGTTCAAGCCGTGGGACCTTATGTAAACTTCACCGCACCCCGTCAGAAATTACTGGGCGCGTTGCTTCCTGATATCTTGGCCGGAGATGACGCGGGCCGCTACGGATCGCTCAAAGCCGATACCCGAGGCACGTGGGTGCTGGAATTCAGCTCCCCTAACGTTGCCAAGCCGTTAAACATCTACCATTTAAGACCAACCGCGTTGGGCGCCGCGCTGGATCGCATTGGCCGGTATCGTGGCTATAAAGTCGTTTCGATCAATCATTTGGGCGACTGGGGCAAGCAATACGGGATGCTCTCGGTGGCCGTAAAAAAATACGGCTCTCAATTGCCCGCAAGCCCCACGAACCTCGATCTCGTCGATCTGTACGTGAAGATCAATGCGGATGCCGAAAAAGACCCGCAAATCCAAGTCCAAGCGCGTGAAGCCTTTTTGAAGCTCGAACAAGGCGACCCCGAAGTCACCGCCTTGTGGAAACGTTGCGTGGATATCTCGCTCAAAGAGTTCCATCGCATGTACGAGCGCCTCGGGGTGAAATTCGATCATGTCTGGGGAGAGAGCTTCTACAAAGACGAGCTAGCGGGACTTACCGACGGGCTCAAAAAAAGCGGCATCTTGGTCGAGAGCGAAGGCGCTTGGGTCATCCCAGTCACCGACCGCAACGGCAAGGAGATCCCACCGTGCATCGTCCAAAAGAGCGACGGAGCGACGATCTACGCCACGCGAGATCTTGCGGCTGCTATCTATCGCCAAAAGAAATTCAACTTCGATCGAATGACCTACATCGTCGGCCAAGAACAAAAACTGCATTTTGAGCAGGTTTTTGGCGCGCTCCGTAAAATGGGCAAGGATTGGGAATCGCGCTGCGAGCACGTTCCGTTCGGCCTGTATCGATTCAAAGACGCTAAGATGTCCACGCGTAAAGGAAACTTCGTCACGCTCGAGAGCGTGATCGAAGAAGCCAAGACGCGAGTGACCGAGCTGATGAAGGCCCGAGGAACGACTGAGCCCACCGAGGCTATCGTTGAGGCGATTGCCATCGGGGCAGTCGTTTTTCATGACCTGCACACAGATCCTGCGCGCGATGTCGAATTCGACTTGGACCGAGTGGTGGATTTCGAGGGTGAGACTGGCCCTTACTTGCAGTATGCCCACACGCGCTGCCTGAGCATCCTTCGCAAAGCCCAAGAAGCGGGCGCAGCTTCAGGGCGAATCACTTTCCAAAAAGATGCTGCCGAACTTTTGACTCATGACCTAGAGATTCAGCTCGTTAAGACCCTGGGGCAATTCCCGCTTCAGCTGGAGCGAACGCTCTCGTTTGCCAAGGCAAGCCAGCTGGCGCACTACCTCATTGACGTAACCCAAGCTTTTGGCGCGTTTTACCGCGAGTGCCACGTGCTGGGCGAGGACGCCAAGCTCACGCAAGGCCGTCTGATGCTCGTTGAAGCCACGCGCCGAATCCTCGCGCAAGGCGCGGCGCTGCTAGGAATTCCTCTTCCGGAGAAAATGTAACGCAAAAATAGTTTCGGCCTTAGTTTGAGTGTCAGTACGGTTTCAGTTTAAGTACAGTTTCAGTCCCAGTCAGTTGCGGTTTCAGTTCCCGGACAGAAACTGACTGAAACTGAAACAGACACTGGCTTATTTAAGCCCGTAGATGCGTGCTCCGCCCAAGGCCTGCTGAATCGTCGTCACGTCCATCTTCATGCCTGAGCACACGAGGCGCTTAACCGCTGGATCCTTGTCGCGCGCGAACATCGTCACGCGAACAACACCCGTTTCGGGATCATGGATGGTCTTGCTGGGATAGAGCTCAAAGTGCATCTTCGTGCCGGACTTGAGCATGAGACTCAGATCTTCGCGCGAAAGAGTCTTTTCTTTCAATTTAACGTAGGCATTCACCTTGGCCATGCCGTCATCAAAGAACGGGTCGAATTGAACGCGGCATTGGGGCTTAGTCCGCTGAAGCAACGTCATGTCCAGATGCACGACATCTGGGAAGGCGTTGGCGGATTGGCCGTTTTGAAGATAGGCCCAATAAGCCGGCGCGATGCCCAGCTCGTGATCTTCGGAGCTCGGGATCAGCTTCACGTCTTGGCGCAAAACGATCTTCAGGTAAGTCGTGTTGTCAGGGGAACCCAGCGCTTCGGTCGCGCTCATTTCAACAAACTTTTGTTTTTCGGGAGCTACTACAGCTTTTTCAGTAGGAGCCGCCGTGGACTTCGTAGCCGACTGAGGGGCTACTGGGGTGGGTACCGGAGCGCGACCCGCGCCGCAGGAGGAAATAAGGATTGAGATCCCGACTCCCGTCACAATTCCCAGAACCAGTTCTAATCCGTGCCTAACGATTGATCGCATCATAAGGGCCTCCTTGAACGGGGGCTCTCTTATCAAGGCAGACTGGATTAGTAAACTAATTTTGTCAGGAAATAAAAACACCAATGATTCTATATAGGTACAAATCAGAACAGGCTGGTGAGGATACCCCAGCCCGAGAGCACCCCACCAGTTCTGGCTCCTGAATCAATGGAAGTCTGACCCACAGCTCTTTCCAAAAGCGGCGTATTCGCTCTCCTCTACCCATTGAGCCTCCTTCAAAGGAACATCCGGACGACGGGTATGAAACGTATCGATGAACACATAGAACTGAGCATCGGACCTGATCGCAGACCAAGTCTTTGCCATCGCATTGATATTGGCGGGCTCATTCTCAAAAAGAGCAAGCACGCGCCCCATCTTGCTGATCTGGTGTGCGGCGGCGCGCTTGAACTCCACGTCTCCATCTTTGGGATCTG
>JBGAWT010000189.1:0-6372 GCA_044227445.1 Bdellovibrionia bacterium | reverse complement strand
TGGTCAGCCTAGCGCTTCGCCAAGTTCAGAGGAGGAATTCAGGGTGTGCATGAATGTCGATCCTGGCAAACTCCAAATCGTGCTTTTCCCCGAGCCTCGATCAGCCTCGCACTGGAGCATCCGTCGCCAGGCTTGGATGAACGGAGGCACCACTACTCTCAGTTGGCGATCTTAAGAAGAGCAGGTTGTGAGATCGGGCTTCCTTGCGTCGGCTCCCAGCTCATCTCCCAACTCACGGGCGTGTTGCGCGATTGCAGTTTGCCTGCCCAGGTATTTTGGCCTGGGACGCAATCGGCTGCGACGCTCGATTCTTGGGCTAGGCGCAGAGAAGCACGTCGATCGGCGGCTTCGGCGTTCAAGGAATTGCCAAAACAAAAGAGACTTCGAGTTGAGTCGCAAAATCGTAGTTGCGCGTGATCAGCCTCACGTGGGCTGAGAGCGCCCAGTCCGCGCCCGGGCGCCTGACATGGATGATCCAGCCTTCCTCTCTGGGTTTTGAGGCAGTGCTCATGTGCGCGCTTATCTCATAACTTCGGAATAAAATCTCACGCCGCTCGCGCCATAAGGTAGACGCCTTGCTCTGAGCCGCGCACCTCTGCTTCGAATCTCAGGCACCCCCGTGTTGGCGCGACCCAACCGGGCAGCCCGCCTCCCAAGCCCGCGAGATCCATTCCTGCGCCGCCTGGCCGTCCACGCGCCCGAAGAGCTGGCAGAGTAGCTCCATGCGCTTAAGCGCGTCGCGTGGCGAATTGGCGTGGATGCTCGAGAGCACCCCGCGGTGCCCCGTGTTCGCGGCTTGAAGCAGATCAAAGACCTCCTCGCCTCGGCACTCGCCCAAGACCAATCGATCAGGGGCGCATGCGAAGCGCCTGCGCCGAGCAGATCACGCATGGTGACCTGGCCCCAGTCGCTGGCGCTAGCAGTCCCGCGTGAGCGATGAGAGGTGCCAGGGGTGCTTGGGCCTGGGCTCAGGGGTGTCCCTCTATTAAGATGATGCGCTCTCGCGAACTGAAGAGCTCAAGCAGGTCATTCATGAGCGTGGTTTTGCCGGATCCGGTGGGCCACTGGTGAGAATGCTGCTTCCGTTTGCAGGTGGCTCACGCACCGATCCCAAAGCTCGCCCTTCCAACGGCCTTGAGAGGACTGGCTTAAAGTCCAACCGAGTCCCTAAGGGACAGGACTGGTCCTTGGGGCAATTGGTGGAAGTACGCCATGAACGCGGTGGGTGGGGGGCTGTCCCCACTGAATGTCAAAGTACGGCTCACGCGCATCCCAGCTTCGGCCCCGCGAGCTCAAGATTTCCACGGCAAAGCTGTGGGCTTGCGCCTCGTTTTCAAACGGCGAGGCGGCGCTAAATCGCGTGCCCCCTTCGTGCCACTCCAAGCGATGGGCTCCCACGACGCTCACGTCTGTCACTTCGTGGCGATCCAGAAGCCGGATCACTGCTGCATGGCGTTCCACGGGAACTCCTTGGATTGGCGAAGGGCTCGAATTTCGTCAGGCGAAAGCCACTGCCTAGGCGGAGGCAGCGGTCCTGCAGGAAGATGGGCTTGTAGCCATGCCTCGGGGATTCGGGGGGCGTCCACCTTGGGCAGAAGAATCGCCACGAGCTCGGACTGCTCTTGGACGGACTCTTCTCCTCCGGCCAGGAGCCCTAGGACCGGAATCTGTCTGAGCCATGGAATGCCTTGGCCTATCTGACTCGAATCCTGGCGCACCAGACCCGTCAAAAGCAGTCGTTCGCCCACACGAGCATCGACCTGGGTCTTGAGGCGATTGGTCTGAAGTCCGGGCACTCCGTCCTCGCTCGAGTGAGAGGAGTCGAGGTGGCTTTGCTCGGTTTCGACTTCCAGGCGCGCGAGCGGGGAGGCCAGCTGCAGGGCTTTGACTTTGAGGAGCAGGCCGTAGGATTTCCACACGACGTTGGCGTATCGGGGGTTCTTGACCCGAATGGGAAGCTCGCCGCCAGAAAAAAGCTCTGCTTCCCCCGGAACGCGCAAAACCAGCTCGGGCGATGAAAGCACGCGAGCTGCTCCATCGGTTTCCAGGTGTTCAAGCGAGAGGTTCATCAAGCCTTGCCCTCCCGCCCAGCTCTGGGGGGTGCTTGCGGACGGCCAGCGAACACCCAAGGCTTGAAGTTTTTTGCGCCTGACCTCCAAAAGAGTGATTTGCAGGTGTAGCGTCGCACTGGGCGTCTCCAACACATCGATTGCGAGGTCCACAGTCGGGAAAGCTTCGCGAAGCAGGCGCAGCGAGGTGATGCGATGATCAGCTCGCGAAACGCTCCCGCGCACCCAAAGCCTGCCGCTGATTTCACCGCTCTCCCATTGGCTGGGCTGAGGAAGCTGCAAAACCGTCTGTGCTAGCCGCGCGCGACCTTCTTCGAGCAAGGCCGGAGCCGCAGTCGTTTGATCCAACACGCGCTTAGGGAAATCGGCCACCAGCGCGCCCACGGCCTGCAGCGTCTCTCGGTCGCCAATTTCGCCGCGTAGGGCGAAGCCTTCTTCCAGGGCGATGGCCTCGATGGCGCCTAGGCGACCCAGGCGTCTTTCAAATGAAGAGGGCTTGCTCTCATCGGTCCTTCCGGCCCGCACCCAGATCGTCCGAAGTTCGGACCTTTCGTCCGGGCGTTGGACCCAAAGCTCGCCCCTTCCAGGCCTTAAGGCTTTGAGCAAAATCTTGTCCCCCAGGCCCTGCGAGGCGCCTACCCGCACCCCGCGCGCCGCTGCTCCAGAAATCGAGAAACGCTTCATTTCGCCTAAAAAAAGCAGCCTTTGCTCGCCGACCATCAAGTGAAGCTCGGGCGCATCGCGCAC
Source organism: Bdellovibrionia bacterium (assembly GCA_044227445.1). Taxonomy (GTDB): domain Bacteria; phylum Bdellovibrionota; class UBA1018; order UBA1018; family UBA1018; genus JBGAWT01. The sequence goes on along the minus strand of JBGAWT010000189.1, from coordinate 3,556 downwards.
CGCGGGCTCGGTCGGCCAAGCGGACAACAATGAGCAGCACAATCCCCAAAACAAGTAGACCATGAGGCCCACTAAGCAAGCTTCTTGCCAAGGAATCCCGTTGACACTCCAAAGGGGGAGCGGTTAAACCCGATTCACTTACTAAGGAGTATTTCAGATGCCTTCTCGTCGTATGAAGTCCAAGACCGCCCGTAAAATTCGCAAAGCTCGCAAGGGTAAGGCCCGCAAGCGCAAGGAACAGAACAAGGGCACGACTCCGAAGTTCCCTATTCACACTGACTAAGAGCGCGCCGCTTGGCCAAAACCAAGAAAGCGCCCGCCAAAAATCTGATTAAGAAAGGAAGCCTTCCTATGTCTAGCTATCTGTTCACGTCCGAGTCCGTCACCGAAGGCCATCCAGATAAAATCGCCGATCAGATTTCAGATGCGGTGCTTGACGCCCTTCTTAAGGAAGATCCTCGCTCCCGCGTTGCTTGCGAGACTCTTGTCACCACCGGCCTCATCGTCGTCGCTGGCGAAGTGACCACCAACGCTCGCGTCGATTACTCGGATATCGCTCGCCAGACGGTTAAGCGCATCGGCTACGATCACTCGGACAAGGGTTTTGATTACAAAACCTGCGGCGTGATGGTGACTTTGGATCGCCAATCCCCGGACATCTCTCAAGGTGTAACGGCGGGTGCAGGCCTCAACAACCAAAAGGAACAAGGCGCCGGCGACCAAGGCATCATGTTCGGCTATGCGGTGAACGAATCCGACAGCTACATGCCGCTGACGATCGACCTGTCGCATAAGCTTGCGCTTCGCTTGTCCGAAGTTCGTAAGAACGGAAAGCTTGGCTGGCTCAGGCCCGACGGCAAGACGCAAGTCACTGTTGAGTATCAAAACGGAAAGCCTAAGCGCGTGGACGCTGTGGTCGTGAGCTCGCAGCATGACGAGAACATCACTCACAAGCAGATCCAAGAAGCGGTGATCGAGGAAGTCATTCGCAAGACGATTCCTGCGGGCTTGCTGGATTCCAAGACGAAGTTTTTCATCAATCCTACCGGCCGATTCGTTGTCGGTGGCCCGATGGGTGATTGCGGTCTGACGGGTCGTAAGATCATCGTCGATACGTACGGCGGCCATGGCGCACACGGCGGTGGGGCTTTCTCCGGAAAAGATCCTTCTAAGGTCGACCGTTCGGCCTGCTACATGGGCCGCTACGTTGCTAAGAACCTCGTGGCCGCAGGCCTTGCCGATCGTTGCTTGGTTCAATTGGCTTACGCCATCGGCGTGGCCGAACCGGTCAGCGTGATGGTCAATGCTTTCGGTACTGAGAAGGTCGATCCTAAGCAGCTCGAAGTCGCCGCTCGCGAGGTATTCCACCTCCGCCCAGCAGGCATCATCGAGTCGCTCGATCTGCTGCGTCCGATCTACTCCAAGACGGCTGCGTACGGTCACTTCGGCCGCAGCGAGCCTGAGTTTACTTGGGAGCGCACGGACAAGGTCGGGCAGCTCAAGGCTTTGAAGTAACGGCAGTTTACAGATTTTGTAAGGATTTCAGGGGGCGTCCAACCTTTAGACAGGGGGGGCGCCCCAAGTCTTTTCTGGGGTCGCCTCCCGCCTCGATTTCACGGCACCCCCTTTGCACTAGGAGCCCACGCGGAGGTATCTCGCGTGGCCCACTCTCGTGCTCATTGGATCGTCGGTGCGTATTCCCTGGTAGTCTTGGGCCTCATCGGAAACGCCGCCTGTGGCCGTGGCCCGATGACCATCGACTCAGTTCAAAATGAGCAGGAGTTCGAAGGCTATGTTCTGCAGCAGCGCGAAGGCAACGCCAGCAACGCTGCCATCAAGGGTCACGAAAAAGACGGCCACTACGAGCTCGTCGGCATTCGCGCTTCGCGCAGCACGAGCTTTAAGCTCGATTACATTGCCGCTAAAGATATCTCGCCTCGAGATTACTTCTTGAGCCGCCCGCGGGTCTTTGAGGGCGGACCGAACTTAGACACGAGGATCGTAGACGTCTGGAACAGAGACTTTGAGCCGGGCAACTCCGATGAGCTTCTCAAGAGCACGAGCTATGGCGCTCACGTCCTAGGAAGCAAGAAGCTTTTCATCGCGCAGCGCTTCGAATTTCAGTTGAACTCTCGGCCTTCGATCGCCCGGAGCAGATCGAAGCACGAGGATATGGCTTTAGGCATACGTTCCGCCTGCCGGATGAGGAAAATTCGCTCCCGCTGGCCTACACGCAGCCGGAGTATCTGGATATTCCCGATTCGCTTCACCAAGAGTTTAAGAAGGTTTTTGACCGCGAGGGCAGGCTCGTCACGTTCTTTATGGACGAAGTCGATGTGACCGCTTTTCGCTCGGAGATCAAAGAGAAGCGCCCTAGGAAAGTCTATGTCGTCACGCGTGCTGGCGGAAACGAAGTTCATCTCATGACCTCGTTGACCTACCCGAAGCGCACACAAGATCGCGACCAGGAGTTTAGCGCTCACACCAAGGGCACATCCGAGACCTTTGCGGCTTTGCATGCCATCTACAAATGGATTCCGGATGCTCCTCCGCCCCCTCCGTATGTTGAGCCAGCTCCTGTGCAAGAGGTTGTGCCTCAGGTAGAGGCGCCGATTGAGGCTCCTGTGGCGGTTCCTGCACCAGTGGTGGTCGAGCCTGCTCCCGCCGTCCAGGTGCCCGCAAAGAAGCCCGTAGTAAAAGAGAAAACCAAGACGGTGACCCCTACCAAGAAGGTAGTGACGCCCACGACCTCAAGCACTTCGAAGAAGAAGTAGGCTCCGATGTCCAGGTGGCTTCCATTAGCCGCAGTGCTCGCCTGTTTGGCTGTGCTTTCGCAAAAAGCGTTTGCATGGGGGCTTGATATCGACCTCCAGGAAGATTGGTCGAAGTCTCTTTTGTTTTATCCGGCTATTCGGGATCAGGAGATCAAGTTCTGCGTTCAGGTCAAGGATCAGTCCTTTGATAGGGACAGCTTAGGTCTACAGGTTCGCTCGGCCATTCGTCTTTGGCTCGTGCCTCTTGAGGACAGCAAACTTTCTGAGCTCAAGGTCGTGGAGCTCGATTGTGACGAAGAGAAGATCGACTTGATGGTACTAGTCGATGAGAATGTGAAGTATCCGAAATCCATCGCTCAAACGGTCGCAGTTAAGGCTCCATCGGGTAGGTACTTTCAGCGAATTCAGATCAACTCGGCATATTCTGTGCAAAAGGGAGACGAAATCTTTAAGACCGTGGATTTTAGGTCTCTGCTGAAAAAGGACGAGAGCCTCCAAGACACGATGGATCTGGTTTCCGTCAAGAAGCCAAAGAATCAGGCGGAAGCGGCCCAGTACCTAGGCCATAGCGAGTATCGGGTCTTTTTCTCTTCCTATGGCCTTCTTATTCACGAGCTTGGCCATGCCTTTGGGCTTTGCGACACACGACCGGATGCGATCGAAACAACCTGTGATTCAGAGCTTCGCTCTAAGGAACATCCTTCTAGTGTCATGAGCTCGACGGATTTTTACTATCTCACCCCCGATGACATCGAGGGGATCAAGCGGGCATTTGGTCACTT
>JBGAWT010000188.1:0-7084 GCA_044227445.1 Bdellovibrionia bacterium | reverse complement strand
CGCGGAAGATCAAGCGATCGACATTGCCTGCGAGTTCCTTGTGGTAGAAATCCTGGATAAAGCTTCGCGTTTCCTCGTCCGCTGCGACGCTATCTGCCCCGTCCGCTTTTGAGGCGATCAGATTGAGGATGTCCTCTTCTTCGCCAGTCTCGCCTTCTGTCTTGGTGACGAATTCCTTTTCTCCCTTGGCCGCGACATCCACTGCGCGATTGGTCATGGCGCTTAGCCAGATGGCAGCATACGTCGCAAAGCCGGCCTTCTTGGGGTTGTACTTGTTGGCGGCTTTCATCAGTGCTTGATAGGCGATGGCATAGAGTTCTTCTTTCTCTACGACCCCTTTGTGTCGCCGCATCGCTTTGAAGATCGCCGTATGAATGATTCCCTGGTTATTGGTCCAAAGCTGCCCCTCGAGGCTCCTTCGCAACAAGGACCCCTCGGGAGCTTGTTTGAGTTGGACGAGGATTTCGCGATTTTTAAGCTCCAGCGGCGATGGCGTAGAAGTGGGTTTGAAACACTTCTTGGGCACGACGGCTTGCGCTGCATGAGCTGCAAAAACGGACGCTAAGATGAGAGACGAAAACCAGGCTTTGAACTTCATGAACCCGTACTCCAATCGGCGACAACTAAACAAGTTTAATTGTTGACTCATTAAAACAGGTTTTGGCTTGTAGCATGAGTTTTTTCAATTGAAAAGCTGCCTATAAAAAAGCAAGAAAATTTGAATTCCCGTTTGACTTCAGCACCTTCGTTCTCATAGAGATCTATGTCCGATTCATTTCATCAATTGGAGCGTAGGAGTTAAGTAAATGGAATCCGCTTCGCCCACATCGAACGGGGCTCAAGCACCTGAAGCGCCCAAAGAGTCTTCTTTGGAGCAGCGCGTTCAGGAGCTCGAAGCTCAGCTCAAAGACAAGGACGCCAAGTACGTTTATCTGTACGCGGAGTTCGAGAATTTCAAAAAGCGTGTCACCAAGGAGCGTCAGGATCTGCTGAAGTTCGGCTGGGAGAACCAGGCTCGCGATCTTTTGCTCGTGGTCGATAACCTCGAGCGGGCCTTAGCTCACACTCCGGCGACCACGGACGCCAATCTGCTTGCCGGTCTTAAGATGGTGCTGCAGCAGTTTGAGCAGACCATCGGGCGTTTTGGCGTTCAGGTGATCGCGACCCAAGGCGCGGCGTTTGATCCCAATTTTCATGAGGCGGTGGGCAGCGAAGCTAGCGACCTACCCGAAGGCAGCGTGTGTCGCGAAGAACTCAGGGGTTACACCCTGCATGGACGGCTATTGAGGCCGGCGCGCGTGGTTTTGAGCGCAGGAAAAATCGCGCAGGCTTGACGTCTGCGGCCGGCGCACCAGGTTTAAAAAGAGCACTAAGAAAGGCATAGGAAAAAGAAGTTATGGGAAAAATCATCGGTATCGACTTAGGCACGACCAACTCTTGCGTAGCTGTCCTCGAAGGCAGCGAACCCAAGGTTATTCCTAATTCCGAAGGCGCGAACACCACCCCTTCGATCGTGAGCTTCGCTGCTTCGAACGAGAAGCATGTCGGCCAAGCCGCCAAGCGCCAAGCCATCACCAACCCTGAGCGCACGGTGTTTGAAGCCAAGCGCCTTATCGGTCGCAAATTCAACTCCCGCGAAGTCAGCGAGTTTGCCAAGATCGCCCCATTCAAGGTCCAAGAGAGCAAGAATGGCGACGCTTGGATCAAAGTCGGCGACCGCGAATACTCCCCTCAAGAGATCTCCGCCATCGTCCTTCAAAAGATGAAGAAGACGGCCGAAGACTACCTGGGTGAACCGGTCACAGAAGCGGTTGTCACCGTTCCAGCTTACTTTAACGATGCCCAACGCCAAGCCACCAAAGACGCGGGCCGCATCGCAGGGCTGGACGTCAAGCGCATCATCAACGAGCCTACGGCAGCAGCTCTGGCTTACGGCCTGGATAAGCAAGGCAAGGAATCCACAGTTGCCGTGTTCGACTTGGGCGGCGGTACGTTTGACATCTCGATCCTCGAGATGGGCGACGGCGTGTTCGAAGTCAAAGCCACCAACGGTGATACGTTCTTGGGCGGCGGTAACTTCGACCAACGCATCATCGACTGGCTTGCTGACGAATTCAAAAAAGAAAGCAGCATCGACCTTCGCAAAGACAAGATGGCCCTGCAGCGCTTGAAAGAAGCCGCCGAAAAGGCCAAGCACGAGCTCTCGAGCTCCATGGAAACCGACGTCAATCTGCCGTTCATCACGGCGGATGCAAGCGGTCCTAAGCACTTGAACCTCAAGCTCACGCGCTCGAAGCTCGAAGCTTTGGTTGATGACCTCATCCAAAAACTCATAGCTCCTTGCGAAACCTGCATCAAAGACGCGGGCCTCGCCAAGAGCGATATCGACGAAGTGATCTTGGTCGGCGGTATGACCCGCATGCCTAAGGTTCAAGCCAAGGTTAAGGAAATCTTCGGCAAAGAGCCTCACCGCGGCGTGAACCCTGACGAAGTCGTGGCTGTGGGCGCAGCGATCCAAGGCGGCGTGCTCAAGGGCGACGTTAAGGACGTTCTATTGCTCGACGTGACTCCGCTGTCCCTGGGCATCGAGACCCTGGGCGGCGTGTTCACCAAGCTCATCGAGAAGAACACCACGATCCCAACCAAGAAGTCCCAAGTGTTCTCTACGGCAAGCGATAACCAGTCGGCTGTGACGATTCACTGCCTGCAAGGCGAGCGCGAGTTCGCCGAGTACAACAAGTCGCTCGGTCGTTTTGATCTCGTGGGCATTCCGCCCGCACCTCGCGGCGTACCTCAGGTCGAAGTAACCTTTGATATCGACGCTAACGGCATCGTTCACGTCGGGGCAAAGGACTTAGGCACGGGCAAGGAACAGTCCATCAAGATCACCGCTTCAAGCGGCCTGTCCGAAGAAGAGATCAAGCGCATGCAACGCGAGGCTGAAGAGCATCGCGCCGAGGACGAAAAGCGCAAGGAACTGGTCAACGCGCGCAACACGCTCGATGGCCTGGTCTACACGATCGAAAAGACGATCAAGGAAAACGGCGAGAAGATCTCGGCGGAATCCAAGAAGGCAGTTGAAGAAGCCGTCATCGAAGCCCGCAAGGCTTTGGACAGCAACGATCTAGAGACGCTCCAAAAGGCTACGGAGACTTTGACCAAGGCTTCTAACAAGATGGCTGAGGAGATGTACAAGAACGCAGCTCCTCAAGGCGGAGCTAGCGGCGAGCATGCAGGGGCTAACGGCAACGGTGCCTCGCAAGAGCAAGCCGGTGCTTCGGGCGGCGAGAAAAAAGCTGGCGGCAAAGACGACGACGTCATCGACGCTGACTTCAAAGAAGTGTAGTTTTAGCCCCGAGGGCGTATGGCAGGTGAGAAGCGCGATTATTATGACGTCTTAGGGGTGAGCCGCACTGGCTCGCCCGAAGACTTCAAAAAAGCCTATCGCAAGCTCGCCGTCCAATTCCATCCGGACAAAAACCCAGGAGACAAGAAAGCCGAAGAGAAGTTTAAAGAGCTCTCGGAGGCTTATGAGGTCCTTTCGGATCCGCAGAAGCGCCAGATGTACGATCAATTCGGGCACGCCGGCATGCAAGGCGGTCCGGGCGGATTTGGTGGCGGCGCGGGTGGCTTCGAGGGTTTTGGCGGCGGAGCGACGATCAACGACATCTTTGGCGATATCTTCGGGGATTTGTTTGGTGCTGGCGGTCAACAAGGCCGCGGACGTGGTCGCCGATCCAGCGGTCGCACAGGGGCTGATCTCAAAACTACTCTAGACGTCACTTTCGAAGAGGCCGCCTTTGGCGCCGAAAAGGTCATCACTGTTCCCAAGACCGTACGCTGTGAGACGTGCGCTGGCTCCGGTGCGAAGCCTGGCACCAAGCCCATCACCTGTCAGCAGTGCTCGGGCCGAGGCGAAGTGACTTTTCAGCAAGGCTTCTTCGCCATTTCACGCACTTGTCCGCGCTGTAACGGCGCAGGCCAGACCATCTCCGATCCGTGCCGGGATTGCTCCGGTGCAGGCGCGGTCAAGAAGCGCTCTCAGATTGCCGTCAAAATTCCCGCAGGAGTGGATTCAGGGCAGCGCCTGAAACTCACCGGCGAAGGCGAGTCCGGTGAGCGCGGCGGTCCCGCAGGCGATCTTTACGTCGTGATCAATATCTTGCCGCATGATTTTTTCAGCCGAGAGGACTTCGACGTGGTGTGCGAAGTGCCCGTTACATTTAGTCAGGCTGCTTTGGGCGATGAGATCGAAGTTCCGACTCTCGAAGGTAAAGTGAAGCTCAAGATCCCTGCCGGCACCCAATCGCATAAGACCCTGCGACTTAAGGGCAAGGGCATGCCTAAATTAGGCGCCTATGGCCGGGGCGATCAATTGGTGCGCGTCGTCGTCGAAGTGCCTACTCACCTCAACGCCGAGCAAAAAGATCTGCTGAAGAAGTTCGCCGATGTTTCGGGTTCCCAATCGCATCCCATGCACCAAACGTTTTTCGAGAAGGTTCGCAACCTCTTTGAATGATCCCGCCTCCGGGGTACACTGAGGGACGTGCGCAATCTCCCTTTGTTTATCGCAGCGTGTGTCGCGGTCGCTTTCATCGGTTGCACTACTGCGCCTACTACGACTGGAAAAAAGGGCGCGGGCGGTAAAGGCTGGGATCCGGGTTCGCACGCAGGTGCCCAGCAGCCTGTGGCGTCGGGGGTTTCGGCCGCTGAAGCCAAGGAATACAAAGAAATCCAAAATTACTTCGGTCGCGGTCTGTATGAACCGGTGATCCAGAAGTCTCAAGCCTATCTCAAGAAATACTCGCGCAGCCCGCAGCTGCCGGCCGTTGAGAACCTGTACGGTTTGGCGCTCTTGCTCACCAATCGCGCGCTTCAAGCGATTCCGCATTTCAAGCGCTCAGCCGAAGGAAGCGGCGATAACCGGATCTTTAGGCAGTACATCCTTTATAACTTGGCCAAAGCGCAGTTTGACTCGAGCCAGTTCGAAGATTGCCAGCAAAGTTTAGCGGAGATTGCGTTGGATGCTTTGGATCGCGACAATCGGCTGAAGGTCCATTTCTTAAAGAGCCGCTTGTATCTCAAACTCAATATCCCGCTGTCCGCTCGCGAGGCATTGATCGCAAGTCGGCTCATGTCGAGACCGAGGCTCGCGAAGCCAGAGCCTTTGGGCAACCAGTGGAGCAAGCGCTGCTTGATGTGCGCGCAGTGGACTCGATCGAAAGCGCTTTATCGCGAGTCAGCGGACGCTCCTTACGCAGATCATCTGTTGTATCGCTTGGTCACCCTTCAAATGGCATTGGGCAACTCAGGTTCGGCCGAATCTATGCGCAAAAACTCATCAGCCGTCACGCCGGTAGCCCCTTTGCTCAGTCTGTGCGCGATCTCGTTTCAGCCTCCGCTACTCCAGAGCTACATCAACCCCCGCGTCGTGGGTGTGATGCTGCCGCTCAAAGGCAAATGGGCTAAGTTCGGCCAGCGCAGTCTTCAGGCCGCTCGAGATGGCGTTTAAGATCTTCGATAACGATGAGCCGGAGTCCAAGCTCTCCATCGTTGTTGAGGACTCAGGCGACGAGGCCGACCAAGTGATTCCGGGCGATGACCAAGCTCGTGAACCAACATCATGCGGCTGTTGTCATTGGACCGCTGCTCAGCAAGGGCATCACCCAGATCACTCAAAAAGCCCAGGAGATGGGCGTTCCGCTCGTGAACCTGGCGCGCAACCCAGGCTTTCAAGGCGACTATATTTTCCAGGGTGGCGTGACACTTCAGCTTCAGTCCCAAGAAGTCGCGCGCTGCCTATGAGCAGTTGGGCGCCAAGCGCTTTGCGATCTTGAGCCCCAACGACAAAGTGGGCGAAGAAGCTGCGCAGCGGTTTGGGACGAAGTCGAGCGCCTCGGTGGCAAGGTGGTGGGTGCTGAGACCTACACCCCGGGCGAGACGGAATTTAGGATGCCGATCGATAAACTCGCCGGCACCTTTTACGCCGATGCCCGTGCGCGCGAAGTCGAGTCGATGGCCAAGGAGCGCGAGGTGCAGAACATCCACAAGCGCAATCGCAAGACGGATAAGTTCTTTGCGCTGACGCCTTTGGTGGATTTCGATGCTGTCTTTATTCCGGATGATCCCAAATCTGCTGGCCAAATCCTTCCGATGTTCGCTTTCAGGGATATCGAGAAGGTTCGTTTTTTGGGCACGTCCGCTTGGAACTCGTCTGAGTTCATCTCGCGCGTCGGAGCTTACGGCGAGCATGCCGTATTCATGGATGCCTTTTTGCCAGAGTCTCCCGATGTGCGGACGCGCAAGTTCGTGGATCGATTTAAGGTTTATGCAGGTTCAGAGCCCACGACGATGGAAGCCATCGCTTACGATGCGGCGGCAGTTGTGGAGACGGCTTTGGATAAGGCCAGCGCTTCCGCTTCGAGAGTCGATGTGAAAGAGCTTTTGAAGGCCGTACGCAGCTTCCCTGGCGTCACGGGCCGCATCAGCTATCGCGACGGACAGTTTTACCGCGAGCTAAAAGCTCTGCGCGTCAAAGCTGGTCGCATGATCGAAATGGATTAACGAACTATTCGGCGGTGGAGGTCGTGGCTTCGCTATGCACGGCGCTCCGGCTTGAGGTGGCGCTTTTAGCTGCGGATTCGGCCTCAAACTTTTTGAGCTTGGCTTGGCATTCGGCAAGAGGTGAAATGCTGTTCTTGGCGTTGTCTTTAGAGAGCTTCATGATCTTGTTGAGGACTTCAGGCAGCTCCCTAAACGTAACGGCGTTAGCTGGAAGCCCGCTGTCACCCGAGCGTTGCATTTCGTTGTGAGTCAGTTTCCCGACTAGTTTTTCGCCGTCGTAAACGAAGATCTGCTCCGCTTCTAGTCTCTTGGGACCGTCGTAGTAGGTCCTTCCTTGACCTTTACCGGCATATGTCGCGATTTGCAGGAGATTGGCCATTTTGATGGCATCTGAGTAATTGTTCACCTCAAGATCCGCAAGCTGAGTTCCTGTTTTGGAATCTTGGACTTCGATATGGGTGTATTCGAATGCTCCCGTTTTAGCTTTGAGTCGGATGCGAACCCCGTTGGCTTCGAAGTC
>JBGAWT010000187.1:0-6266 GCA_044227445.1 Bdellovibrionia bacterium | reverse complement strand
ATCAGCTCGGTCCATCAGTAATAAGGCCTTTTCCTGCACCCAGGGACTTCTATGATCGAGCAAAGCCGCCACAAGCTTGCTGTCGTTAGCGTCCAGTGGTCGATTATTCAGTCGCCCATAGCAGTCCGTTGCGATGTCTCGATAGGGGCTTTGCATCCCCGCGGTCATCACCGCTGCGAAGTTGGGCGACTCTTCCAGGAACATAGAGAAAAAGTCCGGAGCTTGAATGGACTCCAGCATCTTTGCTGTGCGGACTAGGGTCTGAGTGGCTGCTTGGCCTTTGCTCCAGGACATCCTAGCCCAACGATCTCGCTGCTTATCGTAAGGCAAAAACCCGATGTGCTTGTACAGGACGTTTGGAACCTCGGGGTCGCGAGAGATCATCAACGCATCAAACGCAGCCTTTGAATGATCGTCTGACTTACGCTTCAGAAGCCCGAACAAAACTGCGTTAGCTTTCTTGCCACCGATGCGACTGAGTGCGGTGGTCGCCTCGTCCAAGAACTGAGGTTTGGCGGCTTGAGCCATTCTGGCAAGCTCTGGAATCGCGCGGTGACTCTTCATGCGCGCTAGAGCTGAGATAGACGACTTCACCAAAGTTCGACTCGGAGCCTTAAGACCCTGAAGCGCAAGGTCCTCCCACAGGGTCTGATCCTTGCTGAGCCTCACAGCAGTCAAAATCAAATCGAAATGCTCGTCGCTCGCAGGAGCTTTCTTTGCGATGCCTCGAATCGTACGCACGAGCTCGGGCTCGATACGCTCTAGCCCCTTGAGATGCCCGCGCTTAAAGGCAATGTAAGCTTCGAGCGGATTGCTGCGCGCGTAATTTTCGATCCAACGCTGAGCTACCGGGTCCTTGGCCAGTGCTTTGTTCGACAGGATACTGAGTCTGAGAACAGGGTCTTGGACGGCTCTCAGTAGCTCATCCAATGGTTTTGCTTCGGGAGCGTCAGAGCTTGATGCTGCGAGCGCCCGGCCCGCGGCGGCCGCCTCGATGACCGAATCGGTTAAGCGATCAAACTGCAACGGAAGCCGTTCAAAGCGACTCTTGAACTTCTCAAGCTCCCCTACTTTGTCCAGCTTCAGCGAAGGTCCATAAATCGCGTCGTAAAGCGCCCTCTCCTCTGGCGTCGCCGCTGAGGCTTGAAGCGCTTCTCTGAGATTGCGGATATTGCGCTTGTTCCAACCGACGCGAGTCATGACAAAAGGCTTGCCGATTCCGAGCGCGGCGCTCAGCGCTCCATCGCCTGCAACCACTGGCGGAACTTCGGAGAGGGCCATGAGGCTGACAAACGTTTCGTGTGGGATCGCGCCCGTTTTGACGATGAAGACCCTACCGGGCTCAGGAGTTGTGAACATCTGAGGCGGCTCGGAGACCACCTCGATGCTCTCGCCTAAGCTGCGATCCATATCGCTTGACGAAAACCCCGAAGGAGTCAAAAGCACGATGGCCTGCTTGGTCTCTTTAGCCTGCTTGACCATCGCCTCGAGGTAGCGCGTAAATTGCTTCTTCACTTCTTTGGCGGTGACCCCATAGACCAAACCGACCTTAGCCCCCCGAAGACGCTTTCCATCCAACACCATCTCGAGCATCTTTCGACCCTTGGAGCTCGGGGGCAGAGACGTGATCGAAGCTAAGATCTTGGCCCGGATCTCGTCGGCACTCTTGCCGCGCACCGATGCTGCGACGGGATCGAGGTAAACGCCCGCTTCGTTCTCGGCGATACCCGCGGGGCTGAGCGAATAGTCCTGATTAGTATCTGGCCCGTTGTTGACTCGCATGAGTCCGAAGGGATTGACCGCGTAAGGGTTTTCGGTATTGCCCAATACCGTCTGCGTAATTTGAATGAGATTGCTCGTGGACACCGTCATGCCGCCGTAATCCGGCGCGCCCAACGTCATATCAAAGTCAGCGATCTTGCCGCTCGGGCTTGCGAGATTGAGCTGCAAATCCACGGGAGGTAGATCGCGAGGCACTTCGCCACGCGCGTAAACCGTAGCCTCAAATCCAGAAGCAAGACTCAGAGCGACGCCCGAACCCACCGTCTTGCCCGAGAGCTTCGAGAGGATCGCAAACGATTCGTCATCTCCCAGAAACGAGATCTTGCCGCCGTACTGACCCCGACCCGCTAGGTCGAGTGCCGTGAGGTATCCGGCAGCCACATCGCCCTTACCTCCACGTGATCCGCGGACATCGATGACGATGTGCTTGAAGTTCTTAAGGCGCGCTTGAAGAAGAGCGGTTTCTTCTTGCTCTGTACGCACTTGCACCTGCGCTTGTGCGACGCTGGTTGCGATCGCAAAAAACAGAGCAATGCCGAATCTAAACAGAGCACACGCCATCCTCTTCTTTTCGTAAAAAAGTGTAGGAATTTTGAGGGGTTTTCGAGACAACGGAATGCGTCAATCGTCTTAAAACACGACCAAGATTTGAATTTGGGCCTTAACAGGTAACGCGCTGGGTCTACTTCTTAAATTTTGGGGTGAGCAGGTCCTGGCAGGAGCCCTCTTTGCAGTCTTTTGACTTCTCGTTCTGGGTCTCTTTCTTGAGCTCCTTCTTAAGCTCCGCGCCCAGACAAGGCGCGCCCAGCGGGCCACTTAGGAACAGATCTGCAACCTTCTTGTACAGCTCTTTGGAGATGCTGACCTTGGGTTTAAACTTCTCCTCCATCATCTTAATAATATTCGCGGATTGCTCTGCCGAAAACAGAGGCTCATCAATCATGAGAAGGTCATTACTTGAAAGCGGGGGCAGCTTTGGCAGTGGTAGGTATTGCTCATCCCACTTGAGAGAAAGCAGCGAAGGCTCAGTGATCTTGGGCAGTGTAGTATGGTCAACATCGTGCACAAAAAATTTGAATGGTGAAAAACTGGGACCTTGCTGAAAGGCGTTCATCCCAAAAGGCCCCGCCAGCTGCTTTCGGCTAGCGACATAGGCTTTGATCTCGGGGTTAGGATGGTTTGAAAGCTTCAAGAGAGCCTCTTTAGCCCGAGGGGAGGTAAACCTGAACAAAGCCTCAACGGACGCCTTAACCTTGGAGACATCCGGACTCTCAGAGGCCGCAAGCACCGCATCGAGAGCCTTGGGATCGCTGACGTATTGGGTGCTCAATGTATCCAGAGCGGCGCGAAAGACCTTAGGATTGTCGTGATGAACCGCTTTAGAAAAAATGGGGAACGATGCCTCAGCGCTCAAACCCCGTACATTCCATAGGACTAAAACAGCGAGCTCGGCCGAAGGGTCTTGCACCATTTCAATCAATGCTGCCCGAGCAGCGGGAGAACCAGAGCTTGCAAGAACGGCGATTGCCCTCTCTTGCAAGTCCCCCCCCTTGCCCTTCCGAGCAATCGAGATCAAAACCTCAAGAGCGGCCGAATCGCGGAGGTTCAGACCAGTCATCGCCGCCATCGCAACACCTACAGTTTTACCCTTCACATAGCGCATGACGAGATCCGGGCGCTTATCTTGAATAGCTCTAAAAAAACCGGAAGAAAAAAGCCGCTGCATTTCGGCGGGAACATCATCGGGACTTCCGGCTTCGGCCTTCTTGATCACGAAATCCAAGAAGCGATCATCCACTATTTTTCGCATGAACGCTTCTTCCAAGGACAAAGCACTGACCAGCGGCATTTTGCTTCGTAAACCTGCGAATAAAATCTGCTTCCGAATCTCGTCGCCCGTGCTGCTCGCCAATCCTTGGATGAACCCTTGCCAAAAACTGACGTCATCGCTGGAAAGGATAGCTCGCTCGATCGCTGCCACGGCTGAAGGGTGGCCGTTTTTAGCCAAAGCCACCAAGATCGCCATGGAATTGAACGAGTGCTTGCCCAAATTGAGATTGAGAGCCTCAATCAAGGCTTGGGCCACAGGCTCGGTCTTTACCTCCTCTAGTGCGGCGGCGGCCCTCTCGACTTGAATGCCATCGGGCTCTCTCACTGCCTTCATCAGAAACGGGATGCTCTTGTCCCGACCCTTGATCGCCATCCAACTGAAGAAAGCCGCACCTGCGATCCGTTTGTCGGTGCTCTTCATGCTTCTTTCTATCAAAGGCAAAGCGCCTTCGACCTTGAGCTCGCCCAATCGGCGAACCCACTCATCAATATAGAGGCCTGTTTGGTTTGTAGCTGCGGCAAGCAAAACCCCTTCGCAGGTGACCTTTGATCGCGGGTCCAGCTTGCGCATCGGCATCTGTTTGATGGCCTCATTGAGATCCGCTAGCTTGGCCTGAGACAATCCCGGCTTGGAAGCCTCTTCTCGCACCCACTCCGGCATCTGATTGGCAATGCGATCGAGCCCCTGGATGGTCCCTTTGCGATATCCAACATAGGCTTTGAAGGGATTTGCCTTGGCCCAACTCTCCAGCCATCTCCACGCATCGAGGTTGCCTTGCGACGCTAGGATCGAGAGGACCTTAACCCTCATATTAGGATCGCGCGTGGCTTTTAGGACATCGTTGACGCTGGATGAGGGACCCAGCTTGCTCATTGTGGCGGCGGCTTCGATCATTCGGTCGCTCAGTCTCGGCAATCGAATGGAAAGGCCCTCAAAGCGATTAGGAACTTTGAGCAGCTCCTGAGCTCGGCGCAAATCGATGCTCGAAGAGATATCAGGCCTGCCGTAAAGAGCCTGATAGAGAGACTTCTCCGTCTCACTCACAGCCTGGTTCATGAGAAGTTTTTTTAGATTTCGGATGTTGCGCGAATTCCAAGACACCTCGGTCAAGACAAAGGGCTTGCCCAACGTAATGGCCGCGCTCATCGCTCCGTCCCCTGCCATCACCGGAGGGACTTGAGAGTAGGCCATGAGAGCTACGAACGCTTCGTGAGGAATCGCTCCCGTCTTAACAACATAGATTTTTCCGGGCTCGGCTTTTGCCGGAAGCTCTTTGAGCGAGCTGATGACCGTCGTCGCAACGGGAGATTCTCGCGACTCAAATCCCGAGGGAGTGAGCAGGACGTAACTTTTTCCGCTAGCCTTGGCTTCATTTGCGAGCCCTTGGAGATATCCCGAAAACTGATGCTTCACTCCGTAGGCTGTCACCCCGTAAACCAAGCCGATATCCGCGCCCTCAAGACTCTTTCCCGAGATCACCTGTTCGATCATCTGACGTTTTTCGCTCGTGCGGGGCATGACCGTGAGGCCCTCGCGTATCGCGCTCTTGAGCTCACCGGGGCTCTTGCCTCGGAGGTCGGCAGCAATGGGATCGAGATAAAATCCCGATTCGTTGGCTGCGATGCCCGCGGGCGCCAAGTTAAATTTTTCGCCTTTGATCTGCATCAGTCCGTAGGGATTGCGCGAATCTGGATTTTCGGTATTGCCCAAAACGGTTTGAACGATAGTGACAGCGTCATGCCTCAGCCGGATCTTGCGCATGGGAGGAAGAGGACGATTCTTTGTCGCCTTCCAATAATAATAATCAAGATCGTCACCTAAGACATTTGGCGAGACAAGAGTAACGTGGTCCGTCGAAATTCCAGCAGATTTGTTGAAGGAGCCATAATGACCCTCAAGTGCGGCCATATCCTTGAGCGCCTCCTCGAGAGATCCTTTTTTGTATTTCGCTATTTCCGCAGCGATCGCATTTTTTCCGGGGAAATCTACGTCCCCCGGATAGAACTTGGGCTTGGGTTTTGAATCAGGCGGCGGAGCTGGTGGCGCAGGTTGCGGCACAGGCGGTTTGGGTTCCGGCGCAGGCGCAACGACAGGCGCTTCAGGCTGAGGCGCGGGCGGTTTGGGTTTTTCTACGGCCGGGAGAATCTCAATGCTATCGGCATACCGAATACGGCCGCTGGGGCTAGCCAAACTCAAATACATATCCGCAGGCTCCAGATCTTGCGGAAGATCTTGCAGATCATAGACGCTCATCTGCTTGGAGCCTTCAAGAGGTGACCCCGAACGCACGCCACCTGGTGTGCCGGTGAGCTTGCTTAAGATCTCGCGCGAAGTCGCATCCGTCACGAAGGTGATCTTGCCGCGGTAGCCCCCTCTTAAGACGAAATCCAAGGCCGTGAGGTAACCCGCAGCAACGTCACCCTTGCCTCCGCGCGATCCGCGCACATCGATCACGATGTTCTTGAATTGACCGAGTCGCTCTCTAAGAAGCCCATTCTGCTCCTCGACACCTTGCTCGAGCGCCTCGTCGCCTTCGGCTGCATAAACAGGCGCCTGAGGCAGCGCCAAGAGCAGCAAAAGTACGAATCGAGAGAGAACCCAGCTCATCCCTTTCTTTTCGAGAGGAACTACAGGGAATATTAGGAGAAATGCG
>JBGAWT010000186.1:0-6498 GCA_044227445.1 Bdellovibrionia bacterium | reverse complement strand
CGAATGGGCTCTGGCTCCGATTCCCACCCCGAAAGCCTCTCGTCGGTGACGATCTTCAGCGGAGGTCGATCTCCGTACGAAGCTGCCACACCGATTGCACGGCCCTGTCCCCCCGCGTGGGCCGCAAAGGCCCAGACGCACCCCAGTGCCCCAAGGGAGGCTCGGAAAGCACGTTGAGTTTTCAACTTCAGATCTGGGTTCTTCATCAAAGGACGATATCCGTCGAAAGAAACCTGGAACTGTCTCCCTGCAAAATCGCTTTCATCAGTCGCTTGCCGTGGACATCTTGCTTGGCTGCTACAAGATTTCGAATGCTGAAGGAACGAAGCGCATCGGTCACGCTTAACGTTCCTTCAGCTGAGTTTTTCCGACCTGTAAACGGAAAAACGTCTGGGCCTCGCTGGCATTGCGAATTGAGATTGATGCGACAGACTTGGTTGGACAACGCATCGATCACTCCGCCTACCAACTCAGGATCTTGTCCAAAAATACTGGCCTGCATCCCAAACTCCGAATGCGTCATGTAGGTGATGAACTCTTCTGGATCTTTGTAAAAAACGACGGGCACGACAGGGCCGAACTGTTCCTCGCAGCCCAAGCGGCCTGATGTTTTGACATCAGCTACCACCGCAGGCGCAAAGATTTGCCCCGTGATCTTCCCTCCTCGAGAGCCGTTCACGAGCTTCGCCCCTTGCGCGACAGCCTCGTTCACCATTTGGGAGAGCTGCTCAGGCTTTTTGGGATCCGCAAGTGGAGTGATGGAGACGCCTTTTTCCCAGGGCAAGCCCAGCTTCAGCGCGTCCACGGCCGCAGCAATGCGATCGAGCCAAGTGCTGCGAAGGTTCTCGTGCAGGAAAATGATCTTAAGCGCGGTACAGCGTTGGCCATTAAAAGAAAGAGATCCACGAACCAGTTCTGGCACCGTGATCTCAGGATCCGCATCCGGCAGCACCAGTGCGGGGTTCTTAGCATCCAATCCCAAAATACTTCTGAATCGATGCGGGTGCGGATGCGCAAGCTTGATTCCATCGGCCACGTGACTTGACCCGATGAAGGCTAGCACGTCGATCTTGCCCTTCTTGACCGTCGGCTGGATCACTTCACGACCCAGCCCGTTGACGATGTTGATCACGCCGGCCGGAAAACATTCTTTGAAGGCTTCAAGCAGCGGATCCCACACGAGCTGTCCGAAGCGCGGCAGTTTGGCCACCACTGAATTGCCCATGACCAAAGCGGGAATGAGAGTGGTGAACGTCTCGTTGATCGGGTAGTTAAAAGGCCCCATGCAAAGCACGACGCCCAGGGGCATGCGCCTGACTTGCGCCATGATGCCGCCTGCGAACTGCATGCGCGAACCTTCGCGATCAAGCTGCTTAGTCGCCTCCAGCGTGTCGTCGATGTACACGAGCGTACGATCGATCTCTGCTTCGGCGTCGGACCTAGTCTTGGCGATTTCCCACATCAGGAGCCTGACCATGAGCTCTCGCTTTTCGGCAAAACGCTTTCTGAACTGCTGAACGGCCGCAATGCGCTCTTCCATCCGCGCTGTGGACCAATCGCCGCGGCCCTTGTTCCAAGCGCGCGCAGCTGCATCTACCGCTTCTTCAAACTCAGCTGAAGTGACTTGCGGAGTAGTACCCAAAAGAGGCGCTTCGGACGCTTTTTTCGCGTTTTCGATGAGACAGGGGCTCCTCACCTCTTTGCGAGCGAGGCCTTTTGAGCGAATTTGGCCCCCAATGAGGATTCGACCCTCGATCGGATCGACTTTTGCCTCCGCAGGCACGTCTTCCCATCTTGGAAAAATAGAGCTTCCTGGCATCCCAACATTGTAGCGATGGAGGCGTTTTTCGACTAGGCTCGAATTACGGATGAAACTCAAAAAACATATTCACGAGCGTCTACTGATCGTCCTCCCTACCTTCCTGGCCACATTCGCCGTCGACCAGCTCACCAAACGGTGGGCGATCGGCTCGCTCAAAGGCAGATTGCCTGAGATTTACCTGGGAGATTTCTTCCGATTCGAATACTCCGAAAACCCGGGAGCCTTTCTGGGCTTGGGTCTCAGCTTCCTGAGTGGGTCAGGTTCTGGTTACTCACCGTTTTTGTCGCCATCATCCTCGGCGTTTCAGGCACGATCGTGTTCACGGCCAAAAATGACGCGCGCGCAGACCGCGTCACTCGCTTTGCTCATCAGCGGTGGCGTGAGCAACCTCTGGGACCGGATTTTTAGGGAAAAAGGTCACGTCGTGGATTTCATGAACCTGGGCATCGGCAGCTTGCGCACGGGGATCTTCAACGTCGCCGATATCGCCATCATGGCGGGCCTAGCGATCTTCATCCTATTTCAGCCGAAAGAGAAGTAGCCCCCTGTTTGCCCCAGCAGTGGGGACAGCTCTTCTCAAAAACATACTTCTCGGACTGCAAGTCGATCGTTCGCAGCGCAGTGCGGCACGCAAAACACATCGCAGCATCGCCTTGAGAAAGATCCGGCCTGAGCGTCACGCGCCGATCGAACACGAAGCAATCGCCTTTGTAATGGGCGCCGCCGACTTTTTCGAAGTAGCGCAAGATCCCGCCCTCGAGCTGATAGACCTCTGGTAGCCCCTGATCGAGAGCCACGGCTGTAGCCTTTTCGCAACGAATGCCCCCCGTGCAGAACATGACGACAGGTCCGTCTTTCAGACTTTGGGATCGAAGTTTTTCAGGAAACTCTCGAAACGACTTCATGTCAAAATCCAGTGCGCCTTCAAAGGTCCCGAGCTTGACCTCATAGTCATTGCGCGTATCGATGATCGTAAAGGGCTTGCCTGATTCGTACCATTGCTTGAGTTCTTCGGGCTCCAGGCGCTTTCCCGTCTTCGCGCGCGGGTCGATCCGACCGCCATCCAGGGAGATGATTTCCTTTTTGATCTTAACCAAGAACCGCCGGTAGGGGGCCTCCTGAGAGAAGGACTCCTTGAACTCGAGCTGCTCTAAACCTTTAATATTTCTAAGAATTCCCTGAAACTCGCGCGCCTGAGGGTCCTGCGCCGCCACAAATCCGTTAATCCCCTCTGGGCTCACTAAGATCGTCCCGCACAGTCCGAGCCGCACTCCCTCAGCCTTTAACAAGGTGCGCCAATGCGAAAGATCCAGCCCTTGGGGCCATTCAAAAAATCGATAAAAAGCCAAGTGAATCATTCGCCTACTCCCTACCAAAGGTTGGTCAACTTTGCTGGAGTTTCGCCGGGCGTTAGCCGAGAAGGAATTGAATGGCCAACCACCCACACTTCCTTTGGCGCGACCTGTTTCGCCGCGGCAGCTCGGAGCAGAAAACCCTGCTCGATGTACTCAAAGAAAATATCCTTTTCAAGGGTCTCAATCGAAGCGAGCTGCGCTACCTCTCTCACTTTGTTTATGAGCGCGTGTACCAACCCGACGAACCCGTTTTTAATCAGGGGGATCGCGGCAACGGAATGTACATCATCGCCAAAGGCCGCATCTCGATCAAAACCCACCATAGCGACGGAGAAGTTCTCGTCACAACTCTATCCGAAGGAAGTTTTTTTGGAGAAATCGCTCTCGTCGACCCGGACAACCTGCGAACAGCATCCGCGATCGCAAACGAGCGAAGCGTGCTCGTCGGTTTTTTCAAACCCGATCTCATCGAGATCACCGAACGTAAACCCGCCATGGGCGTGAAGATCCTTTTTCAATTGGCCACCGTGCTAGGCCGCAGGCTGCTTGAGACCACGGAACGCATCACCCAGCTCAAGCATCAGGTCACCAACGGAAGGCATCACGGAGAAACGCTGTGAGGATTTTCAAAGATCCTCACCTTCAGCGGGATTTGATCAAGCTGGTTTTTTTGGGCGGCACCGTAGCGGCAGTAAGCGCCGTTTTTTTGGTCACGCCCTCGCTCTCCACCCCAACCCTGCTGTCCTTGGGCGCAGCCATGATCTTCGGGCCATTGGTCAACGCGTTGGAGCGACGCGGTTTGCCTCGCGCAGCAGCCATCGGACTTCTCTTTGCCTCCATCGCTGGATTGCTGTCACTGGGATCAGCCTGGATCACGCAACAAGCTCGCGAAGAATGGACAGGCTTTCGCTCCCGCGCGCCTGAGCTCTTTACGGCCGGCATCAACCGCCTCAAAGAATGGGAATCTCAATTCGTCGCTCAATATGGATTCTTGGGCGAGATTCACCCAACGGACGCCATTTTGGAATGGGGTAACAGCACGGGCAAATGGTTCGTGGACAACGGTGCTGAGATCGCTGGGAACATCCTCACCTGGGCACTGGTGGCGCCATTTTTGACCTTCGTGATCCTCAATGAAGGTGGATCAATCCGGAAACGTTTCTTCAGTCTCGTGCCCAACCGCTACTTTGAGCCCTTCTTTTTAGTGTCGCATCAGGTGCTCACAGCGATCTCCGATTATCTTCGCGCTAAGGCAATCGAAGCGTTCTTAGTGGGACTGCTGACCTTTATCGGGCTCTGGCTCGTGAAGTGTCCCTACGCGCTCGTGCTGGCTGTGCTCGCAGGAATAACCAACATCCTGCCTTACATCGGCCCAGTGCTAGGTGCCGTGCCGGGCTTGCTCGTGGCCGCATTTGATCCGGCTCATCCGGGCAACTTATTTCCCGTTCTCTTGGTCTACGTCATCGCCAACGTGGTGGACATGGTGGTGATCTTCCCTCTGATCGTAGCCAAGCTCGTGAACCTCCACCCGCTCGTGCTCATTGCCGCAGTGGCCGTTGGTCAGCATTATTACGGCCTAGTGGGAATGCTGCTGTCCATTCCCGTGGCGTCAGCCTTCAAGGTCGTCCTTTGGGAAATCCACACCTCTGTATACGGACAAAACCAGCGCAGCCACGCGGCAACGCTTGATCAGGACGAAGCCGAAAGCGCTTAACTTACGCGCCTTCTTTTTGTTGCAAAGCCTCGGGCTGGGGAGCTTTCACAGGGGCAGGAGCCTTGGGCGTAGCCTCAACCTGTGGCTTGGGTTGCTCCTTGCGCAAAACCATCCAGTATACGAGCTGGTAAAGCGCGAGCGCTAAGCAAGCACCAGCAAACCCAGCGAAAATCGGCCTCAGTTGCTCAGGATCAAAGGGCAGCACCATTCCGATCATGAAGTTCACTCCGCGCAAGAACTGCCAGAGCCCGCCCAAAACAATGACCACGAGCGGTTGAAGGAGGTAGCGAAAAGCGTGCAGAACCTGCTCGCTTCCTTCGGCGTGCCCCGCGTGCATGCGCTCGTCTTTAATAGGCGAAAGAAGCGCGAAGAGTGCGAGGACCGAAAACGGAACCTTGGTGATGTCTCCGTAGGGAACCCAAAGCGCGTATGCCGCTGTAGCTGCTAGAAGCAGCAGATCCACCGGATGTCCCCAGCGAGCCGTGGGATGCAGCCCCCTCTTGCGATGAAATACGAATTCATCCGCAGCATAAAGGCCGACATACAATCCAAAAAGAGCAGCGACTCCTGCGATCATGTGAATTTCCCCTTCCTTGGAGAAACTCAGGATATCGGAGTTTTTTAAGACGCGCTACTTACGTAAGATCCTTGGCTTGCTCGAGCTTGGCAATGCGCTCTTCGAGAGCCGGATGCGATGCGAAAAGCCTGAGCAATCCCGTACCGTGACCGGAGATCTTCAGCGTTTGCAAGGCGGGCTGAGCAGATTCATCTACGGTCTCAACAGTCCTTTGCAGAGCTTTGAGCGCCGAGATCATGTTTCCACGCCCCGCAAGCCTTGCACCTCCGCGGTCCGCGCGGAACTCGCGCCAGCGCGAAAACGCAGCCACCACGATCGAGCCCAAGATCATGAACACGATCTCCAGGGCGAACTGCACGACGTAATACAGCCCGTGCGAAACTGCACCACTCTCGCGTTCGCGGTCACCTCGAGCGGCTTGCGCCACGGCAAACGCAACGATGCGCGAGAGGAACATCACGAACGCGTTGATGACGCCTTGAATGAGAGTCATCGTCACCATGTCGCCGTTAGCCACGTGGGCGATCTCGTGGCCCAATACGCCTTGGACTTCCTTGGCGCCCATGCGCTCGAGCAATCCGGTGGAAACGGCAACCAATGCGCGAGACTTAGTTGGGCCGGTGGCAAAGGCATTCACTTCGGGCGAATCATAGATACCGACTTCGGGCATGACCGTAAGACCTGCGCCTTGAGCCAAGCTATAGACCGTGCGAACGAACTCCTTGAGGTCCGGGTCACTGGTGGCAGGATCGATCACCTGCACTCCCATGAAGGACTTGGCCATGATGCGCGAGAGTCCCAGGGAGATAAAGGCGCCACCCATGCCCCAAAGCAGGCAGATGCCAAAAAGCTGCCCGGGCTCGATTCCATAGCTATAGAGGGTTTGGGGTCCAAAAATGACGTTCGCCAGGATGCTTAACGTTCCAACCACGAGGAAGTTCACCATAAGAAACAAAACAATGCGCTTCGTCCAAGCCATGGGGCTCCTTTTTGACGCGGCAGGGCCGCTTGCCAGACTTATATCGCAACG
>JBGAWT010000185.1:0-6479 GCA_044227445.1 Bdellovibrionia bacterium | reverse complement strand
CAATATCATCCGCTTCCTGCGCGAAAAGCACATTCCCTTCAGAGTGGACCCCACGGGCAAGACGGTTTCGGTCCCGCCCGAGAACCTCTATGAGCTGAGACTCGAGCTTGCCACCGCGGGCCTGCCTCAAAACAGCGTCGTGGGCTACGAGCTCTTCGACAAGCAGTCCCTAGGCACCACCAGCTTCGTTCAAAAGCTCAACCAAAAGCGCGCCCAAGAGGGCGAACTCATGCGCACGATCAACTCGATGCGCGGGGTGAAGCGCTCGCGCGTTCACTTAGCGGTTCCCGCTAAGAGTACGTTTGTCGAAGACCAAAAGAAGCCTACGGCCTCTGTTGTCCTGGATCTGGATCCCGGCACGATCTTGAACGAAAAGCAGATATTCGGGATCGGCAACCTCGTGGCCCGCGCTGTCGAGGGCATGGATGTAACTGATGTCGTGATCATGGATTCGAACGGCAAGGTGCTGTCGCGCAATCCGTCGGATCCTCTGGCCGCTGCGACCGCAACTCAGCTGGATTACCAAAATCGCGTCGAAGCGGATTACGAGCGTCGTGTTGAGGAGATCCTGCATCACGTCGTGGGCGAGGGCCGAGTCGTGGCTAAGGTCACGGCAGAGATGGACTTCTCCACCGTATCCGAAACGCAAACAACCTTTGATGCCGACGGTGCTGCGGTTCGATCCGCTGAGAAAAAGAACGATAAGATGGTCGGAGTCAGGCCCGGACCCTATGGTCTTGCGGGAGCTGCTTCCAATCAGCCCAACACTCCGCCTGCCGCCAATGGCGAAATCAGGAACAACACGGACAAGAACAACGAAGTCGTGAACTACGCCGTGCCTGAGACGGTCCGCCGTACCCAAAAGCAACCCGCTGTGCTCAAGAAGCTCTCGGTTGCAGTTGTCGTGGACGGAAAGGCCATCAAGAGCCCTGCGAAAGACGGCCAAGTCCTCTCGAAGGTCGAGCCGTGGTCGCCTGAGAAGATAAAGGAGTTCGAGACGCTCGTAGCGAGCGCAGTGGGAATCGACAAGAAGCGCGGCGACATCCTGGAGATCAAGAACATCGAGTTTGCGCGCGAGGACTTCGAAGAAGCTTCACGCGTGATCGCCGAGAAGGAGCGTAAGAGCTACATCCAGACCATGCTTGTGTACGGTGTGATCGGGATCTCGATCATCCTGTTCTTCTTGTTCGTCGTCAGGCCGTTCATCAAGTGGGTGACCGAGAACACGATCGACAGCGTGGACACGTTCCTGCCTCAGACGATCGAAGAGCTTGAGCGCCTGCAGAAGTCCCAGAACCTGCCTGGAATGGAAGAGGCCATTCCGATCATTCCGGAGAACCTGGACCCTCAAAAGGTCGAGGGCGAGATGATCAAGGAAAAGATTATTACGCTCGTGGATTCGAACCCGCACAAGGCCGCGCTCATCCTGCGCGACTGGCTGCACTCGGAGCAAAAGAAGAAACCCGCTCCGACAGACGACAAACCGGCGACGGCCTAAGGAGAGAGGACGCACATGGCTTACGAAACTTCGGAAGCGATGTCTGGATTGGAGAAAGCAGCCCTGCTTCTCAACGTCTTGGGTAACTCCGTGACGGCCCAGATCTTCAAGAAGATGAAGGACAACGACGTCAAGCGCCTTGTGTCCGAAATGGGCAAGGTGACGAAGGTACCGATTCCCGTCGTGAAGCAGATCCTCGAGGACTTCTATTCGGAGATCGCCGAGGAAGAGACGCTGATCTTCGGGCACGCCATGGGACGCGACTTCGTTCTGTCGACTTTGGGCGAAGAGCGCGCCAAAACGGTTCTCGGTCAACTTTCGGTCGTCGAAGGTTCCCGCACCCTGGAAGCTCTGGAGCTCGTCGACCCTCGTACTCTGTCGAACTTCTTGGTCAACGAACATCCGCAAACCGTGGCGCTCATCTTGGCGCACTTGGATCCCAACAAGAAGTGCGAGGTCCTCAAGCGGCTGCCCGAATCGATTCAGACCGAAGTCGTGCTTCGTATCGCCAACCTCGACTTCATCTCGCCCAACCTCATTGCGCAAGTCGACGAGGTCCTCAAGCAGGAACTGGCGACTCTGGGATCCATCGACACCCAGCAGCTGGGTGGCGTGCAACCGATCGCCGACATGCTCAACGTCATGGACAAGACGAGCGAACAGAACATCATGGCTCGCGTGGAGGAAAAGGATCCCCAGCTGGCCGAAGAAATTCGCAAGCTCATGTTCGTGTTCGAAGACATCGTGTTCATCGACGACCGCGGCATGCAGCAGCTGCTCAAGGACGTGGCCAACGACAAGCTGGTCATTGCCCTCAAGACGGCACCCGAGGAGATCCGCGACAAGATCTTCCGCAACATCTCCAAGCGCGCAGCCGACCTGCTTCGCGAAGACTTGGAAGCCATGGGACCGGTACGTGTTTCGGACGTCGAAGCTGCTCAGCAGGAGATCGTCAACGTCGCCAAGCGGCTTGAAGCCGAAGGCAAGATCATCATCGCGCGTGGTGGCGAAGGGGATGCGCTCGTTTAGTCGAGCTGGAGATAGACGATGGACCAGAACCATGCCGCGCCCAAGTCCAAGATGCAGCGGTTCGAGATCAAGGAAGAGGGCGAATCCAAGCAGGAGCATCGGGTCGTCAAACTTCAGGTTCCGGATGTGCCCGCGGTCAAGGAGTTCGAGTTCACCCGCATCAAGAAGGCGGGCGATGGAGATTACCAGCACACCAAGAAGAAGTACGGCGCCCTAGCTGCTACGGACACGGATCGCAAGAAGACCAACGTCAAGGACGCACGTTTCAGCCTCAATTCGCTTTTGCGCGAACCCTTGAGCGTCGATCAAGAAGAGGCCCGCGTGATCGAAGAGCGGGTTCAGGGTCGCGTTCGCGCCGTAGCCGAAGAAGCCAAGCAGGCCGCAGCTGCCGTGGGATACCGCGACGGACTAGCCAAGGGCCACGAGGAAGCTTTTTTGAAGTTTCAGCAAGACGCCAAGGATCGTCTCGCCATGTTCGACCTGCTCTTAAAGGAGTCCGAACAAGCCAAGCAAGACATCTTCAAAGCCAACGAGCGTTTTTTGGTCGAGCTCGTCTATCGCATCGCCAAGATGGTGCTGCTGCGCGAGCTCAAGACGGACCGCGGATACATTCAGCGGCTGGCTGAGGAAGTGATCGAGCGCCTGGGCGTTAGAGAGAACATTAAACTGAGGATCAACCCTCGCGACGCCGAGACGATCGGAAGCCTCAAGGAAGACTTAGAAAAATCCTTGGGCGCCCTTCAGAACTTAAGCGTCGAAATCAGCAACCAAGTTCCGGCAGGCGGGTGCCACGTCGAAACTCAGTTTAACGCCATCGAAGCCAATATCGATCAGATCCTCCACGGCATCGGCGAGTCGCTCCTAGGAAAAGCCGAGACTGAGACGGCTTCGTGAACAATCTCAAGCTTGAGAGCACGGTCTACGACGAAAAGCTCAGCCAGGCGCTTCTTTACAAGGAAGCCGGCAAGGTCACCAAGTCGCTTGGAATCCTGTTCGAAGCCCACTTGCCCGGCGCAGGCGTGGGTTCGCTTTGCCAAATTCAAACCCCATCTGGTCCTGTGGACGCCGAAGTCGTGGGCTTTAGAGACAAGCGCATCTTGCTCATGCCCTTCGAAGACGCTCAAGGCGTGAACAATGACAGCCTCGTGATCTTAAAGAAAAAACTCTCCACCGTCTCGGTGGGCGAAGCGCTGCTCGGGCGTGTAATCGATGGCCGCGGTATGCCTCTGGATGGTAAGGGCCCGATCTTTAACTCGACCACCCAACGAGCTGCAGAAGAGCGCTCGCTTTACGGCCGTCCCACCCATCCCTTGGAGCGCGAAGTCATTCGCGAGCCTCTGGACTTGGGCGTCCGGGCGATTAATGGTCTGCTCACCTGTGGCAAGGGCCAGCGCGTGGGGATTCTAGCTGGATCTGGCGTCGGTAAGTCGGTGCTGCTTGGCATGATGGCGCGATCGACGAACGCGGATGTCAACGTGATCGCCCTAATCGGCGAGCGCGGTAGGGAAGTGCGCGAGTTCATTGAGCGCGATTTGGGACCTGAGGGGCTGGCTAGGTCCGTGATCATCGTTTCGACCTCCGACAAGACTCCGATCTTGCGTATGCGCGGTGCTTTTCTTGCGACCACGGTAGCGGAGTATTTCAGGGATCAGGGCAAGGACGTGCTTTTGCTCATGGATTCGGTCACGCGCTTTAGCATGGCTCAAAGGGAGATCGGATTGAGCTTAGGTGAGCCGCCGGCATCTAAGGGCTACACGCCCAGCGTCTTTTCGACGATGCCTAAGCTTTTGGAGCGCGCGGGCATGGCCCCGACCAAAGGCAGTATTACCGGTCTTTACACTGTTCTTGTTGAAGGCGATGACCTCGATGACCCGATCGCAGACGCGATGCGAGCCATCTTAGACGGCCACATCGTTTTGTCCCGAAAGCTCGCTCAGCGCGGGCAGTTCCCAGCGGTCGACGTTCTTCAGAGCACCTCGCGCGTGATGCGCGCGGTGATTTCTCCCGAGCATATTCAGGCAGCGGCCAGGATTCGTGAGTGGCTGGCCGTCTATCGCGAAGCTGAGGATTTGATCAACATCGGTGCTTACGTTCGCGGAACCAACGTCAAGATTGATCAGGCCGTGGCGGTGATCGATCGGATTCAGGGATTCTTAAAGCAAGGTATCGAAGAGAAGGCCACCGTTCAGGACGCCTTAGCGTTCATGCAAGGCATCGTTCAGATCGGTGATTCGATGATCCAAAATACGGGTGTCAAAGACACCAAGCCCGCGCCAACCGCAGTCGCCACGATGAGACTGGGGTGATTGTGCCTGCATGGCGCGCGGACAATCATGAAAATTGATTATCTTCTATTTTTTGCGTACCCAACCGAATTATTTGCTTTTAGATTCCTCTGCGCAATCTACCTCGCTCACGGCTTGAGTCCTGTCTCCCGCTGGGCACACGTAGATGCCTAACGCCCAACGCTCCGTTTTGCGCGTTCATAGAGATCTTCTAGTCTCTCCCTTGCTTGGGGCTCCAGACGCGCCGCAAAGTTCAACCGAATGACCTCGAAATCGTCTTCACCACTTTTTGATCCCCAGCGTTCTTGCTCTGCGAGCTTTCCCCCCGCCCGCACGGAGCTATCAAAGGCGATCTCGGCGAGCACTAGATTCTGCTCCGTGCTCAAATCAGGGCAGCTCTTGAGATTTCGGGCAAAGCCCCAGCCATTTTGCTGGGCTGCAATCTTGAGAACCTCAAAAGCTTGTTCGGCATTTAAGTCAAAACTTTTGATGTAAGCCGTAGTCCCTCGCCCGTCGATTGCAGCGCCTTGCTTAGCCAGTTCAAAGTATTGCTCAGATGAAAGTCCAGGGTGGTAGTGCTTGAATCCTTTGGGTGAGAATTCATTTTCTCTCTTCGCTATTCTCAGGCCCTCTTGTGCGATCGCAAAGAGGCGATCCTGGGTGATCCCTACCCCCCGAATGTTGGAATAGCCCGTGTTGGCGATAATCTCGAGGTGTTTGGAGGTCAGCATGTATGGCCTAATATCCCATTCAACAGTTTCATAGGTAAACCGAGCGATCGATTGTTTGACAGCAATCTTGGCTAACTCAAAGCGTTCTGTCTCAGTGAGGTATTGGAGAATGTCCGTTTGAGGCGTCCAGTTATTTTCTCTGAGGTGCTGAAGAGCGACCTCAAAGAGAGCTTTCGCTGGAACCCCCCTCGGTGGCGCACTCTCCAGGGCCTTTGTGCACCTACGGAGTGTGTTTTGGACCTTCTGCGATAAGGGTTTTTCGCTATTTGGTTTATCAAACAGTCCTGCTTGGGTTCTTTCAGCGAAAATAAATGCACAAAAAATAATACACAATACTTGTTTCATTCGGCTTACTTGACATTATTAGTTGTTTAAGTAAAATGATATTATTTAATATATAGATAAGAATTTCTTATATATATGAACAACAGCATTCCTTCTCACCTCCTAGACGCAATAGTGGCTCTTTCCGATGGAAAAACCTTCGCTAGAGCGGCAAGCGCCCTACACATCACCCAATCCGCACTCTCTCAGAGGATTAAGCTTCTTGAAGATCTCCTGGGAATAACCCTATTAATTCGAAATCGAACCGGATCCCAACTCACCGAGGCTGCATCTAAACTTGTGAGGTACTGCAGGCTAAAAAATGAACTCGAGCAGGAGCTTTTGGAGGAGATCTCGGCCAATAAAAATGCCGATCTTAGCGGGGTGATTCGAGTCGCAGGGCAATCCTAAATTGTGCGGCCATTGATTGTGCCCGCAATCGAGCGGCTGGTAAGGAGTCATACGAGCGTACAGGTTCATTTAATCACGCGAGAGATGGGAGCACTCCCGCAACTGCTTTTGAATTCCGAGGTGGATTTTGTTTTCTTGGACTATCCACTTAATCGAGCGGACGTTCACTCTCATATCGTCGGCCATGAACACCACGTCGTC
>JBGAWT010000184.1:0-6516 GCA_044227445.1 Bdellovibrionia bacterium | reverse complement strand
GGGCGGATTTTCGATCGATAAGCTCGCAGCCGCTGTGGATGCGAACCCCCAGATTCGAGGCATCGAGGTCAAGCTCTCCCAAGGCGCTAAGCCCGGAAAAGGCGGCGTGCTGCCCGGACGCAAAGTCACCGCGGAGATCGCAGGTATTCGCGGAGTGGAGCAAGGCAAGGACTGCATCAGCCCCAACTCACACACCGAGTTTCACGATGTCCGCTCGATGATCGCATTCATCGAACGGATCGCCAAAGAAACAGGACTCCCTGTCGGAATCAAATCCGCCGTAGGACAAATGGAGTTTTGGAAAGAACTAGCCACCGAAATGCGCTCAACGCGCAAGGGTCCTGATTGGATCACTATCGACGGCGGCGAGGGAGGTACAGGCGCGGCTCCGCTTACATTTGCCGATCACGTCTCGCTTCCCTTCAAAGTCGGTTTCACGCGCGTGTACAAGATCTTCCACGATGAGAAGATCGATCAGCACATCGCGTGGATTGGAAGCGGCCGTCTAGGATTTCCGGATCGCGCGATCGTCGCCATGTGCTTAGGAGCTGACCTCGTGAATATCGCCCGCGAAGCAATGCTCTCCATCGGTTGCATCCAGGCTCAAAAATGCCACACGGATCATTGCCCTGCAGGAGTGGCCACTCAAGACCCAAGCCTGTCGCGCGGACTGAAGCCCGAAGTTCAGGCTCTGAGATTCTCGCGCTTCTGCCAGAGCTTAAGGAACGAGATCATGGCCGTCACCCATGCGTGCGGCTACGAGCACCCAGCGCAATTCACCGCTAATGATGTCGAGATCAGTGCGGGGCCTGGGCTGTTTAAGACCCTCAACGAGGTCTACGGCTACACTCCCAAGCGCGAGACTCACCTGATCAAAGCGGCCTAGCGCGGAGTCCTGTCGATGGCACTCATGCCCTCAATGAAGCAGGTCTGTTCAGGACGGGTCTTGAAGATCATCTGAATCAGATCGAAGCCAAACCGGTAGTAGCACTTGAGTTCGATCTCGTGCTGAAGAGTGGCTCGCGAAGCATAGGCCTTACCGTTGAGCTGCACGCGCCAGATATCCGAATACCAAAGGGGCGCGCACTTTCCGTCGGCAGGCACGCCCTTCCATCCATGACAGTCGTATTCTTCGCTGTAAAAGCCTTCCTGCGGAGCCTTCTCGACTTGGTAGATCTTCCCCACGGAAAAATCATAAGCCTTCAGGTCAGCCAACATATGCTCAAAGCCTTCGGATCCGAAGGGCAGGCGACCCAGTCCGCCGCTCGTGAAAACGTCCTCATACTTAGCTTGGTCCCGATTGAGAGTCGCATCTCTGAGCTTAGCCAACGCCTCTTGGGGATTGCGTTGATCATTGGAATAGGCTGGGTTTCGGACATCCATGTAGCGAGAGCCCGGGCGATCAAACGCCAGCGCCGCTGCACTCCAGGCCATCGACAACAACAAGAAACCCGTACTCAGTCTCATCATCATATATAAGGATTCTCCCTGCACCCGGGCTTATCACGCGTTAAAAACGGGTACAACGCCTTCAGTTGTCAAAAGCCTAGACACCCTGGGTCCACGAGGACCCGCTAATTGCCGCGTCACCCGGCACGTCCGTTGCACTGCATGCCTGGGTGGAGGAGACTCGTGTATGAAAGTCTCGAAATGGCTTGTTGTGACTTCTGTGTTCGGCGTGTTGGCGACTTCCTCCCTGGCTGTGGCCTGGGAACGCGGCTTTATCCATCGCGAAACGGGTTTGAAGTTCAGAGAACTCCAAACGGTGCGCAAGGGTAAGAAGGAAGAAACCAAGCTCAACGTCATCTCCACGCGTAAGGGCAATTATCAAAAAGACCCTGTCGGCGAAGAAGCCTTCAAAGAAGCCGTCGGCAACCAGCCTGGCTGCGTGAAGGAAGCCTTCGCAGCCTCGAAGGTAGACGCGATCGCTCAGCTCGAAAATGCGGGCAAAGAATTCTCTGGGCCTGAGCACAAGATCCAGCTTCAAACGATTCGCACTCACCTTGAAGTCATTCGTTACGGCAAGGTGGACCAAGTTTTACGCGACGGCAAAACCGACAAGATCGACCCTAGTGTTGCCGAAGCATTCGAATTTTCCTGGACCCCAGTTTGGATGATCAACAAGAGCCAAGTCAAAGGCGTCTCCTACGACGAACTTTGTGCACGTCTCAAGCGCCAACCGCTCAACGGCTTCAACATCGTTGAATGTTATCCCTACGGCGAGCGCATCATGATCCAAACGACCCCGATTTACCGCTATGTCACAGTAAAGCCTCCAAAGCCTGCTGAAGCAGCACCTGTGCGTCAGCCCCTGTACTCGCCAGCGCAACGCGCTGCCCGCGAGAAGGCAGCTAAAGAAGCGGCCCTTAAGGCTCAAAAGGATGGAACCGTACCCGCAGTTAAGGTGGAACCCCTTCCTCCTTCGCTCGTACTTTCTAAGAAGGCTACCGAGTTGTTGAAGCGCCAAGCGGATCTGCCCTTCCTTCTCTCCGAAGCCGACGGCATGAAATGCCGCTACGGCAAGGAAGAGCTCGAGCTCACCGCTCGTCGCGTTCCTTATCAGGTCGACGAAGGCAGCTACTCGGACGAAGTCTTCCGCCAGCAAAAGCAATTGCTCGAAGGTGTTGCTGACATGGTCGAAGAGCAAAAGATGATCGACCAGATCGAAGTCGAAGGAAGCACCGAGGAAGAGCAAGAGCGCGAAAGACAGCGCCTTGAGTTCGAACAAAAGCAGCAAAACAAAAAAGACACGAAAGAAGAGCTCCACGACCTCATGGACGGTCTGGGCTCGATTGATTCCGGAAAATCTGAATCTGGTTCGGCCAGCTAAGGGAGAAGTGCCATGAAAGCGATGAATAGAAACAAAAAGTCGAAGCCAACGATCCTAGCAACCACGGTAATTCTGGCCCTGAGCTGGAGCCCTTGGGTGATGGCCCAAGAAGAAGAAGAGTACGAAGACGACGTACCTGCGGTTCAGACGGTTAAGCCTGACGACAAGCGCGCTCCCCTCGTTCAAAGCGATGCCGCTAAGAAAGAAGAAGAGCTTCAGGCGGAAAAAGAAAAGACTGAAAAGGACGCCCAAGCATTGCGCAAAGTCGTCAATGGCGTCCCTCTGCATGAACGCCCTTGGAACGTTCGCCTCGCCGTAGGCGGCAACGCAGGCGGATCAAGCAACTCAGGCTGGAAAAATGGCGTCACCTTGGGAGTCCAAGGAAGATACCAAATCGGCGAGACCCCCAATGCATCGGATTCCTTCACGGCGATCCAACGCAGGACCTCGATCGAAGTCGGCTCCAACGCTGACGTCTCTGCTTACATCGGCGGATCGCCCACGGCTGTTCGCGGTGGCGGCGCCGGCGACTTGGACGCAAAATATAAAGCTCACTGGGAGTTCAGCCCAAGCACGGCTGATCCTTTCTACACCGAACCTTCGAATCGCCTGAAGAAGGCTACGCTCAGCTTGGCTGCAGGCGTTAAGTCAGATGTGACTTACGATCCGCAAGGCCCTCGCCACGGCGCTACCTTGGCTAACGGTGAGTTCCAAGTCACCGCATTGGATGACTTGGTGTCGCTCGACGGCAACCTCGGAGTTGGCGGCGGTTACATGTTTAACAAAGGCGGAATCGCGGGAGCCGTGATTGACGTCGGCGGTCGAGTAGGCACGAACCTCAGCCGCATCTTTCCTAAGGCTGAGTTCCTCCACTGCGGTGATGCGGACAGCAAGCTCTGCAGCCGCGTGTTTGCGACTTACAACCTAAGGAAGATCCTCTCCAAGAACGGCGATGCGGACATTCACCGCCTCGGCCTGGAGTGGGAACACTGGCTCAACGATTACTCCAAGATCAACGTCGGAATCAGCGGAACGGGCATCCCTGCTCAGTACGCAGGTGCCGGTGCTCCAGTCGTGATCGAAGCTCACGGCCAGTACGTCATCGTCTGGGACTTCAATCAAAAGAAGCTCGACCAGATGAGAGAAGACGAAAAGAAACGCCTCCAGAAGATCGCAGCAGAGAAAACCCCTGCTGAGATCGAAGCCGAAAAAGCAGAGAAGGAATACCAAGAAGCTCTGGAAAAGGCTCATAAGCTCAAAGACGAAGAAGAGTCCGAAACGGACGACGCCGAATAATCGGATCTTCGTGACCTAATCCATCGGGCGATGAGGAAAACCCCTCATCGCCCGATTGCTTTTTCTTGACTAAAAGCCCCCCAACGCCGAGTCCTGGTTGCCATGGATTTTGAGCTCAAACCGGGAGCACCGGTCGCACAATTCGAAATCGGTAAGGCGCGAAACTTCGTCTATGTCGTCGCGGACTGGGCCCAAAAGCGCTGCGCGATTGTCGACCCACACTCGGGCCTCGAAGAGCTCATGCACGCTCTTAAAGACCAAGGCCTGAAGCTTTCGGGCATCTGGCTGACTCACTCGCATTGGGATCACACAGCGGGCCTTCCGGAGCTAGGCCAGATGCTGCCGCAGACTCCGCTTTGGATTCACCCAGCCGAATTGCATCGCATCAAGCCCGAGCTCCAATCCAAGTTCCAAATTCACGAGCTCTCCCCTGATTTGGAACTCCCGATCTCAGGCTGGAGCTTCATCCATACTCCGGGCCATAGCGCTGGGGGCGGATGCTTTCATTTCAAAGGTGGGAACCCGCCGCTACTTCTCACGGGCGATACGCTTTTTATCAGGGATTGCGGACGCACAGATCTGGATACGGGTAACGACGCCCAGATGTTCGAGTCGCTCCAAAGACTCAAAACGCTGAACCCGCAAACCGTCATTTTGCCCGGGCATCATTACCAGCCGGAGTACTCTCGCACCTTGGCCGAGGAGCTTGTCGATAGTCCGCCGCTGCAAGCTCGCACGATCGAAGAGTTGGCGCGCCTATGAAAAAAGCCTGGCTCGCATCTCTGATAGGGCACGTCGCGCTGTTGTTTGCGATCGGAGTCCAAGTGGCTCATCGCCCAAGCCCGATCACCCTTACCGAAATCTGGATCGAGCCCACATCAGCGCCCGCCCAGTGGATCGCAAAGTCCAAGTTCCCTCTGGCCACTGCCCCGGCACCAGCTCAAGAAGTTCCGAGCGCGCCGAGCTCGACGGCAAGGCCCACGGCCTCACCCGCAGTTTGGCTGCGCGCAATGGCCCGAATCAAAACCGAGCTTATCTATCCCGAATCAGCGAGGCGCTCGCTGCAGGAAGGTCGCGCCCAGCTCCACGCCACGATCGATGCCCAGGGCAACCTCACGCAGCTGAGAACCATTCAAAGCGCTGGGGACGAAGCGCTCGATCGCGCAGCGATCGAAGCGGTCAAGCGCGCAGCTCCTTATCCGGAGCTAGCTAACCAGAGCGTATCGATCCCGCTTACTTTTAGAATTCGCTGATCACTTCTCGGCTAGCAGCTTCTTAAGCGCTTCGACTTCTTCTTTAAGCACCTTTTGATTGTTCGTACGTAGATCAAGGATGCGATCCCTGAGCTGGGTCATGGTCTTTTGCGCGCTGCCCGGACCGTCTCCTTTGACAATGCCCGTCCAAACTCCCGCATCCGCTTCGGTGTAGAGCCGATAAGCCACAAGCGTCGCGCTGCCGTGGGGCTCGGTCCTCACGACACCTTCGATCATCGTCGCGTGCTCGGCCTTGCCTAACTGAGACCAATCCACCCTAAACTGGTCGATCGACGGCTCATAAGAAACCAGGTTTTGTGTGTTGTACCAAGAGGAAGAAATAAAAGCCTTAGCGACATAGTGAACGTTGGTGCGACGAGCGGCGGGGCGAGCAATCGCTTTGGCCTCTCTCAGAGCTGTCATGTACTCCGTCTGGCGATTGTAATCGCCAAAAACAGCCATCGCTTCCTCGGGAGTGGACTTCACGATGAAGTAAATCCTAACGAGGGGCCATTCCTTGCCCTCGGGCGTTTCTTGGATCATGAAGACTTCTCCGGCTTCCACCTTCTTTTGATCTTTTTCGGAGAGCTCATCCCACGCCTTACCGACTTTGAGACAATGCACATCTGCGCTGTCTGCCCACGCGAATGTTGAAACAAGCGCGAGCAAAAGCCCGACACGGCTCAAGATAGCTTTCATAAGATTTTCCCCCTACCCAAAGTTGTAAACTTGGGACCCAGGGGGGTCAACGCGAATCATCTGGGCGCCTGCGCCATGTCTGCGGTAAGATTTTGAGCAAATGGGAATCATTCAACGCGCACGGTCTTTTTCTTTCGGGTTCATGCTTCCAATTAACGCGGGCCGCCTCATCCTCTCGCACGGAAAGCTCGTGCTCTGGAGTCTACTGCCTCTGACCGCGACGCTCGCGGTTTACATCCTGCTCATCATGCAAGCGCAGGAAGCGGCCAATCAAGGACTGCTGCATTATTTCAACGCGTGGGGCTGGCAGCAAGAAGGCTGGCTTGCTGTGGCGATGAAAGTCGTCATTCGCGTTCTACTCATCCTCGCGGGCGCGCTGACCTTCTCCATGGCAGCAAGCATCGTCACGAGCCCTTTCAATGATTTTCTGGCCGAGAG
>JBGAWT010000183.1:0-7813 GCA_044227445.1 Bdellovibrionia bacterium | reverse complement strand
TTCCTAAACGCTTCGAAAAAATTGCCGACTCGTACTTCCTGAAGTGGAGCAAGTGTGGGAGGCGAAAAAGACCTGATCTTGATGGACTCGGGAACAATCTCCGAAAGCGGCAATTCACGGGAATTGAACCCGTCCATTCTGAACTTCAGGGTTCCTTTGGCGACATCGACATTCTCGAAAAATGCTTTTACAGTCGCCGCCGACTTCTTGCTCCCGGGCATCTTGATGTCGAACTGCATGTAGAATTCGGGTTGTTGCCTTGGGTAGATTTGAGTGGCTTGGACCTGACCGATTTTTTGAAGCACATAGTCTATGGGTCTCAAGGGCTGAGTATTTTGAGCGGTAAGCTGCTTCAGGGGCACGTCGTAACTGATTTTTTTCCCGTCCTCATTGGGCAGCACGCTCTTGAGCGTGACTGAGTCCTTCCCCTCGGAGACTAGAAATACGCGACCCAGAAAAGGCTCTGTCCCCTCTTGGAGATGAAGGGCAACCCAATCTCCACTGGCTTGAATCGTCCTGAGCCTAGCGAGCACCAAAAGCCGGTCATTCCGATACTCTGCGTTCAACTGCTTTTTGATGGCGTGAGAACAGAAGCTAAAAAGGGCATCCAGAGCGTCCTCCTTCACCAGCGGTGGAACGCTGGGCCTGGGGGGTCTAGGAGGCGAAGGGCCGCCAGGAGCGGAGGCAAGCAGAGCCACGAGCGCTGCCAGCGCTTTAGCCCTAACCTTGCCTAAAAAAAAGGAGCCTGCCGGTTTCCCGGACAGGCTCCTGGATGAATCCACGATTCGAATCACAAGGAGCCCCGGTTACTGATCGGGATTCTCCTAGTGAAACTGAACGTTTAACGCCTTACATCATCCCTTCCATGCCGCCCATTCCTGGTGCGCCCATGGGTGCCGAACCTTCCTTCTTAGGTTTTTCGGCGATGAGGGTTTCGGTCGTCAGCATGAGGCTGGCGACAGAAGCCGCGTTTTGCAGAGCGCAACGAGCGACCTTAGCTGGGTCGATCACGCCTGCGGCGATGAGGTCTTCGTACTTCTCGGTCAGAGCATTGAAGCCCCAGCTGGAAGTGTTGTTGCTCAGCACCTTGTCGACCACGATCGAACCTTCGTGACCGGCGTTTCCGGCGATCTGGCGAAGAGGTTCTTCCAGAGCGCGGCGGATGATGTTGATACCAGCCGTCTGCTCTGCATTGAGGCCGCCCTTGAGGCTTTCAAGGGTACGAGAAGCGCGCAGCAATGCCGTGCCGCCGCCAGGAACGATGCCTTCTTCTACGGCAGCGCGGGTGGCGTTCAGCGCGTCTTCAACGCGGGCTTTCTTTTCCTTCATTTCGACTTCGGTAGCAGCGCCGACGTTCACGACAGCTACGCCGCCGACCAACTTAGCAAGACGCTCTTGGAGCTTCTCGCGGTCGTAGTCAGAGGACGTTTCTTCGATCTGAGCGCGGATCTGCTTCACGCGAGCTTCGACGTCGGCTTTTTTGCCTGCGCCGTCGACGATCGTCGTGTTGTCCTTGTCGATGGTGACCTTCTTAGCGGTACCCAAGTCTTCGAGCTTCACAGCTTCGAGCTTATGGCCCATGTCGTCCGAGATCACGCGGCCACCGGTGAGGGTAGCGATGTCTTGGAGCATTTCCTTGCGGCGATCGCCAAAGCCAGGAGCCTTGACTGCTGCCACTTGGATGGTGCCACGGAGCTTGTTGACCACGAGGGTCGCGAGCGCTTCGCCTTCGACTTCTTCAGCCACGATGATCAGAGGCTTGGAGCGTTGAACCACCTTCTCGAGGATAGGGAGGAGGTCCTTCATCGAACTGATCTTCTTGTCGTAGATCAGGATGTAAGGGGACTCCAGAGCGCATTCCATCTTCTCGGGGTTGGTGACGAAGTAAGGAGAGAGGTAACCGCGGTCAAACTGCATGCCTTCGACAACGTCGAGGGTCGTTTCGGCAGTCTTGCTTTCTTCAACCGTGATCACGCCTTCTTTGCCGACCTTTTCCATCGCTTCAGCGATGATGCGGCCGATCGTGGAGTCGTTGTTTGCCGAAATGGTTCCGACTTGAGCGACTTCCTTTTGGTCTTTGATTGGCTTGGAGATCTTCTTGAGCTCGGCGACAACAGCTTCAACAGCCTTGTCGATACCGCGCTTGACGTCCATGGGGTTCAGGCCTGCAGCAACGATCTTAGCGCCTTCGCGGTAGATCGCTTGTGCCAGAACGGTTGCCGTCGTCGTGCCGTCGCCGGCATCGTCGTTGGTCTTGGAGGCGACTTCGCGAACCATCTGAGCGCCCATGTTTTCGAATTTGTCGGAGAGTTCGATTTCCTTAGCGACCGTGACACCGTCTTTGGTGACATTTGGAGCGCCGAAGGACTTTTCGATCACGACGTTACGGCCCTTGGGTCCCAAAGGTTACCTTCACGGCGTTGGCCAGGACGTTCACGCCGTTCAAAATAGCGGAACGGGCATCTTCACTAAAACGCAGTTCTTTTGCTGACATTTTTTATACCTCTGTTGTTTAGAAATTAAGCGTTAATGACGCCAAGAATGTCTTCTTCGCGCATCATGAGGAACTCATCGCCCTCGATCTTGATCTCGGTGCCGGCGTACTTGCCAAAAAGGACGCGGTCGCCCTTTTTGACATCCAGGGGACGGATCTTGCCGTCTTCAGTCACGCGGCCTTGGCCTACGGCGATGATCTCGCCTTGAGCGGGCTTTTCTTTAGCGGTGTCGGGGATGATGATTCCACCCTTTGACTTCTCTTCTTCGTTGAAACGCTTCACCAACACGCGATCGTGTAATGGACGAACATCCATGGGAATAGCAACCTCCTGATTATTGGTCTTGCTTGTCATCTGTGTGTTTTTCCTCGTGCCCCGCCACGCTCGGTCGAGCTTCTATTGTTGATCAAAGAAAGCCTCACTAGAAGGCAGTATGGTTTGGGCGTAATGGTTTGTTGGTTATTCAACGGGTGTTGTCAACTGAGATGGCGGATCTTTTGAGAATTTCAGGGGATGAAGGGGATTAAATGAAAAAAGTAGAACGCCACCTTCGCCCCCAATTATCAGACTAAAACAGTACTTTTACTTCTAGTCAAAACATCCATCGATTGCTATA
Organism: Bdellovibrionia bacterium; assembly: GCA_044227445.1. Classification (GTDB taxonomy): domain Bacteria; phylum Bdellovibrionota; class UBA1018; order UBA1018; family UBA1018; genus JBGAWT01. The sequence goes on along the minus strand of JBGAWT010000183.1, from coordinate 4,702 downwards.
CGCCACGCGAGTGATCATGCGTAGAAATCTATCCTTAGCCGTAGCCCTTCTTGTCGCCCCGATTGCGGTGGCAGGCACTGCTTTAGCTGCCCCTAAGGCAACCTCACTTCCTCGAAAGCTCAAGAACAAGCCTCGCGTCGTGGCCAACCCCAAGCAGAGAAGGAATCATCGGTAGAACCGGGTACAACGGATGCCGAAGTCGAGATCTATAACGAGCCGACCGCTGTCTTTAAAGCACCCGCTCCGGCTCGAACCCCTACTGCCAAGGCTCCTTCGGTCGTGGACGCCGTCCCCCGGAAGTCCCAGCGATCTTAAAACGCCTAGAAATCGCTCGTGAGCTCGTGGCTCGCTACGGGCAAGCGGCTGACTACCGTGCGCTGCGAACCAACCAAATGGAGCAGCTACTGGCCCAGTATCAGCAAGCAGACGCCACCGCCCAGCAGGCTGCCGAAGCCGCAGCCGTTAAGGCGCTGGATGAAACGCTTCCTCCTCCCCCACCCCAAGAATTTACAGGTTCGATCGAAATCCTAGAGGACTAAGGCATGCTGAGCATCGTAGTCCTGCTTGCGTCCCTATCAGCGTTTGCCTCCTGCCCCAATCCCCAAGAGCTGCTTGGGGCCAATCTCAACGCGCAAACCCAGGCAAGCGAGTACCTGCAGCCCAACTTCCGTCCGATCAGCCAATACGTAGACCTGTTTGGCCTAGGCATGAAGCAATGGATCGGACAGCTGCGAACGGGCGATCTGGTCATCGATTCGGGCGCCGGCTTTGAGGTGTTCGCAGCTCAAATCGCCCTTCAGACACCTGCGCGCTCGATTGCGATCAATACTCAGAACTTTTGGAAAGACGGAAGCGCTAAGGCCAAAATGGGGGCCTCAAAAAAACTCACGTCTGCCTTCAAGGGAAAGTCCGAAGAAGAGATCATCCAGATCATGAGCGAAGGCAGCATCGAGCGCTTCGCCCGCAAGCAAGGGTATAGCGAGGCGATCCTCCCCCTGTTGCAAGAGCAAGCCCGGCTGATCACGGACGTATGGGGCGCCTACTTTTACTCCGTCAACCGCGCCCGTCTCATTGAGCTGTACTACGAGCGGCTCGCGGCAAACGGCCGGGCGTATATCGTACTGGGTACGGCGGAACAAAGCGGAGTGATTCGCACTCACCACGTCCCTATCGATTGGGTCGAAACGGGGCCCGGCCAAGGAATGGACTTTCTAGCCATGGCTCTTCTTCGCTACCCCAACCAGCTCAAAGCGTATGTTCGCCCATGGGTGTGGAATGCGCCTCGTGAGGCTCGCATTCAACCGCGCTTTAGAGAAGACTTCTTGAGCGCGATGTGGCGGGCAGCGGCGGAGTTCCCCTCCCAGCACCTCGCAATCAGGCTGGAGATTACTCGGACGGCGGATCTGGATAGGCTCGACTTTCCGGTCCAGATAGCGGAGCAAACCTTCCAGTACCGAGGTGAGAGCTTAAAGTATCCTAACTTTGTCCGGTATCTCCAAAAGCCCGGCTCAGAGCTCCTGAGTCCCCACTAGCCAAACTTCATTTTTAAGTGATAAGAGCCCCCTCAATCTAAGGGGTACTTATTATGAAAAAACTTTCTGTTCTTTTGGCAGGTGTGCTTCTCGCGTTCGCTCACGTCGCTTTAGCAGGCGAACCCACGGCGACGATCGTCGGTTATTCGGGCGTCAAAAAAGTTCAGCTTAAATTCAAGACGACCTTCACCACCACTCAGGCTTGCAACGCGATGGCGATCGAAGGCGAATTTCGCAAAGTTCCGGTTGCCGCCGACGCTGATGAAGTGAGCATGCTCACCGAATACGTGGCTGACTTCGGCGTTATCTCCACGATGATGGTTTGCGATCCCGCTCCCAAAAAGACGATCACTCTTGAGAGCAAGCCCGTGTACGTAAAAGCGGACAAAGACGGAAACGTCTTCATTCAAGTGCTCGTGCCTGAGAACTTCGAGCTTGAAGTCACGCCGATCTATCACAACCGAAAGCGCTAAGTGCGAGATCTGCTCCCAAGACTCATTCCCCTAGCCCTAGGGTGCTGCACCGTTTTGCAAGCAGGCCTCAACCGAAAGGTCACGGCCGCGTGGAGCTTGCCTGCGGCGGTGTTTTTTAACGCCTGTGTATTCTTGGTGTTTGCAGGAGGCTTGTACTTCGTCGCAGCGGCGCGCTCCTCTGCGCCGCTTTGGGACGTGCGTGAGCTCTCGTGGTGGTTCGTGCTTCCGGGGATCTTTGGATTCTTTCTGGTCATGGGCGGCCCGTGGGCTGTGGCTCGCTTGGGCGCAGCGCAGACGTTCGTCTTGATTGTCTGCGCGCAGCTCGTGGCTAGCCTCATCTGGGATTGGCAGGTGGCAGCCATCGCCCCGACCGCTCAGCGCTTTGCCGGCATCGCGCTTGCGGTTCTAGGTACGGTTCTCGCTTGCCTCAGCTAGACGCCTCTTCGCGCATCGGAACTTATGCTGGCCTGCAGTCCTCAGCCGAGATCGGTCTCGGAACGCTCATGCACGCATTTCATGTTCCGTTTGGCGGCCATGCGATGTCGCTCAACCAAGGACTGCTGCTCACGTTGGCTGCGCGCGGATCGCGCGGACGGCGGATCGAGGCTCTCGGAGTGGTGCTTGGAATCTCCGGAGTTGCAGCGGCGCTAAAACCCCTCTCGCCTGCGGGCAATCGACTCGGACCGATGCTTGCGATCTTCGTTCAAGGCTGGCTCTACGGCCTGGGATTGGCCCTCCTAGGCGCCAATGTCTTAGGGGCGGCTCTAGGACTCGCGGTGAGCTCGCTTTGGGGTTTCGCTCAGCCTTTGATCTTGGGCTATCTCATTTTTGGCAGGCGCCTTTTTGAAGCCATCCAAGGGCTGTGGATCGATGCAGCCCGCTCGCTTGGAGTGGACGAGTCGCTGGGGTGGAAAGTCCTGGCAGGCGTCGTTCTTGCCAAACTTGCGCTTGCAGTAGGCGTGGCCATACTGGGATGGCTTGCCGATGAAAAGCTCGAGCGCCGATATCTGGATTTCTTGCAGCGCTGGACGCCCAAGAGCTTAAGACCCGCTCCGAGAGCAGGTCAATCGCCCGCTTGGGGCGCAGTGCGAGACCTATCAAACCGTTGGTACGTGGCTTCGTTAGTCTTGACGCTTGGGTTCTTGTACTGGAGCGGGCGCAGCTCGACAGAAGAAGCAGCATGGTTCTGTCTACGCGCTCTGGCAGCGGGCTGGCTGATCTTTTGGGTGGTCCGAAAAATCCCTATCCTGATTCAATCTCCCGGCGTAAAGGGACGCCTCAAGCGTTTTCCGACGCTTTTAAGGGCCTTTGAAACAGCGAGTAAACGAGTAGTACCATGATGTTTTTATTGATGTTGCTGGGCTCCCTTCAGGCTTTCGAAGCCCGATCCGGAGACCTGCTCGATAGCAATACAAACGCGCAGATCGCAGCAAGTCAGTACGAGCTGCAAAACAGCCGCGACCTGGATTTCTACTTGGGCTTTTTGGGTCCCGACCTCAAAGCGCGAATCGACCGCCTAGAAAAGGGCGATCTCGTGGTGGACTCGGGAGCTGGCTTTGGGGTGTTCTCGACCCAAATCGCCAATCAAACTCCGGCACGCTCGATTGCGATCAATACCCAAGATTTTTGGAGTGACGGAACAAGCGCAGCCAAGCTCAATGCGGCGAGCTTGCTTCAAAAATGCTTTAAAGGAAAATCTCCCGAAGAAATCATCCAGATTATGAACCAGGGCAAAGTGGAGCGCCTCTCTCGGCTCCAAGGATTTAGCCAAAAACTTATTCCCCAGTTAAAAAAGAAGGCTGCAATCATCACTGATCTCTGGGGCGCCTACTTTTACTCAGCCAATCGAGCTGAGTTGGTGGAGATGTATTACAACCTGCTCGCTCCGGGCGGGAAAGCCTTCGTTATGGTTGGAGCAACGAACGGTAACGTCAACGCTATCCCCTACGACACTGCAACCGATTGGATCGAGAGAAACTCGGGAAAGAGTGAGCTTCTGGCCACGCTCCTTCGCCGCTATCCCAATCAGCTTCAGGTATTCGCCGCTTGGAATTGGCACGCAATCGACCGAGGGAGCGTTCGAATCCTGCCAGGTCCTCGCGAGAGTTTTTTTGAAGCAGCAAAGCGTTTGGTCGATAAAACCAAGGACGATGGTATCGCAATCGTCCTCGAGATCACCCGAACGCCTGATCTTCAGGAGTTGAAACTCCCTTTGCTCATCAAGGACCAGGTGATTCAGTATTCGGAGAATCCCTTAAAGTTCCCTACCGACGTTCGGTATACTTTTCGCTAGCTCTCCCAAGCGGCGAATTTCTCGGGACTTAATGCCCTGAGCACTTCCTCTTGAGTGGCCGGAAGTTCCATATCCGGAAATTCGCCTCGCTCCGAGCAAATGGCGTCGTGGATCGCCGTCCAGACACTCAGTGCGAGCAACAGCGGTGGCTCGCCTACGGCCTTAGTGCCGCGGATATTGGCGCGGTTCTCGGTGTTCTTAAAAAGCTTTACGTTAAACTCGCGTGGCATGTCCTGAACGCTTGGGATCTTGTAGGTACTGGGCGAGTGAGCAAGCAGCAGGCCTTCGCGGTTGTAAAAAAGCTTTTCGGTCGTCACCCAACCCATGCCTTGGATAAATCCGCCCACGACTTGACCCAGATCCAGCGCTTCGTTGATGGGCTTGCCTAGGTCCATGAGCAGATC
>JBGAWT010000182.1:0-6590 GCA_044227445.1 Bdellovibrionia bacterium | reverse complement strand
CACCTCATGCCCCTGCTTGAGGGCCTCAAGACAGATGGCTTTGCCTAAGCCGCGCGAGGCGCCGGTGACTAGGATCCTCATAGGAGCTTATACCCCCGTTCAAGTAACTCGCCGACGTGGGGGTCGCGCTTGGAGGCCTCCGCTAAGCGAGTCCGTAGCGCTGGCTCCCAGGCGGGTTTGGATAGCTTCCATTGCGAGGCCAGCTCCAGCAATTCGTAGCGAAGAAGCCAATCTTCCTTAAACTTGCTCTCTAACTCTTCGGCCACCTCATCGAGTTGGGCTAACTCTCGATCGCCCGGCTTTTTGATTTTCTCGCGAAGCTCACGCACGGACTTGTAAAGCGCGTTGAGTGGGCGATTAGCTTCGGTAAGATTCGTCTTTTGCTTTCCGGGCGATTGATGAAATCCACCGGTAGCAGCTAGATACGCGTGGCGATCCGCAGCTCCGCCAAAGACCGAGCGCACGCGATTTCCGCAAACCAGATCAAAAGGACCCCACGATGGCTCATACAAGACGCGAGAGCCCCACGTGATACGGCACTCATCAAACGTCACGATGATCGGAAGCTTGACCCCCCGTCGCATGCTCGTCGGCTTGCCCTCCAGCACGATGCCTGAGGCATACTCGAGCCGGGTGATGCTCTGAAGTTCTTCGTCCGAAAGCTCGGGCACGCTGCGCCCATCTTTGAGCCTTCCGATCGGAGAGCTAAATCCATCGCCGTGACGCTTGACGCCCTGACCGCTGAGCTCGCGATCCGCGCACGCCAGTTGCACAGGCCCGCTCCATTTCAAGAAGCACGGCTCACCTGCGGAATCGCGCTCAAAGGATTCCAAAACGCCCGAGACTTGAACCCCTGTCTCAAGCTCCACGGTTGTGACAGTCCGAGCCGCGCGCGCCTTTTCTAGTCCTTCAATGCCGCCGCGGCGAAACGCCATCTGTTCGGCTAGGTCCTCAAGCCCTTGTTCAAGCGTCCTGAAGTCCGGTGCCACGAACAGCTGCGGCTGCGGCCGCGTAATGTCGTACGTCTGATCGATGCAGCGAATGGAAAAGGGGATGCGCTTCACCTCGGGACCTAGGCAGTGATAGCTCTCAAATACGGATGAGAGCAGGCCCGCTCCGTAGAGCTTGGGATCTTCCATCGAACCCACTAAGCCGTATTCAAAGGTCCACCAACCCATGCGTGACAAAAGAGTCGACTCGCTGGCCTCCGTGTTAGCAGCCCAAGCCCGATCTAGATTATCTTGCGCCTTTTGGATTTGAGCGGGGGTCGATGCAGGGTCTTCCTTGATATCAGAGAGTGCGCGGATGGCTTGGTACACTTCCATGTCTTGGTAAGTGAAAATCGCGCGCCTTGAAACTTCGCCGTAGGTCCTCAGATACGCGCGATACGCAGGGTCTGCGACGATCGGCGCGTGACCTGCTGCCTCGTGAACAATGTCCGGCGCTGGCGTGTAAGCCAGGTGCCCGATCTGCCGCATATCGCAGGCGATCGGCAAAATGCCCAAGGACAAGAACTCCATGAACACGCCCGGCGGAATAAAGCCGCTTACTGCCACAGCCCGCCATCCAAACTGCTTGAGGCACTCGTCCATCTCCTCGATCGACGGAATGCGCTCGGTGGAGATCCCCGTCTCAGCCAAACCCACTAAGTACTTCTGATGGGCGTGATCCTTGAAAAACGCGCGGCCGATCTTAAGGATAAATCGCCAGCTGGCGTGATCCATCGGCGTATAAAGCGAGCTGTCTTGCTTGACGACGTAGGTCTGAAGGTACTCAGGAATTCGTTCGATGGCAGACCGCGTCGATGGCATGCCCACAAGTTATGGTAGCGTATGGGGCATGTCAAACTCAGAGAGCCCCAAGCGCGAGCCCGAGTTCTCGGGCCCTATCTGGAAGCACCCGTACTTCATCTATATCTGGCTGACAGCCGGGATTTTCGCATTTCTCTCGACGATCGCTTACGTGGCGTACGTCAACGATTGGATCCCGAAGCGCTAACGTTCTTCCTGAATGCGATCGTAAAGGAACTTCAGGTCCTCGATTGCGGCCTCGGCATCTGCGTTACCCTTTTCGATCTCAGCGGCGGCTTTACGAACGAGCTGCACAGCTTCGGCTTCCCAATTTTCCCTCATTTCTTTCATGAGGGACCTCTGCCAAAGAACGACGACGTGCGCGTCTTTTTGAATTTGATTGAACGACGCACCGATCGTCTTAGCCGCAGTCTGTCGCGGCACGCTGCTCTTGGCACTTCCTTCGTCGCTGCATTCTTCCTTAAAATAAGAAACATCGCGCGCGAGCTGATTGTGAAAGCTGCGTGCCTGCTTCAAGAGCCTAAAGACGTGATCCGAGGTCCAAAGCGAAAAGAAAGCGCTCTCGAGGCTGGTTTGCCTCGTTTCGATCTGAGCGAGTGCGGATGCCGAGTCCTTGCCGAAGGCGCACAGTTGGTCGATCTCGTATTGAACAGCCAAGTCCTTGGTTTGCGCCTCGACTTCGCCCTGGGCGGCGTCGACCGTCTTTTTGAGAACCTGGGCCAAAGCCGTGAATGCTGCGGTCATCTTATCGGCCTCCTCGGAGACCGCCATGTACATCAGAACCGAGCGCGAAGCCGCCCTCTGGATCGGTCCTTGAGCAAACACAGACGCTGGAGCCAACCCCAGCAAAGCCAGAAAAAGAATCCTTGTTCTCATTGTCCACCTCACGCGGCTTGGACGGATAGACCGTTTCATGTAAAAAGGCCAGATCTTCTATGATTTTAGTAACACTATTTACTCTATCTTGGCTTGGCTCAGGACCGGCTCTAGCCGCTCCCACAACCAATCCCCGGATGTACGAGCTCTTGGATGCGATCCTGGAGTCTGCGGGCCTTCCGGCTGAGCAAGACCCGGCACTGGACCCAGGATTTGAGCTCGATGAACGGGGCTGGAGCGCAGCCCAATGGGAACAACATTTGCGGCACTTTAGCGGCGGCGCGCTTGTCGAGCCTTGGACAACTCGAACGGAGACGGGGATCGATTTCTTTAGGGATCCTGGCCAAAAGAAGATGAGGGATTTTTCGGTTCGCTGGTCGCCCCCCTTGCCGAAGCCAGCGGGCAGACACCCTGAGCCCGGCAAGGCTCTTGCGGGCCTAACGATCGCCTTAGACCCGGGCCATATGGGTGGCGATCGATGGGATGCGTTCACTGGCAAGTACATCCGCAACCATCCGGATGCCTCATATCGCGGATACAAGAAGCTCAGCGAAGGGGAGCTGGCCCTCCATACTGCCTTTGCCTTGCGCTCCAAGCTTCAGGCACTAGGAGCTCGCGTCTTGCTGACGCGCGAAACCCTTGAGCCCGTGACCTCAAAGAAACCCGAGGAGCTAGACCTTGAGCAATTGGGCTGGATGGCAATCAGGCAGCACGCCTGGTCCGATTGGGCACAAAAAGCGTTAGATCCGTTTGCAGAAAAATTGCCCGCCTCCGGGCCCTTGCCGGCACAGTTAGTTTCCGAAGCCAAGCAGGCGCTGAGACAAAATACCGATGCGCAGGGGTTTTTCTCGGAGCAGGCTCGCGTCCGCTACTACGGCAATGGCGAGGATGTCACGGCACGAGTCGCGCTTCTGGAGTCCTGGAAGCCGGATCTGACGATCTCGCTCCATTATGATGTCAAAGTCTCCAAAGAACCCGAGGCCGACCCACAAGGCCTGCAAGACGCGAGCAAGAAAGACTCTAGAAACGCCACCAAAGTCTACGTGCCTGGAGGGTTCTTAGCCGACGAGCTCTCGCAGCGGGAGGATCGCGCTTATTTTGCGCTTCACGCGGCCCGAAGCGGCAAGTGGGATGAGTCGCTGCGGATCGCCACACAGGTAGCGCGCGCTTTATCCGAGGGCTTAGGCATCCCTTTTGAAGAAGATGACTTCGGAAATTCGATCCGGGTGGCGCCCGGGGTGTTCGCCAGGAACTTGGCCCTCACTCGAAAGCTACGCACGGGACAGCTCATCTACATCGAAGCGCTGTACTACAACTATCCTTCTGAGTTTGAGCGCCTCTCGGCAAAACAGCAGGGAGGCAACGCGCGCATTGACGAAGTGGCGCAAAGCATCGCCTCAGGCCTGAACGCGGCATTTTCTCAGATGGAATTGACCCAAACGCACTTAAGCGACACGGGCGGTCCATAGGGAGCAGTCGAGGGAAGCGTCGCTTGGGAGGCGGTTCCCGACGGAACAAGCCCCGGATCAGGAATCACGAGATGAAAGTTCTCGCCCTCGAGAACCTGGTAGCTGATCGTCTTTTCAACTAAGTCGATGTGACGATCCACGGGCGTAACGGTTTCTCCCGTTTTGTTCCGCGTGCAGGTTTGTCTGACTTCGCGAGCCCCCGTGTTGCTTCGATAGATCTTAAACGTGCACGGGCCCATCTCAGGCTCATCGCTCGTGCAGCTCAATTCCAAAATGTCCTTAGGCCAGATCTTTTCCCTGTTCAGCTCATAGTCATCGATGTGGCAGTCCACGGCATGCGGCCCTACGGAACTACCGTCTGGATTCTTCACTCGGCACGAAATGTAGAAGGTTACCGTCGGGAAAATCTTGTCAGACACCCACCACTCGCCACGTTCATCGTGATCCACCCGAACCGTCTTAAAGTTGGGGTAAGCGCCGATGTATTTCACTTCAAAGGTTTTTAAGCCCTCGAGCAAAAGGTCCAATTCAAGAGGCTTTTCTTTGAGTCTCTTTTCTAGCTTCGGGGACATCGTGCCGTAGAACTGATTGCGCGTGATGGGATAGGTTAGATCGCGACCTTCTCGCGCCTTCCAGCTGCGCAGATTCGTCACGAAATTCTTGATCAAGGTTTGGACTGGATCGTCGTCTTCCCATGCCCAGCCGCTCGAGCGCGCGTGCACAGAACCAGCCTGTGCGAGCACTGCTAGCGCTGCGATCATCAGCCGAGCGGTTTTCATCGAAGCTTAGCTCGAAGGAGTAGAGGGGGTAGACTCGCCACGAGGAGGACGGCCATCGCCACGACCAGGTCCGCGGCCACCATCACGGCCACCACGACCGCCGCCGCGCTTGCCATCACCACGGCCTTTTCCGCCGCGGCCGCCACGTCCCTTGCCCTTGCCGTCAGGCTTGCCAGGGCGTTCGCCCTTCTTCACCAACGGAGCGTAGTACTCCACGATGAAATGGCCTTCGCCGACTTGCTTGACTTGGGAAGGTGCGTTCTCGCCTTCGGTCAATCCGACGACGATCACCCGCTTGAGATCTGCCCACTTGGAGCCGACCGCATCGAGCGCGCCCATGAGGTTCTTGAGCTTATCGCCCTCAAGCTTGAGGGACTCGCCCAAGGCCGCTGGAATCTCTTCGAGCGTCTTGCCGGCTGCCGTCAGCGCGTCACGAGCTTGCAGCGCGTTCTTCAGGGTTGCGTTGAAAAACTCCGTAATCGTTCTCATCTTGGCTTTCCTCCGAGGCCCGCCCTATCCCTAAGGGGTACGGCTTACAGGAAGTTGGCGGTGATGTCGAGATTGATGGAGGTCGAGTACCAGCTCAGGTTCGTGGGGTAGAACTTCACGTAAGGCGTGAGAGTCAGCCACTTGGTAACGTCAATGTTGACCTTAGGCTGGATGTTGAACAGATCCACGCCGAACGGATCCCATGCGCCCGTGCGAGAGAGGCAAGGGCTGACGACGTCAGACCACAAGGTCAATTGCACGGCTGGCGATACTTGGAAGTTCAAGTGAGCTGCCAAGTAGCTGTCGAAGTAGGTGCCTTGAACGTTGCCGTCCTTGAGCACGCCGTCTGCGTAATAGATGTTGCCGCGAATGAAGCTGTAGTGACCGAAGCTCACGCGGGTGTTCGGAACTTCGAACAAGCTAAACAACGTGTTGCGAACGCCGGTGAACAACGCCTTGGATTGCGATGCGTTGGAGATCGGTACGTAAGCACGAAGATCGCCTGACATCGTGAAGCTCTTGTAGCTCACGAGCTTGCTCGTGCCGATACGTGCCCATGGGTCACGAAGCACGAATGCTGCGGTCGGATTCCAAGGTTGGAACAAGAAGTCAGCCGTTGCGCCAGCAACCCATTCCTTATTGATGCGGTAACCCAGGCCGATCATGTTGCGAAGATTCGCAGAGCCTTGGGGTTGGCCATCTGAACCGGGAGTGGAAAAATTTTCGTCGATACGAGCAGGGCTCGGGCCGCTGAATTCGCCGGCGTAGTTGAATTGGATTTTTTCAGCAACTTTTTCGAGAGTGGATTTTTGTTCCACCTTTGCGGTGCTGGTGTTGGAGGACTGAGCAAGTGCCAGGCTCGAAACAACCATCGTTCCGGCAATGCTGAGGCTCAGGATTTTTCCGAGGGAAACTTTTGAATTCATCATGGCGAAGCCATCCTTCCGGGTTGTCTTTAATCCACTTTAAAGACGCACCACGTCATGCCCAAACAAACCAATTTTGTCAATAATAGATGGAGAAAAAAATACAGACATTCCGGCCAGAAAACCGGTTTTGAGCTGACGCATCGTGTAAAAAAGAAAGGATCAGCATAAATTAAAAAAGTTTATTGGGCGAATTAGACCCCGAAACCATCACCGCGCGTAAGCAAAGCGATTCAACAC
>JBGAWT010000181.1:0-6625 GCA_044227445.1 Bdellovibrionia bacterium | reverse complement strand
ACTGCATCGCAGGAAGCTTGATCTCAAACGCCCCTGTCGTTGGAGCGCGCGTGACGTGCTCAACCCCTTGTACCAAGCTCCAAAAATCTCGGTTAAAGGCGCCTTTGACGGTAACGAAGAGTTTTTTTTCGGGCTTCTTGGGGTCCCCTGTCGTCTCAACAGTGACCTTCACATTATCTTCATCAAGTTTAAGCTCGGCGATCTTCTTTTCCTTTGTCGGAAAGAACAGAATCGCCTTCGGCAATTCGCCGCTCATCGGCGGATGAATTTGCTCTAACGCATTAGGAACTGGAGTCGGATTGGTAACGGGTGTCGTACCGGGTGAATGAGAAGCGGTCGGAATCGGTGTGCCGTTCTTTTTGGCAGCCTCCACCGCGCTTGGACTTGGAGACTTTGCTGCGTTGTACCCTATAGAAGGCGATGCGGCTTGCGCCGAAATGGAAGTCACCCAGAGCAGAGCACTCAATAGGGTATAAGCCACTTCTTAAGATGCTAACAAAATCCGCTACATGTGTGAAATAATGTTGCTGCCAAACTGGGAACACTTTACCTCTTCGACCCCGCTCTCACCCTCTTGTTTCATGAGTCGAGCAAAGTCGTAGGTCACACGCTTTGACGCGATCGCTCCATCCATTCCTTTGATGATCAGGTCAGCAGCCTCGTTCCAGCCCATATAGCGAAACATCATCTCTCCCGAGAGAATCACGCTGCCAGGATTGACCTTATCTTGGTCAGCATATTTGGGAGCTGTACCGTGGGTGGCTTCGAATACTGCGTGGCCTGTCAGGTAATTGACATTGCCGCCAGGGGCGATACCGATGCCGCCGACTTGAGCAGCCAGCGCATCGCTTAAATAATCGCCATTTAAGTTCAAAGTCGCGATGACGTCAAACTCTTCGGGACGGGTGAGTACTTGTTGCAAGGAGATGTCGGCGATCGCGTCCTTGACGATGAGCTTGCCCGAAGCAGCAGCTGCCTTTTGCTCAGCATTGGCCGCTTCTTCGCCTTTGTCCTTCTTGGTCTTTTCCCATTGATCCCAGGTGTAGACCTTGGAACCGAACTCGCGCTCGGCAACGGCGTAACCCCAAGCGCGGAAAGCGCCTTCGGTGAACTTCATGATGTTGCCCTTGTGGACGATCGTGAGGCTCTTGCGTCCTTCGCGAAGGGCGTACTCGATGGCCGAGCGAACAAGACGCTCTGTGCCTTCGCGCGACACAGGCTTTACGCCCACGCCCGTCGTATCCGGAAAACGAACCTTGCTAAACTCCTTGGGGAAGTTCTCCTTTAGAAACGAGAGCACCTTCTTAGCGCCATCCGAGCCTGCTTCCCACTCGATGCCGGCGTAGATGTCTTCGGTGTTTTCGCGGAAGATCACCATGTCGACCTTCTCCGGATGCTTCACGGGCGAAGGAACGCCCTTAAACCAACGCACGGGGCGCGAGCAAACATACAGATCGAGCATTTGTCGCAAAGCGACGTTGAGCGAACGAATGCCGCCGCCCACAGGCGTGGTGAGGGGCCCTTTGATCGAAACCAAATAGTGCTTAAGCGCCGTAAGCGTATCTTCGGGAAGCCAGTCTTTGTACTGATTGAACGCCTTCTCACCGGCGTAGACCTCGAACCACTCGATCTTGCGCTTGCCGCCGTAAGCCTTAGCCACGGCTGCGTCGAATACGGCTTGCGAAGCTTTCCAAATATCGCGGCCCGTCCCGTCTCCTTCGATGAACGGAATCACGGGATTGGCGGGCACATTGAGCTTGCCCCCTTGCATCGTGATGGTTTCGCCGCGCGCAGGTGCCTTAAGATTCTTGAACGAAGGAGTATTGGCCATTCCCTTGGATTACTGCCGGAGGGCGGCCTGGGTCAACCTTCTTTAGAGACGAAATCGTGCCTTATTTCTACTTGCGGTAGTTTTGGTACTCTTTGGCCGAGATCTCTTTGCTGGCGACTTCCACACTGACGCGACGCCAGTAATCAAACGAAAACCTCACTTCAACCGCTTTGTAGGTGCCAGCAGCAGAGGGGCTGGAGGCCAAGCAACCGTAAGCTATGAAATGAGAGCCGGTGAAAGGATTTTGGGACATGCTGTTGAAATGTCTTTTGCCTGAGGCCATGCGGCAGGAAACGCCTTCGGTTTGTTCAACCATGGAAAACTGCTTTTCGATGAACGCGGCATTCACCAACTCCGAAGCACCGGTCATCTCCCAGAGATCAAAACCCTTGGCTTCTTCGCAATGGAACTCAAGAACCTTGGGTACCGCGTAGTACTCCTCTCCGTTTGGCGTCGGCATGAAGTTTCCAGGCTGCGCATCGACTTTCACCAAGATGTCGCCTTTGCATGAAGGCACTTTCATCTTCTCGTTCATGGAGGCACCGAAGCCGCTTGCGGCCATGTTGTCGGCCTCTGCTTTGCTTACGCCGCTACTCAGAGCGATGACGCTGCCTTTGATTTCCAGACCAAAAAGCCCATAAAACGGCTCTCTGTTCTCAAGAACCACTTTGCCCTTGATGAAAACCCACTCAGTAGGCGCCGCTACTTCAGCGTCAGGTTCGACCGCCCAAGCGGAAGTCAGGGTGAAACATCCGAATGCTACGGCTGCAAAAAGTTTTTTCATGGTGAGCCTCTTATGCATTAAAACTATTTAGGTCAACTAATAAGCTAGGGTGCGCAGGCCCACTCAGACTCTTTGCGTGGCATGCTCCGATCAGCGCTTAGGAAAACGCAGGTTTTCCCGCCCTCTAGCTGAGCTACGCGAATCCATTGGCCTTGCGGCTCAGAGGTTCCCTCGCGAATGCCTGCGGCGTTCTCAAAATCTGCACGGGACTTGAATGAGGTCTTGTATTGAAAGGCCTCCCACGTTCGGTCTCGGTCGATGAACTTAGTGATCCGACCGTCTTTGACTCCAAACTTGGACCAGTAAGTCAGCAAGTCCTCTGAATACGAAGCCCTTTTTCCTTTGATCTTAGGGCACTCCCCGCAGTTATCGGCATCAGAGGGGTGCATTCGAATTTCGGCTAAAAGCCCGTCCGCCTGAGCGATGACTTTGCCGCCATCAGTTTCTCCGCCTTTGGCCTGTAGGACGATCGCTCGCTTCTTGAAGTCATAGATAAACGCCAGATACTCGTCGGCAAACGGACGATTATCGATCGTCATCAAAAACAGTGCTTGCCCGTCTCCTACCTTGAGGCTCGCAATTGCAGGTTCGCAAAGACTCGGCGTAGCTTTTGGAAAATGAGGCTCTCCGTCGAGCTCCATCAAAGGCTTAGAATCGAAAAACAGCCCTCCCTGCAAGCGATCTCCCTCTTCGTTGCGCCGTTGCTCCAGGACCATAGAAATCCCGTCGAGCGCACACCGTGCCTTCATCTGTAACGAAAGCTGGCGCTTGTCTTTAAACAGTTCTTCTAGCTGAGACTGATTTTCAATGGGTGGCGCGATTCCTTTTTCTTGTTTCGAAAAATACCAAGCTGCAACCGTAATGAGAGCAGGGATGACGGCGATGAGTATGAAGGTCTTTTTCATTCCTTCGTCCTACTCCTACTCAGAAGGTAAGCACAACGGCGGATTGATTTTTCTCAAGCCTCGCGATCCGGCTTTCCGGTATCGGCGATTCGGTTCCGTGATGCACCAAAATCGTGGGAACCGCACGCTCCCGAACCTCGCGCGTCACGCGCGCGGCAACTCGAGCGCGCATCTCTTCATCCAAGCCCGCAAACGGCTCATCGAGCAGCAAGAGTTTAGGTCCAAAAGCCAAAGCCCGGATCAAGGCCACCCGAGCCTGCTCTCCACCCGAAAGGTGATCGGCTCCGATCTCCATGCGATCCTTCAAATCAAAATCCTCAAACCAAGATTCCACCCGCGCGCGCGACTCTCGCCAGCTCAGGCCACGCACCTTGAGGCCGAACGCCGCATTCTGCCAAGCGCTCAGCCCCGGAAACATCGCCAACTCCTGAGGCACCCAGCCCACAGCGCGCTCCCTGGGCTGCATCGACAAAAAATCTCGGCCACCAAGCTTCCACGAACCGGCGCTAAATTCGCCGCCCAGGTCCTCACCCGCAAGCAACCTGAGCAGAGTCGATTTGCCGACGCCGCTAGGGCCCTGAAGCCAAAGCGTCTCGCCTGCCGCAAGTTCCAGCGAGGCTTGCCATTCATCGGTCCTGTCCTCACCCTTCCAGTGGATAGACTCCACGCTTAGACCAGCCATCGACGCGCTCCCTTAAGGCCTAAGAAAAAGAAAACGGACGAGGCCGCGAAGATCATCACGGCCAACGCGCCCGCCTGCTCGAGCTTAAAGCGCGACATCCAACGCCCCCAGAGCTGAGCTAACGTCACCCAAGACCCGCCGTTCAGCGAAAGACTAGCACTCAGCTCTCCTAACGACGCTGCCGCTGCAAACGCGGCGATCGAAACCACGAGCTTTCGATCCCGGGGCCAAGCGATCCATCGCAATCGATGCCATCGCGACGCGCCTAAGACCTGAGCCAGACGCTCATTGGCTCGAGGCTCAACCGCGAGCGAGGCAAACAAGGGCCTCGAAACCCACGGAAGAAAAATCACGGCCTGTACGAAAATAATCCCAAGCCATCTGGCGTTCAGACCCAAAAGGAAAAGCAGGAGGAAACAAGCAAAGCCCAAGACTTGCGGCGAAAGAGCCGCCAGCAATCCCGTGCCCCATTCAGCTGCTCCAAAACCCGCGCGACTAGCGACCGCCAAAGCCCATGCCAGGGCTGCACACGAGGCTCCGACAGCTACGGCGATGGCGCCCGAGACAAGCGCGGCGCTAGCCACTTCCTCCATATCCTGGCTCGAAAGCCCCGTTCCCCGTATCACCATCACTGCAACTGGAACGCAAAGCGGGGCCAGCCACAGCCCAGGCAATAACGAGGAGATATGGAAACCTCGCTCACGAATGTCCCCAGCGCCCGGGCGTGCTTTGAGCCTCACGATGCTTCGGCTCTGCCAGGTCAAGACTACAGCGGGGAGTATCGCGCCAAGCAATTGCCAAAGAGCAGCCGCGAACGCGCGATCCAATTCAATGATTCCACCCCCATGAATGGAGGAGTAAACCGCCGTCTCAAGCGATTCGACCGGTGGGCCTCCACCTAAGATCAAAACGACTCCAAAACTCATCCAGCAAAACAAGTAAACCTGAAGCGCGGACCGAAGCAGTGCCGACTTTACCCAAGGCCAGTAAACACTCAGTCCGAGATCCTTCGCGCCCGCTCCCAAAGAAAGCGCCTGAGCGCGAAGCCCTTCAGGAACCAAGCGCGCCGTCTCAAGCACGCCCCAAGCCACCCAAGGAGCGTTCCACCACACATGAATTCCAACGACCGCTGGCCATCCAAACGGGATCCACCGCACAAAAGCCGAAACGACGAGCACGCTCCCGACTAACGCCGGAAGAGCGAGCACAAGCCTCGCTCGCTCTCGCGCCGAATGAGGGAGCCGCAAGAGAAGCACTCCCAATACCCCGCCGATGAAGACCGAAAGCAAGACGCTCACTGTGGATTGAAAGACACTGACCCGAACGACCGCTAAAATCCCAGGGTCGAAAAAATGCGCTATCACTGCGCACGAACCTCGGATTCCCACTCCTGACGCATGGAAGAAGCTTCCTCAGCCGAAGGGATTTTGATCTCAAGCACTTTGGCCTTCTCAAGCGAAGGAAGCCCATCGAAGGAAGAAGGCAAAGGGATGTCGCGCACCACCGGAAACATCCATTGGCGTTTGGGCACTTCGCGCTGAACGGATTCGGAGAGCAGCGTCTTCATGAAAAGATCCACGCAGCGGCGCTGCATCTCGGTGCGTTTTTTCTTCACCACACCTGCTAGCTCGATCTGAAGCGGCATGCCCTCATCCACGCGAATGGCTTTGCGGCCCAGCTCTCCATTGGCTTGGTGATATGCCTGACTCGACAGATAGCTCCACGCCCACGACGCGCGACCTGCGGTAAAAAGCGAGTACGCCGCATCCCAGCTAGGCGCAAGAGTGAGCCACTTGGGCCTGAGATCTTTCCAAAGCTTTTTCCATTCCCTGCCCCCGACCTGGCGGGTGAGTAGATAAAACCCCCAACCCGGCGTCGAAACGCGCGGATCGATCAAAGCCACTCCTTTTTGGGGAAGCGCAGCCCAGACATCCTTCCAAGTGGCGAACTGAGTCTTGGGCACGCTGTTGGTGTTGACCATGAAGGTCATCGGACCCGCATCAAACGGCACAACGGGAAGGCCCTCGACAGCGCGAGCCATCGCCGGAGCCAGACCCTTTGGGGGCAGCGGCATATCTAAGTAGCGCTTCAGACGCGGCACTTGGAATTGATCAAAACCCAAAATGATGTCGGCGCCAGGCTTTCCGCGATCCGCTTCAAGCTCCAGGCGAGCCATCATCTGCAGGCTGTCACCCACGGAAATAAAATCGAGTTTGCATTGATTGGAGACGAACTCTTTTTCGAGAAGCTCGGCGAGCGAGCCTTTTCCCTTAAGCGAATCATAGGTGTAGACCTGAAGCAGTTCGGGAGAAGCCGGGCTAAGGCTGGGGCTCAGGAGCGCGAGCAGAGCTGCCTTTAGAATGAAGGAGCCTGATTTTGCCTTTTGGGTCTTCAGCGTCAGCTGAGAAGTTCCAGATGATCTC
>JBGAWT010000180.1:0-7326 GCA_044227445.1 Bdellovibrionia bacterium | reverse complement strand
GCCCATCGAGCTCATGAGCAAACGCGTAGAGGAAATGCGCCTCAAGGCCTCCGCTGCGCAAGCCGCTCAAGCCGCGGGCGCTAAGGCCGCACAGCAGGCTTCGCAAAACGCCGTGCATGGCCTTCGCAAGAACCTTGATGATCTCAAGGATCTGCAAAGCCGCTTGCGCTTCATGCTGCAAGAGCTCGAAGACTTACTTAAAAAATAGGCTCACTGGCTAGTGGACGACTCGCCCAGGTGGAGTCGCAGGCCGTGCATCGGCCTTGCCGAACTCCATTTCGCCCTGACGGTAGCGATCCACGAGTTGGGGATCGCGCGTCGGGAACGAGTCCAGAAGCTCGAGCTGCTCTTCGTCGTCCGTTTCGCGAGCGATCACGATGTACCAAATCGCAGGATCTTCCTCGGCGTAGCGGCGGATGAAGTGAAACAGCTTATGCGGCTGGCTTCGTAGCTTCATGCTCCAGACTTCGTCGGGCGTTTCGAGAGTCTCTTCCAAGCAGGCTTGGTAGAGCCCAAACTGGTCAGCAGCGATGTCATCCGCTGCACGCTCCTGGTTGAGTTGGGCCCGTAGCGCATCGTCGGCCGTCCACGAATCCGCCAGGCTGTCCATCATCGGACCTGCAGGTGCTCCGTCGCTGTCTGCTGCAGGCAGAGTTTTTTCGGTGACCGCGCTTTCGGCGTTGGGCTTCCATTCCTTCACGCGCTCTCCCTTGCGGTAGGCCATGACGAGCTTGGGATCCGCAGTCGGAAACGCCAAGTACAGGAAGCTGGGCTCCTGCCTGAGGCACAGGCAGATGCAGATGCACCAGACCCTGCGCGATCCGGGGCGAAACTCCGAGATAAACGTGTATCTCAGGTCGCCTTGAACCGTCTTCTCGCGCCAGACTTCATCCGGCTCTTGAAGGGTGACCCATCGCAGGTGAGCGAGTTTCTCACGCTCTTCGCCGGTGAGATCATTCTCAGGCTTCATGCGCCGGACATATTCTTTTTCTAGCTTCTCGATCTCGGGTGCGAAAAATGCGGTGATACATTCTTCGGAACAGAAAATACGGCCGACTTCCTCTTCTACGAAGAGAGCCCGTTCTGCCCCTCTGAGATCCGTTCCGCAATAGGCGCAATGTTCGGCATCACGCGCATGCAATACGGCCCCTTGGGACTTCTTCTTCTTCTTACTACGTGCTTGTCGGGGGGGTTTAGAGCGAATCGACTGCGTCGACTTCTTGGCGCTACTACTTTTCCTGCCGGCTTTCTTGCTCTTCCGTTCCATGGGAGCACCCGCCTTTCTTAGGGCCTGCTTTCGAAGCAGGCACCTTTATTTTCATACTTTTGAAGGCTGGGGTCAAACGCCTTGTCGGTTTTGACACACCTGGTCTTGAAACTACTTCAAAACCGCTCCTACAATGGAAGAAGACAAAGCCCCGGCATGGATGCTGGGGCCGTCTTACTCCATGGAGGGAGCCCGCGTGATCGTTGTTAGCGAAGATCGCCTCAAGCACATTCGTTATCTTCTCGAGCAGTCTCAGCACGGCAATCACATCTTGTTCGATGTCGATGCGATTCGCGCCGCAGTAGCGAGATTTTCGCGCTTTCCCATGACCGAAGAAAACGCCTACGAAGCGGAGCCTCATGTGGAGCGCATTTTGGCGCTTCCGACGCTGGCTCAAAAGCGCGCTTACCTAGACCGCCTCGATAAGGGTTCGCGCGAGATCGTGATTCAGACCTATCTTTCCATCGTCGAGAACGACTTGCTCGAACGCACGTCCAAGAAGGCGAAGCACTGATGGCTGCTCCAATCGGCCCCTCCACTCAGGCCTTAGCTGGGATGAGAGATCCGATTCGCACGCAGCGAGCATCTGATACGCCCGAATCTCGCGCTACGGCAGCAGAGCGCGATGCCAGTCGTCGGATTCAAGAGGCCGAAAGGCACATAGCCGAAGCTCAGCGCTCCGCAGACCAGCGCATCGAGGAAGCTCGCGATAACTACGAGAGGCAGTACGAAAAGCAAAACGCGCAGGAACAGAACTCGCTCGAGCAAGAGCGTATGAAGGGTTATGAGGCGATGCGCGATCTCAAGAAGCATCAGAATGACGAGCTTCGCAAGGTGCGCAAAGAGGGCGAGCGGGCGAAGAGCGAGCTTGAAAATCACTATCGCGACGCAGTTTACAAATCCGAGCGCGATGGCAAGCAAACACTGGATGAGATCAAGGTCCAGCATGATCGCGCGCAGTACCATGAGCGAGTAGCGGCTCAGATGGCCGAAGAGCAGCTTAAGACGGAGCAAAAGGTCGGCTACAACCACGTCAAAGAACAAGGTGAAGAGCGGCTCGAATCGCTCAATAAGACTTATGCCAAAGAAGTCGAGGACCTGCGCCAGTCCACTCACGCGGCAAAGATGTCGGCCGAAGAGAAGTTCAACGATCAATACAAGCATGCCTTGGACGCGGGCCAAGAGCGCATGGAAGAAGTCATCAATCGCAGCGCCGAGAAGCTAAAAAATCTTCGTTCAGATACGGCTCCAACGGATCGACGCTTACGCCTCTCGCCAGCACGATCCTTTTATCGCATGCGAAAAATCAACGCGTACCTACATGACCGAGGGGATGCTTACGTGCTGAGAGCTCGAGTGCCTGAGCACGAGCAAAAAGGCTTCTCGGTTTCAATCAAGGGCGAATCACTTGTCTTGGCCGGATACCGCGCTTCCAATGAAAAGGTCGTCAATCCCGACGGATCAATCAATACCTCCTCGGGGCATCAGGCTTACACCGAGACCATTCCGCTATCCTGGCCTGTACATGCGCGAGAGCTTCGCAAGGAGTTCATCGGCGATGAACTCGTGGTCACGATCCCTAAGAAAGAAACCAATTACCGGGCCCCCCAGCACGTCAAGAGCCCCGGTGAGAAGCCCCGGATCGAACGCCCTCAGTTTCCGGAGGTCGCTAAGGTCGTCGAAGATCATTCGGAGCCCAAGGCCGAAAAAGAAGAGCTGCGCGCAGCAGTTCGCACTAAGTCCTCAGGGCACAATAGGCCGCGGATAATCGATCTATCTTCCCGTGCTCGAGTTGGGCGGAGGCGCGCTCTGGCGCTGCAATTGCTCGGACACCGCATCGCGGGACTCGCGAAATCGGCCATAGGAGCGCAAAGGGCACATCTGTTCAGCTGAAGGGTAGTATGCCGAGTATTGGATGCATTGCTCCATCCTTGCTTTGTCCTGGGACTTCGTGACGTAAAACGCGTTGAAGTTAGTCCAATCAAAGCGCACTCGGACTGACACCAGCGAGCCGGAGTTGGATCCGCCGCCGGTCATGGGCCTGAAAGTAGGGCAAAGCGAGATAGGTTTTCCAGTACCGTCGAGCTTGAGATAGCGCACGCCATTGATTTCTTCTGCGGGGAAAACGCAGACCGTTTGCTGAGTTCCGTCGCCCACGAGCGCCGCCTCGAAGGCGTCGCTTTTATGGGCGCAAGCAGCGAAAGAGTTGTCGTCATTCGCGTCAGCACTGCTCACAGGGCCGACGTTTGAGCTCAGCCCTGTTGGACAGGAGTAGGTGGCTGCGAAGTCCGCTGGAAGCCCGAAGCTGAGCATTCCAAAGTTCCCGTAGCTTTGACCCGAGCCCCTTCCCACCACCCGTTTTCCGGAGGCGAGACCAGAGCCGATATTTCCGCATCCTGAGATCACGAGCGCGCCGAGCGCCGCGAGTAGGATGGCGTGTTGAGGCTTCATAAGCCTTTCTCCTCTAAACCCTTGAGCTACCGCGGGATCTACATCAGCTGGGTATGACCGTGATGTTGCAAATGCGATGCCGAGTCCAAGGGCTCGAAAAGAGGGCTAAAAAAAGAGTCACAACGTCTAAATTTTAGACACCTGCAAACTTCTAGCGTCTGCGCGTCTTCTTGAAGGAGAATCCGTCGTCCCGCCACCACAGCCCCAAGATGACCAGCGAAGCGAAGAATGCGAATTTCGGGAACCAATCTCCCCAGGCTTTCATGAGAGTCCATTTGGGCTGGGATGGGAGCTGAACTTCCATGGGAATGTTCATTCGCGTGAACAAAGGAGAGGGGTTGATGATCTCGCCTGTGGCATCGATCAGGGCTGTGATTCCTGTGTTTGTCGCGCGAACTTGAGGCACGCGGCTTTCGATGTCTCTAAACACGCTGAGAGAGAGATGAAGATAGGGCTCTCCATACGCACCAAACCACGAATCATTGGTGATGTTAAGAACGACTTCGCTGCCTCCGCGCGTCGCTTGAATGACAAAGTACGGGAACAAGATCTCATAGCAAATCAGTGGACCTGCTCTGACGATGCCTTGGCTCGTTTTGAGCTCCACGACCTGAGGCCCTGGGCCGCGACCAAAGTTTCCGACTTGCGGAAAGGTCTGTTTGATCCAAGGAAAGAGCTCTGCTCCAGGGATGTATTCGCCAAAGAGCAGCAGGATGCTCTTGCGGTAAATCTGAAGATCGCCCGGTAGAGATAAGCCTGGCTTTGCGCCAGCCGCTGGCTCCAGCAGGAACATCGCGTTGTGGTCTTTGCCATCATGATGGTCATAACCGCCAAAGAGCAGGGAGATGTGGCGCTCGCGGACGTAGGACTCGAGTCGTTGATCTCGAGCTAGTTCCGCCGGGGCCATCGGGGTGCGGAAGGTCGAAGGGTAGGAGGTCTCAGGCCACACAACAAGGTCTGGCCTCGGGGTTTGCTCAAGCGCGCGGTCCGAAAGAGAGAAGAAGGTCCGCAGCACGTCATCGGCTGCTCCGCGCACGCCTTGTTCAGACGCCAATTTCTCGAAGTCTCCGATGTTAGCCTGAATGGCTGTCACGTGAAGCGTTCGGGATTTTGTGTCGCGCAGATAGGTTCGGATATCCTCAAGCCGCCAGGCCCCATAGCACCAAGACAAAACAGCCAATACAAGAGAAGCCGCCAATGGGCCGAACGCAGGTTTTCGGTCTTTGCGAGTCAGCCACGCCCGAAACGCTCCGAAGTTAACAGCAGCCATCACGAAGGTGATGAGAGCGGGTCCGCCAACATCCGCGAGTTGTCGCAGCCTTACCCAGTGGTAGGAGCTATGCCCAAGCGTATCGACGAATAGCTTAGGAATCAGCGTATCGATGGCTGTGTAAACGAGGGGAAGAAACAAAAAAGCGAAGCGCGCCTGGAGTTTGCCGGACCGATTAAGGAGCGCATAAACCAGAGCAAAAATAGGCAGTTGCGGCTGGCCTATCCAGGAATAGATGAACAATCCAAGGACCCCGAAAATCCAATGCAGACCGCTGAAATGGATCAATACCGTGGCGACCCAATAGAAGCCCAAGAGGCTTACAAAAAAGCCAAAATATAGGCCCTCGCGAACAGCGAGCCAAATCGTCTTTTGTCGGTGAAGAACGATGAGCCACGGAACCAAGGCGACCCAGATCAGCCAAGTCTGGTTCCAGGGGGTGAAGCTAGCCACGTAAAGTAGGGACGCGAGCAATGTAAGAGGGTGCGGCATTGTCCAGGCAGGCTACTGAGTCTCTGAATAAATTACAATTCTGGAGTGATGCGTCATGGACGAATATGCCGGTTTCATTAGGGTCTTTACCCTTTTATATTTATAGGGTGGGCCCCTCACCCCTGAGGATTTTTTCTCTTTTTCAACGCGGGCACGCAAACATGATGCTTGCATGCGTCGTATTGCCTTTTGCGCTGACAGGTTGCACTCCCGAACTCATTGGCCGAGAGCGAAACTCCACGGGTCCTAGCGGGTTGAGTTACACCTACATGACGGGCGCGTTTGTCACACTTCGCGCTGCTCCCACAAACTCACCAACACTTACGAGTGGATCAGCGACGAGTTATTCAATTTCGCCCGCGCTCCCTACGGGAATGTCCATCAATTCGTCAACCGGGGTGATTAGCGGGACACCGAGCGTAGATTCGCCAGGAGTTGCAAGCAACCCCGTGGCCTACACGACCTACACGGTCACGGCTTCGAATTCGGCGGGCAGCACAACCGCCGCACTTAAGTTGTTGTTCATGGGTGGATACTACGTCAACGACACGAGTAACGCTGCTGATACGACGACAGCAGATGGAGCTTGTCTGACGGGCGGGGGAACCTGCACTGTTCCGGCCGCTATGACGCAGGCTAATTTCACGGGCGGGAAGAAACTCATTCTCTTAGCTGCTGGCACTTACACGAACGGCACGCCGATCACTCCGGGGGCGGGCTTAACCGATTTGATCACCTGCGGAGTAAATACCGATACTTCGATCCTCAGCGGAGGCGGTACGCAGTACATTTGGGACGTCTCGAACAATACCAATATCAAGCTCTGCAACTTGACGCTGAGGGATGGAAGCGAGCCAGTAGGCAGTGGCGCTGGATTTTACTTCTCTCCAGGCGTCGCGAAAACTCTGGAGATCAGCTACGTCAAGTTCATCTCCAATGTGGCGGCATCCTTTGCGGGGGGCGCTTACATCGGAGCGGGTCCCAATCACACGGTCACGATCGACCATACAGAATTTGATTCCAATATCTCCCAGGGCGGTGGCAACGGTGGCGGCGGGATGAGCATCGACTCAGGCACCGTGACGATCACGGACTCAACCTTCAAGAACAACCAGGCCCAGAACGGTTCGGGCGGCGGAATTTATCAGGTGAATACTGCAGTGGTGACGGCCGTTCGGACGACCTTCTCAAACAACTCAGCTCAAGCCAGCGGAGGCGGCGTGATTACGGGCAATACGTCGGCCTTCAATTGCAGGAACTGCACGTTTTCTGGAAATAGTGCCGCTACAGGTGACGGTGGTGCGATTTCTTACAGCGCAGGAAATGGTTCGTCGGTGAGCTTCAGCACGTTTTACAACAACAGCTCGCCCACGGGAGCAGTTGATCTTTCGAATGCAGGCACGACGCTCACTATGACTGCAAACCTCTTTGATTCCAACACTCTCTATCACTGCTTCGATAACACCGCGGCAATTTGGTGGGTCAACGGTGGTTACTCGATCTATAAGAATAGCGTTTCGAACGACAATTGCTTTGGGACGACCAATGCGGGTACGGGCGACGTAGCTGTGGCCAGTACGGGCCTCAATACCACTCTGGCGCTAAACGGGGGCACGGTCCAAAACCACGCACTCAACACGGGATCCTCAGCGATCAACTACGTTCCGCTCGCAGCGTGCACTCTTACCAACCTCGGTGGAACCCTCTCCGACACCCGCGGATACTCGAGGCCTAGTGGCGCGACCTGCGACGTGGGATCTTACGAGAAGTAGCTAGACTTTATTCAGGCTGAATCGCGCTCATTAAAGAGATGGGGCTCTTGCCGACGGGCCTTGCTGCTACGAGA
>JBGAWT010000179.1:0-6687 GCA_044227445.1 Bdellovibrionia bacterium | reverse complement strand
CGCCTACGAATGAAGGAAACTTCTTAATCACGCGCTTAGGCAAATCCGAGCGGCCCCAATCATAGCGACCCTCAGAATCATAAAGAAGGCGCCCCTCAGGGGTCACCCGATCTACTTCTACAAACGGCTCGCCGATCAAATCGCAAAACTCGACAAAGAGATTGCCTAGCGCGGGCTCATCGCCATCACGAAGGAACCCAAGAAGCTTTCCGCCGTTCTTCAGCACCGCCGCGTCGCCGTAGAAAATCCCGCGCGTCATCTCGACATACGAATCCAAGAACCACTGGGAGATCCGACCTACGGCGCCGAAGTCAAAGAGCACGAGCTGGTCCGGAGCGCCATCCATGCCGAGTCTCACTCGGTAGTTGCCAAAATGCGCGTCGCTTTGGATCGCTCGGAACTCAAAGAGCTCCCTAAAATAAAGATCCAAGAACGCTTCGCACAAGCCATTGCGCCGCTCCTGCGATAACGCAGCGACTTCGGCCGAATCCACGAGCAAGCCATCTTCCCAGGAGGTCGCCAGCACCCGACGCGTGGAAAACTCGTCAAATACCTGCGGCACTCGGTAGCGCGCGTCGTCCTTAAGCCAAGCGGCAAAATCGCGCGTCGCTTTCGCTTCCTGAATGTAATCCGTCTCCTGGAGCAGGATCGTCTTCACCTGCGAAAAAAGATCATCGTAATTTGGGCCCTTGGGAAGCAGGCTCGCAAAACTCAAAAGTGTCTTGAGAGTCTTGAGATCCCCATCGATCGCCTTGTCCACCCCTGGGTACTGTATTTTCAACGCCATGAGCGCGCCATCGGAGCGCCGCCGCGCACGATGCACCTGACCTAACGATGCCGAAGCAGCCGGCTCCGTTTCGATCTCAAGCAGCGCGAGTTTTTCGCGGCCAAGCTCGGCTACCAATACTTTTTCGATCTCCGACCACTGCAGCGGAGGCGAATCGCTCTGCAGCGTCTTGAGTACGCGCACCGCTTCGGGTGGTAGGAACTGCTCGCCGATGCTTGAGAGGATCTGGCCCACCTTCATGAGGCTGCCTTTGAGCTGGCCTAACTCAGTGGTGAGGCGCTGGGCATTGTCGATAAGCAGCTTCTTGAGCTTCTCGGCGCGCTCGTCTTCGTCGGCAAACACGGAGCTAATCGCGGTTCCAGCGACGCGAGCGCCTGCTCCGACCGCTACACGGGTCATGGCCATGCCCCGGCTCAACAGCCCGCTTTTAATTCGCGAGAGCTTGTCTTTGGGGCGGTCAGTGGCCATGCACCTGGGTATACCGCAAACAAAGCAAGGCGGCTCACCTTTCGAATTGAAATCCCGGGGGCCGCTGTGGTAGCTCCTCCCCACTATGGCAAGAAGACTCAGCATCAAGCATCGCAAGACCGCCCGTGACCTCGCTACCAAGCGCAAAACGGACAAATCCCCTCAGAAGCACAAGGTTGCTCGCACGCGCTCGCGCAAGCACAAGGCGCGCGCCATCAACCCGATGCGCTAACGACACAGTTTGAGTTTGAGATTTCAGTTTGAGTCAGCTTCTGAAGCAGTCCGTTTCGGGCTGCAGACTGAGCCACTTTATCGCTTCAGCGGCGATTCTTTCGCAAACCAGGTGGGATCTACGCCAAACGCACTGGCTGGGTAGGGCCCGGTGATGCCCGCTTCCGAAAACAACAGCCCTACGATACGCCGCGTTCGATCCGAATCGGTATCTCCGGCAAACTCCCGAAAAGCCGCGTAAAGAATCTCGTGAACGTAGAGAGCAGCCACGCTCTTTGTAGAGAGATGGGCCCAGATCTCAAGATTCAGCCACACCGACCCAGCGTGGGTATACACGGCGCCCTGTTCATACTCGATAGTCCCAGCGCAGGTCGTAGGTTGAGGCGTTACCCTTAGATGTGCGTCTGCGATCAAAGGCAGCTTATCGAAAATCATCTGCTCGCTCATGTACGTGGTCAACGAGTGCGATAAGAAGCGCTCATAGAAACTGCTATCTGAGAGCATGACCTTAAAGGCAGCCGCTTGAATCCAAACCTGTATCGAAAGCTCGTTATTCTCTTCAAGCGGAGTCAAACCAAACTCTTCTCGCGCTTCGAATAGATCCACCACCTCAGCCCAAATGATGTTGCGGCGGGCATCTCGACACACCCAAACCCCTCCGCCGTTCCCTACGCCGTCGCGATCTCCGCTTGCCACAGCTTCGGAGCCCGAAACCAACATCATCATCAGAGTAAGCAGCATCATATCTAGCCTCGTTGTTTTGAAGACTTGCGAGTTACCGGGAAGAACTGGATCGCGAGCGTGTAAACCTCCTCGGAGGTTCCTCGCTGCGAACACACGATCCCGAACTTCTCTTTGAACTTTCGGATGAGCTTCTTTGCAAAATCTATCTGCGATGGATCGAACGCCAGGGTCACTGCGGAGAACTCTCGCAGGCTGACATCAACTTCACCGATAGCGCGCGAGGCAAGCTCAAGGTTCTTGCGGTGGTATTTTCGGATCGCCTCCGACGGTATGTCATTTGCAGTTACAAGCGGCGCGGTGGTCCTCTCCAAAATACCGTCCCGAATGCGAATCATCCCGAGCTCGGTAAGCACGCTCAAAGCCTTGGAAACGACTTGCTCAGACAGACCTAACCGAGAAGCCAGATGATCGATGTGACTCTTTTCACCGGGGACATTCGCCAGGTTCAAGATGGCCAAGAAATACCAATCCGAGATGACATTGAACTCGCTGGCCGAAACCAATCTGGCGCGCTGGGCTTCGCGCTTGAGGCTTTTTCCGCGCCTGGACTCTTCGATCAAAATGCGTAGCGCAGTCTCATCGAGAGATAGGGCCTGAGCGATCCTTTTTGTGGTCGCAGGGGTAGGAACGCGTTTTCCCGACAAGGCTTCAGAGAGGATCGCGGGACTCAGCTTCAAATCTCGACTGAATGCTCGCAACGAATACCGGGGATTGCGAAACTTCCTGGCTTGAAGCTCTTTAGTCAATAAGGCGCGTAGACCCTTATCCGAATTCGCCATCATGGGTCGAGACTCTGCATTTCCAGATTAATAATCAATGCGGAAGTATTACGAGTGTTCCTCTGAAAAAAAGGAACACTATTCAAGTGAGCTGCCTTGAAATTCAGCCTCAAACTGCGGGCCAAAACTACCCGATCAGTTTTTGCAGCTCGCCGCGCTCGTGCATCTCAGTGACGATGTCGCAACCGCCGATGAACTGGCCGTTAACGAAGATCTGCGGCACGGTCGGCCACTTGGTGTAATCCTCAAGCGCATCCCACATCGGGTCGTCGCTCAAGACGTCAAACGAGCCCAACTGAGCAGCGCCTGCGGCCTTCAACACTTGCACAGCGCGCGAAGAAAACCCGCACTGTGGAAATTGCGGCGTGCCCTTCATGAAAATCATGACCTTGTTGGCTTTGACCAATTCATCGATCTTGGGGGAAAGGGGGTGGGACATTTTCGTTCTCCTTAAAGTTTTGCGTACTGCTCAGGCGTGAAGGTCCGCATCGTTAGCGCGTGCACTTCGCCCGAATCCACTTCGGTTTTAACCAAGCCCATGACCATCCGATGCTGCTCGATCATCATCTTGCCAGCAAAGGCGGG
The DNA here is from genome assembly GCA_044227445.1 of Bdellovibrionia bacterium. GTDB lineage: Bacteria > Bdellovibrionota > UBA1018 > UBA1018 > UBA1018 > JBGAWT01. The sequence continues at coordinate 3,093 of JBGAWT010000179.1, read as the reverse complement.
CGAGACGACCACGACTTGGTAGTGATCCTGCGTTCCGGTGAGATCCATGACCTGGCATTCGGTTCCCGGGGCGAGGCTCTCGAGGCGCTTCTGGAGCTGTTCTGGGGTCATCGCTCTTGACTACCACCGGGCGATGATTGAGGCAACCCGGCTTGTGGTTCAGTATCCACGCGCTGCGCGGCGGCTTGGATGAGGTTGGTAAAATAGAGCCGGCGGTGAGAAAAGGGCTGAACCTCAGCCACAGCAAGCTTGAAAGCTTCGACCGTCAATTCGCGCGAATCAAAGAGCTCAGCCTCCTCGATCGCTTTTTCGAACCAAAGATAGGACAGATACTTGTCGAGCTTGGTTCCGCGGGGATCACGCTGGGACATCGAAACAGCTCGGTTGTAGATCTTCCAAACTCGCGCACTGAGGAAAACAGGCCCGCTATCTGAAGTTCGGTCCGTCGAAAAACCACGCGTCAAAGACCCTTCGAGCCTAAACGTCGATAGAAGGTACATGATCAAGTCGTAGTGATCCTGCGTCAGCCACGCCCCTTCGGTTAACCCGTTTGAGGAGTAGATGATCGGCGGCTGAGCCGGAGCTGCTGGCTTTACAGCCGCGGGCTGACCTTCGCCTCGAATGAAGCTAAAGCCCGCTCTTCTCTCCTCTGGGCTCCGCGGCTTGACGAAAAAAGCCTTGAGCTTGGCTACATAATCATCAAAGCGATCCGAAAGCGTGGCATCGTTCTCGAGCAAGCGTTCGCATTCCCGATTCAAAGGAAGGACGTTCTTCGCCCGCGTCGAGGTGTCTTTGGGTCCAACGACATCGTCGCCAGCCCAAGCCGTGCCGGCTAAAAGTGCAGAAAGTAAGAGAATTCTAATACCAAACACAGACGGTCAGGTACCATAGACTGCCTTGATTCGAAAGGCCGTTTTATACCCCCACCCGAGGGCAATCCGCCTGGATCTCGCACCCTGCGCAATCCGGCTTTCGGGCCTGGCAGCGGGCGCGGCCGTGAAAGATCAATAGATGGCTAAAAATCGTCCAATCCTCGCGCGGAACGATGGGCATCATCTCGCCTTCGACCTTCACGGGGTCGGTGGCTCGCGTAAAGCCCATCCGTCTCGTGAGACGCCCCACATGGGTGTCTACGACCAAGCCAGGAATGCCGTATGCATTGCCCAGGACGACATTGGCCGTCTTTCGACCCACGCCCCTGAGCTCCACCAAAGACTCCAGAGTCCGGGGTACCTCTCCGCCGTGCTTCTCAACGAGCGCACACGAGGTCTCCAAAAGAGATTTAGCTTTGGTTTTGTAAAACCCCGTCGTCTTGATCAGCCGCTCGATCTCAGTCACATCGGCAGCGGCCATGGCCCGAGCATCCGGAAATCGCTTAAACAATTCCGGTGTAGCCAGATTAACGCCCTTGTCTGTGCTCTGGGCAGAGAGAATCGTTGAGATCAGAAGTTCAAACGGATTGGAGTAATTGAGGCTGCAGCGCGCATCGGGGTAGGTCCTCTTAAAAACCCGCAGGATTCGCCCCATCCGAGCCCGCTTTTGCTCAAGCGACTCCTTGAGCTTAGCCATGGCGCGAGGCCAGCCATTTTCCGACTCCAGCCGCATCCAGCGCATTGAGCACTCGCGTGCGCGGGAGCAGTGCCTTGCGAGCCACGGTCACACCAAAGCGAGTATCCGCCAGGCCCGCGATCTCGTGGGCATCGGGGTTGATGCTCACCCAGGCTCCGTGCTTTCGAAGCTCAGGTCCCCACCGCCAATCCAGATCCAAGCGCTGCGGGTGTGAGTTGATCTCCATGGCGACTTTACGGCGAGCGGCCTCAGCGATCACGCGCGCGACATCTAGCTCGTAGCCTTTACGGCCTAAGAGCAATCGGCCCGTGGGGTGTCCTAGCATCGTCGTGCGAGGATGCTTCACGGCTTCGAGTACGCGCTTCGTAATGGTTTCGCCATCCATCTCGAATCGAGAGTGAATGGAAGCGATCACGAAATCAAAACGATCCAAGACACCTGGCGCGTAATCTAGCGCTCCATCGGCCAAAATGTCGCTCTCCACGCCAAAGAAGATCTTCACGCCCGGAAATTTTTTTTGAACCGTGCGAATTTCTTTTTCCTGCTCAAGCAAGTCTTTGTCTTTAAGTCCTTGCGCGTAAAACGCCGACTGGCTGTGATCCGAAATCCCGATATACGAATAACCTGCCTCCGAAGCGGCGCTCACCATCTGCTCAAGAGAGGCAGCGCCATCCGATCGCGTCGTGTGCACGTGAAACACGCCCTTGATATCGCTCTCGGAGACAAGCTCTTCCAAGCCGCCCTTGCGCGCCCACTCCAGCTCCGCACCCGTCTCCCGGCACTCTGGCGGCATCCACTCCACACCCGCGCGCGCATAAGCAGCCTTCTCGCTCTCCCCAGCGCGGGCCCCCAGAGCCTTCAGGTGCTCGTCAGAGCCTGTGAGCTTCAACAGATCCGAATCAAACTCCCGCGAGAACTCCACGCGCAAAGGAACGGGAGGTTCAGCGCCCTTCCATTTCCAAGTGCCTTTGCCCTCGACCAAGAACGCAAGCTCGGTGAGCGTCTCGCGTCGCCTGCGCAGCTCCCCGACAGGCTCAGCGCGATCAAAATCCTTTTGAAGCTTCTTTAAAATCTCGTCAGCTAGCGCATCGACATCCCCTAGGCGAACCTGGCCTTGAGAGGCGCGCAAAAATTGAATGCCCTCTAGAATCTTGGCCTGAAGCTTCTCGCCAAACCCCGTGAGCTTGAGCAGTCGGTTTTCGCGGCAAGCGTATTCGAGCTCGCCCAACGTACGAATGCCTAACTCATCGATGAGCAGCATCGCCTTCTTGGGGCCAAGCCCTCGAATTTGGGTGAGTTCTTCAAGGCCCGGCGGAATGGAAGCGCGCAGCTCTTCGCGAACCTTCGAAGTTCCCTGTAGCAGGAACTCGGTCAGAACCTCGCTGATGCCTTTGCCGATGCCGGCAAGCTCGGTCAAAGTCCCTTCGCGAGCGCGCTCAACCAGATCCTTTTGGCCTTCGAGTGCCGTCTGAGCTTTTTCGAATGCCCTAACCTTAAAAGGGTTCTCTCCCTTGAGCTCCATGA
>JBGAWT010000178.1:0-6715 GCA_044227445.1 Bdellovibrionia bacterium | reverse complement strand
TCGTAATGGCCATGAATTCTTCGAGACCGTAAACGACGAAGTCCAATGTGCGTGCAGCGGCCAAGTAGGTGAGGATCGAGTACAGCGCCGGCTGCACTCCCAATATGGCAATCGCAGTGATGAAGAGCAGGATATTGAATCCCAAGATCACGTCCCCGACCTTAAAGAGGTGGCTTCGCTTGCTGATGAGCAGGGCCGCGATCTCCGTGCCGTCAAGCACAGCGCCGCCGCGGATGGCTAGGCCGATTCCCGCGCCGATGAAAAACCCGCCAAACAAAGCGGTGAGCACGAGGTCAGGCGTCACGTCGGGAAACGGAACGAAAGTCAAAGCAAGAGCAAGGCCACTGATGCCCAGCGCGCTACGAACGGCGAAGCCTAGGCCCAAGCTTCGATATCCCACGAGAATGAACGGAAGGTTCACAAGCGGTAGGCACACGGCCAACGGAAGGCGCGTCGTCTTGGTCAGCAGCATCGAAACGCCTGTGACGCCGCCGTCGATAAATCCGCTGGAAAGCAAGAAGCCCTTAAGCCCCATCGCAGCACACAGGATGCCAGCTAAGATCAGAAGGGAATTGGTAAGCTGTTTGAGAGCGCGTTCCATATATTCGGAGAGTTTATATGTCTGCCGTGCAACGGAAGCAACGAACTAGCGGGAGATTTACTTACGCCCTTGCTCGATCCTTAGAGCGCGTTTGACGCAGCCAGTGACGAATTTCCAAGCCTTAGAGACCGAGGTCGAGAGCTCCCTGGTCGCTAGCTGCCCGAAGAACTCGGTTTGGTTGACGCCGAGCGATTCGAGCAAAATCGAGAGGTAGGCAGAGTCGCCGATTTGTTCCCGGTAAATCGATACCCGCGATATGGAAGCCAGAATTTTTTGCGCAGCCGGAGTGATGCGCACGCGGACGGGGGGTTTTGAGCCGCGGTAGTATGACTCGAGCGCCTCACGAAAGAACAAGATCCGCTCATGGGGGGATTTGAAGTCCGGTAGTCCTCCGCCTTGGACGATGTGCATGAGAGCGGATCGGATGTCGGGAGTGGGGCCGTCGATCTCAAAGAGCTTCGATATTTCTTCGGTAAGCGCCTGGACTTCTTTTTTTCCGATCGAGGGCTGCAAGAGCGCGGCGTAGATGCGCTTGAGCGAATTGACGTCTTGCGGGGGCAAGCGGTGGAGTTGGCCATAGTCGATTCTCACGAGTCGTTTGCCATGCAGATCGATGAGCCAATTGCCGGGGTGACCATCGGGGTCAAAGATCCCCTTCACAAAGATCGCACGAAGCTCAGACTCCACCAGATCCATGGCGATCTTCTTTTGGAGTTCTTTTGGCACGTGCACCAAATCCGTGCTCGGAACGAACTCGTAAACTGAGGTTCTGGACTGCTCGGACTCAACAACAAGCTTTTGAGCGTGCGCATCCGGCCTTGAGACTTCGATAGCGAATCCGGATTTAGTGTTTTTCCGGGCGTACGATTCCTGTGCATCGGGATGTGCGGCGAGCTCGATCTGCAGGTCGAGCTCTGCGCCGCCTGGACCTAGGGTCGAGTAGGTGTGTTTGCGCGCTTCTTCGGCGCCCTCAGCCAGCCTTCGGGTTGCGGCATCGGGGTCTTTGCGTAGCTCGGCGATGGCTTTTTCCCAGATCTCGTTTTCGTTAGCGAGCTTGCCTTCGACATGGTCTCTGAGCAGCCTGACCACGACGCTTCGGATGCGTCCGCTAGCCGGGTCCTTAACCTCCGCCAAGACGACAAAATTGATGGATCCCGAACCCACGACTTCCCAGATGTTCGTGGACCTCACGAAGTTCTCTCCAAAAGCCTTCTTGAGTCGAGCGAACACCTCATCTCGATTGGGCTGCAAAGCTCGGTTGAAGAATCCATCCAGCTCGGCTCTGAGCTCTGGTCCTACCAGTCCGCTCGTGCGCAGAAATTGCCCGGCTTTGATTCCAAAGGGGCCCATGGCCTCTAGGATGACCTTGATCGAAGCCTTGCGCTGGCGGCTGTCGGCAAAGGAGCCCAGGATTCGGCCGATGATGAGCTTGGCCTCGGACTCGGGCACTGACTTGATGTAGGCGTCAAAGAGCTTCCTAAATACGGGGTCCTTAGCGCGGTCGCCCAAGATGAGCGCAACAAGCTCCTCATAGATGGCGGGTTCGCTTAGGATCCCGAAGCGTTGATTGAGCAGCGGCTGCATGAGCCAGGTACGGACATAGATGTCGTTGGTAACAAATAGATGGCGAAGCTTGGCCACGTTTTCGTCTGTGGCGAAGGTCGTGTTACCCCGTTGGATAAATCGTGGCACTTCGTCTTGGACGCCGATGACATAGCGAATAAGGTCCAAGCGATCGAAGTTGCTTTGCAGGTAGTGGTTCAGTTGGTCGAAGGAATCGAGGAAGACAAGCTTTCGAGACTGATGCCAGTTCTCGAGCCTCAGTTTGCGTTCCTTGAAATGGGCGGTTTCAGCGTCGTTGGTGATGAGGTTGTTTTCGACAAACTCGAGCACGTCGTTTTTTTGTCCCGACGGATTTTCAAACTGCAGGTCTACGAAGTCACGGATCTTAGTGATCTCGCTTCGCATCTGCTGGGGAGTAGGAAGCGCCGAGCGCTGCTTCCGCATCAACTGACCCTTTGAGGAGATCTCGAATTCGCGCTCCAGCTGCCAGAGGGCTAGGGTCTTTTTGTGATCATCGAACATCAGGCGCCGGACAAACTCGGGCGCTCTAAAGCGCTCGCGCGCCGGATGTCCTTCGGTTCGCTTCCAGACTTCCGCAAACAGGTCGTCCATCTTGGCCGAGACCCAAGTTAGCTTACCGAGGTTATCAAAGGTGTCGACCATGAGCTCCGGTGAGGCGTCTTTGAGCTTTCCTGTTCGAATTTGAGCGAGGACGCTATCGAGGAACTTTTCCGTGTCCGGGAAGCCACCCGAAAATCGCATCGATTGCGAATCTCCCTTAAAGACCTTTCTCAGGCCGCGATAATGGGCATTGAAGTACTGAAGGCGCTCAACGGGATCTTTGGGATACCAGGACTCGATGAGATCCTTCATCCCGCCCCAAGTTTGAAAAACTTGATATTGCTCACCGAATGCGGCTTCGATCGCCTCATATTTTGGCAGCTTGGAGTGTCTTGCAAGTGTGCGATCAAAACTCGTCGTGTACAGCGCATCGCGCTTGGAGAGGTAAGCGGTCTTTTCTGGGGCAGATAGTCGTTCGAGGGTGCCGGGGTTAAAGAAATTTAGCACCTGCGTGGCGATCTTGAAGACCTCGGGGTTTTGGTGGACTCCTAATTTTTCTAGTTCCGAGTAGATGCTCAGGAGCTCTGAGATAAATTTCCAGGGTAGCTCCTTGCCCAAAGAATCAAAGGCTCTGTGGTAGGAGATGAGTCCCTTGAGCTTCAGGAGAGTTTGAGTCCACTCTTGTGTGGTTAGACTGGAAAAATACGTGTCGTGCAGGGTGCCATAGGGAATGAGGCCATCGAGGACGGCGTTTTTGTTGCTGACCTTCGCTAGGATCTGCACTGCTTTTTGAAACGTGGGTCGGTTTTTGGCTGGAAGAGCAGAAAAGAGCTCGGGAGTTCTTAGGAAAAGCGCTGCTTCTGCCTCTGATGGGCTGAGGCGGCCGGTCTTCGTAAGGAGCTCTGCATATTTATGGAGCAAAGACTTGTGAGCTTTGACCACGGCGGGTCGGGAGAACGCTTTTTCCAGGTTTCCGGATTTAGCCAGGGTGCCGATTTGCTCGGCATAGCGCTGAGCTCTGTTGCTCGGGTTGGCATTCTGATTCTTTGAAGAGAACTCTGCGGAGGTGATTGCCGCCAGCTTTAAGATGTACCGCTCCATCAACTCCGGCGTGAAGATTTCGCGCGCAAATTCAGGAGTGAAGATCAGGTTACCCGAACCCTTGTCGGCGACCGTGGAGTACTTCCCGAGTTTCATGGGCTTGATGTCGATGAGGATGGCTTCGAGGTCATTCTGAGTGTGCGCACGATCTAAGAGCGTTCCCCAGTATTCGCGAAACCACTGGTGCCCCTCCTCTGGGGATTCGATGCAGAAGCGCTCTAGCATCTTTCGATACTCGGAGTCCCCGTAGTTGGTGTCCTCTCCTCCCCAAAATCGAGAAAGCATGCTGGATTCAATTCGGTCGTACGGGTTCTTGGATGTGGCTTCGCGAGCGATGTGATTTTTCGTGATTTGCAGGATTCCGCGTAGAACCTCCTTGTGCTTGCCCTTGAGCACATCGGGCGCTTCCATCGAAATCATGCCGAGCACTTCCCACAGGTTCTGGAGGTCTTTGCCTTTGGTAAATAGGGGCGTGAGATCGCTCTGGTACAGATCTCGGGTTCGCTGCCGGTCGCGAGCGCGTAGGGGACCGTACCCCAGTTGGCGCTCCTCGATCTCTTGAAGCGTCTCGTGTAGACCCGTTTGGCGTGAAGTACTGCGTATGGAATGAAGCTTGTCCAGAAGCGCTGGGACTTTGTCGTCGTACAGGCTCAGGCGGTATTCAAAATCCTCTTTTGCTTGCGCCAGTTTTTTTTCCGATTGAAGCAGGAGGGATTGAGCCTCTTGCTTTGCGTCTTTCGTGGTGGCGTTTGCGAGATTGTATCTGTCCCGCCGCACCCGATACTCGGCTTGCTGAACATTGTCTTCGAGTTTCTCTAAGCCATATCCCGATCCCGGATACTTGTTCAGAACGAAGGACTCGGCTTGGAGGGCCGCAAACTGCTCGGCGCTCTGGGGCTTGAAGTTATCGCCTAGGATCGTGGAGCGGGATTTTTGCATCTCTGCATCGAGCGCGAGGTTGAGTTTCATCTGAATCGCATCAAACTCGCGAGGCGAGAGCTTTCCTTCAAACAGGCCGCGAATTCGACTCATGCGTGCATGGCCTTCCCATTCGAAGGCCTTTCCGATCTGCCTTGCGTAGTGTGCGTCGTCGCGCACGTCGATGTAGTAGCTATCGAAAATTCCAGGAATGCCTGCGTAGATTTTCTCTAGTGCGGCGTTTTGTTGCTGCATGAACACGGGGGCGTCCAGGAACTCGGACTTCAATGGACCTAGGATCTCGTGCTTGAAGGTCGCCGGGTCATCCGCGACGATCCGATCGCCGAGCTCTTTTCTTTGGTATGCCAAGGCAGCGCCCACGGCATCCGCCCGAGAGTTGGACGTGGTGTGGGAGATAGGTGCGGAGTCGGGATACTTGATGGCCAGGCGATTGAGCATCCGGATCGATGCGTAAGGGTTGAGGCCGGGCTTTCGAACGCGGCGGACCACCGATTTGACGTCCGCTTCGTTCTCAACGGCTCTTTGAAGCGCTTCTAGAAATTCTCGGTTGTCGCGATAGCGGTTTCTGTTGATGGCTTCTTGAAGCTCCGATGGGCCGTGTTCCAGCTCGTGCCCGAGGGCAAAAGCTATCTCGTCGTCAGACTCGCAGAAGTTCAGCAAACCTAGGGTCAAGGTCACGACCCGCTCGCCGTTCTTAAGCTTCGCGAAGCTCGCGTTGACGCTCATATTTGGGGAAAAAATCAGATGAAAGGGGGCATCTCCGTCTATCGGCAAAAACATCTGGCCTAACAGAGCTCGCGTCTTTTGCATGGCGACACCGACAGAAGGGTGCCTGTCGGGGTCCAACAAATCGATCTTCGACTCCGTTACGTACTTGGCGAGTTCCGTGTCTTTTTTCTGCGTGAGTTCCTGTTCCGTCACGAGGTGAACGGGAGGATCGGCTTGTGCGCTGAGGGTGAAGCACAGCGCGAAGAGCACCGCGATTCCTTGCGCAAATTGAGTACGCCTCAAGGCAGAGATCATCGCCTTCTTATCGGTGGGTAAATGTTCGAAATGAAATGCTTATCGAGGGATGACGCGCCGCAAATATGTGCAAGTCGCTTTGAGATTTTTGGATCAGGGCTTATGGATAGATAAATACCCAAAAAGGACGATCCCAGCCAAGGACGGAAGCTTCGGTTTTGAGTTTGAGGCCATTTACGATGAAGTCATTCCTCAAAAGAGGCTGACCTACACCATGGGCGATGGGAGACAGGCCACCACTGATTTTACGAGCCTTGGGGATAAGACCAAAGTGTCGACCGTTTTTGATGCCGAAAAAGAGAACTCCGAAGAAATGCAAAAAGGCGGCTGGCAGGCCATCTTGAACAACTTCAAAAAGTACGTCGAAGCAAGCTAGTCGCGTTACGCCCCGCGCGCGAGTTCGGCTTCCAGTCGATCCAAGTTTTGCTCGTTGGAAGGAACGACGATGTGCTCGATGCGCTTGGCTTCGTCGGCATTCTCAAAAGCCTGATCCCAAGTGAGCCGAGTACCTTTGGCTGACGCGGTGAGCTCGATGGTGAGACTAAATTTGTGACCTACGACGTGCCGGATAACGACCTTTTTGGGTGAGTCGATTTCAGCAAAGATGTTTTCGTTGGGATAGTTCTTGCCGTCCGGTCCGTGCAAGACAAAAGACCAGCGCCCGCCTGGCTTGAACTCGCAAAGAGTGAAGGTGCTGCTAAACCCCGCCGGCCCCCACCAACGTGCCAGTCGCTCTGGGTTGCTGATGGCGGCGAAGATTTGCTCGGGAGTCGCTGAGATTTCGCGAGAGGTGCTGAAGGTTTTCATCGGCAATTAGGATCGCGTTTGATCCGGGAGAGAGTCAAGAGGGAAGCAGTCCTTTGGAGATCGCTTTCGCTTGCACATAGTGGATCGTTTGGTGGGCGCTCAGCAGCCAGTACCATTGCC
>JBGAWT010000177.1:0-6852 GCA_044227445.1 Bdellovibrionia bacterium | reverse complement strand
TTGGAAGATCGCAGTCAGGTCCTTGGGTTGAACTCCCAGCGCGTTGAGCGCCTTAACCAAATCCGAAACGCTCGCGGACGAGGCCTTGAGCTCCGCTACGCGCTCTGGCTTTGTGCCCTTAGGCGCGCCCTTGATCTCGATGGCAAGATCCCCATGCGCGATGGCCACAGGCAGAATGTTGATCTTCTCGCCCATGACGATGGTGCCGGTGCGTTCGTTGAGAACGACCTTGGCTCCCGAGTCGACGATGACTTGAAGGTTCTCTAGGATCGCCAGCAACTCAACCGTCTTGCCGTCGTAATTGTAGGGAACCACCACGTCGATCGTGCCGCTATCGCGCGCGTTGGCGTACTTCCCGCCTAACTCACCATTAATGAGCGTGGCCAGGCGTGCGGAAGTCGTGAAATCCGGATTATGCAGCGCCAAGCGGAAGTTCTTTTTCCCGGAGAAGTTCGTATCGACGTCTTTCTCGATCGTCGCGCCGCTGATCACCCGCCCCACTGTAGGAAAGTTCTTGGTCGAACCGTCTGCGATCGCGCCAATGCTTACCGGTCCCTGAGCGACGGCATAAACGTTTTGATCGCCTGCTCGCAAAGGCGTGACGAGCAGAATGCCGCCTTCGAGCGAGCCCGAGTCGCCGATAGAGCTCACGGACACGTCCAGCCGATTGACGACTCGCGCAAACGGAGGAAGCTTAGCCGTGACGATCACGGCAGCTGCGTTCTTGGATTTGACGGCATTGCCTTGGACCTCTAAGCCCAGCTTATTAAAGAGCCTGAAAAGCGATTGCCCTGTGATGTCAGCTGACGAGTCGCCCGTGCCCTTTAAGCCCACGACGATGCCGTAGCCAATCAAGATATTCTCGCGCACACCTTTTACGGTGGCGATGTCCTTGAGCCTAGCCGCGTCGCTTTGCCATGGAAAGAGCGCCACGATGCCTAAGGCCAGCATGAAGAAAAGCACGACCCTGCGCTTGCTCAAAAGCACGCTGCTAACGAAGGCCTTCGACCCGATATTCATAGAGTTTCCCCGAAGAGGTGTTGTCGTCTTCCGTAATGTCCGTGCCCTTCACGATTCCCGTGATCTGCATGAAGCGGGGCGGACCGCCTTTAAAATTGATCTTCTTAATGCCGCGAATCTTGTAGTTGCCGTTAGGATAGCGCTCCGTGATCTCAGTCATCATCGTGTCGCCGCCCTTGATCTCAAGCTGCGGGGCAATGTTCACGTCGTTGGGATCTGCGCGTGGAACGATGTAATCCTTTTCACCCACGACGAGCTTGGTCGTCTTTACGCCCGCGGGGAGAATCGCGCCCATTTCGTTGGCCAGCAAATCGCCTGAGGCGGGAGCTCCGGCGCTTGCCGTGGCTGCTTCAGCAGGGTTTGCTGCGTTTGGGTTCGTAGGATTTGCCGGATTTGGATTAGCAGACGCGGGATTTCGGCTTGGATCTCCCGCAGCAGGTGCCGACGCCACGGTCGTGATCGAGTCTTTGTCCTTCTTTTTCTTGTCTTCTTTTTCAGCCAACTTCTTAGCTTCAAGATCAGCCTCGGCTTTTTGAATCAGAGGCAGATACTGCGCATTGATTCGCTCTTGGATCACAGCCAGCTCTCTTTCCATTTCTGGGACCGAAAGCGTGCGCTTGGACTCCGTCACTATGTCCCCAACGATGGCAGGCTCGAGCGTAAGATTGACGATGTCGCCCGGTCCTCGAATTTTGTTTTTGGTGAAGAAGTAGTTGGTCTGGCCGTCGGAGGCCCAAAGCGAGCCCGTGCCTTTAACGTTTCCGTCGTCAATAAAGTCATCTTTTGTCGCGCGATCGCCATTTTTGTACTGGCGCCGCACCGTGGGAGCGACGTTAGCCTGCAGCCCCGCAGTAGGTGCCAACGCTTCGCCATCGGCAAAGCGATAGCGATCTCTTCGAGCCGCGTCCGCTTGGTCTGCGCTCACCCAAGAGCTTTGCTGCTCTGGCGATTTGCCAGGTCCGCCTGCGCTTGCCGGTCCCCTCTCAGCGTGAGCGGGGTACTGGTTGCGCTCGTAGTAGCTAGGATCCACGCTTGAATCCGCGGAGAGTTGGCCTTTTTCGGACCACTTTCCGCCGATCGTAGGCTCATTCGCTGGAGCCGCTGCTTGCTCTTCGGGATAGTCATCTAGGTCCGCGCGCAATTGGCCCAGAAGCTTGGAGCAACCCGAAGCACTCACGAAGAGCGCAAGAATCAGAAGCGCCTTCTTCATAATTTCACCTCAACAACGCCGCCAGCCTTGAGCTCACCGGAGAGCTCGCGCTTGGTCTTCGTCGAAAGCACTCGCACGCGCTCGGAGCGAAACCCCGGCTCAAGCGCCGTGCCGCTGGTCGTGAGAATCAAATCGCCCGAATGAAGCTTGATCTGAACGGCCTCGCCCCTTCGAACATCAGGCGTGCGCTGCACCGACGTAGAAAGCAGCATCTGGCCTTCTTGAATCAGCTGGCGTGTCTCTAGGCCCTGCACAGCCATGTCCGATTCAAGCAGGACATTGCGAAGCTCGTACCCTTGGCCCGAAGAAAGGCTCACGTCTTGCGTGACAAAGTCTTCGGCCTTAAGGCGCTCGCCGGATTGAAGCCTGCGAACGGCTAACCTTACAGGCATCCAAGCCGAGTAAGAGGCAAGACCCGTGGAAGAAACGCCTTGGCTATAGACTTCAAATTGAACTTCGCCGCGACCCGTCTCGCCTGAGAGCTGAATGCGCTCAAAATCCATGGGTAGCGCGCCCCTGAGCCAACGACTGACTCTCGAAACCTCGACTCTCGCTTGCGGATATTTTCTTTGGAGATCTTTTTTTACGGCTGCAACCAGACGTTCTTCGACGTCGATGCGACGATCATCCAGTTTTTCGCCGGGATTCTCGCCAAAGCGCTCCATTCCTGGAACGGCAGCTAGCGCGCTTTGGATCAATCCCAAAGTCACGCCCAACATTAAAATCAGCGCAATCCTGCGCATTCGCCCGTTTTTCAAGTTCGCCCTCCTAGCGTCCTTGCCGCTTCGGTCTTCATTCGCGATTCGAGCACCCCTGCTCTCCTCACGACCTCGGACTTAGCGTCCCTTCAATTGTCTCAATACCCCGTCATTTGACGTTCACCAATGACTGCATCATCGAGTCTGCAGTACTCAGCATCTTGGTGTTCATCTCGTACGCCCTTTGCGTGGTGATCATGTCCACCATGCTATTGGCCACGTTGACGTTGGATCCTTCCAAAGCTCCTAATTGCAGCAAGCCCAAACCGTTTTCGCCTGGGTTGCCTTGCAGCGGCTCGCCGCTAGCGCTCGTGGCAGCGAACAAACCCGCGCCGTGAGCCATCAAACCTTCGTCATTAATAAATGAATACAGCGGAATTTGGCCCAGCACCTGTTCTTGTCCGCCGGGGAGAGTTGCCTTGACTTCGCCCGAGCCGCTGACCGCGACATTCATAGCGTTAGGTGGAATCTGAAACTCAGGAAGCAGTCGCGCGCCGCTCGTCAGGGCTAGGCGGCCGCCCGGATCGACGTGAAACGCTCCGACACGAGTGTAGTAGATCGGCCCACCATCGCCTTTTTGAACCTGAAAGAAGCCCTTACCTTCGATCATCATGTCATACGCGCCATAGGTCATGCGCGCTGGACCCTGTTCGAAAATCTTGGGCGTGCCTGCGACCTTGACGCCCAATCCTTTTTGGATGCCCACTGGGCTTTGCGCGACGCTGCCCAACTGACCGCCCGGCTCTTTGAGCGTTTGGTACATGAGGTCGTGAAACTCAGTGCGATTTCGCTTGTAGCCATCCGTGTTGACGTTGGCCATGTCGTTGGAGATCTGTTCGATCTTCGCCTGTTGTGCTTCAAGTCCCGTAGCTGCCGTAGATAGTGCGCCGATCATAATTTCCCTATGTCATTGACTTCGCGGCCTAGAAGATCGTTATAGGTCTTCATCGCCTTGAGGTCGTGTTCGAAAAGCCTGTTGTTCTTGATGAGATTCACCATCTCTTCGACCGGATTCACGTTCGAAGTCTCGAGCATCCCCTGCTTCACTTGCGCTCGCGTAGCGCGCGAGACGACGTTCGTGGGCAGCTTGTTTTCAAAAAGCCCCGAACCTTGCTTTCTCAGCGCCTTAGGCTCGGAGAACTCCACGACGCTGAGCTTGGCCACGATGTCATCGCCCGAGTAGATCGTGCCATCGGACTGAACGTCCAAGTGCCCTGCCTTGTCCTTCAAGTTAATGAAGCGAACCGGCAGCAGAGGCCGCGAGCACGGGAAACCCATCGGTCGTCACTAGGCGGCCATCCATAGCCATCTTTAGACTTCCTTGTCTCGTGTAGCGGACGCCGTTGGGCGTGCTGACCTCAAAAAAGCCCGGACCTTCAATCGCCAAATCCAACGGCGCCTGAGTGATCTTGAGCCTTCCCTGCCGGAAATCTGTGTGAGTGTTGTCGACAACCACGAAAGATTGGTCGCGACCGTCTAAAGGAAAGAAGTCTTTGTCCTTGAATGCGCCTCGAGGAATGTCCTCGGCGTCGTGTTCGCGCTCAACCGTCGTCAGGTATTCGCGAAACGTAGGCAAATCTTTTTTGAATCCGATGGTGTCAGCATTCGCCAAGTTGTTGGCGACTACATCCACGCTTTGGGCCTGAGCTGCCGCTCCTGCCGCGCTTGTCCACATCCCTGTGGCCATCGTTTTTCGCCCTCATGACCCCAAATCCTTTGGAGCCTTCTAAAGGGGGATAAGAGCAATCGGTGTGCCGAAACCTAAGCTTTAGAGAAAATAAATTTAGCGCGGCCAAGAATTATTGACGCGTTCCGGTATGTAACCGAATTCTATTCAGTATTAGGTCGGAAGCTCGCCATTTCAAAAGCGTGAGAACTCGGTTACCTTGATGGAAGGCTCTCTCACAAGCCTGAGCAGAATTTTCCGCACAGGCAAATTTCACACGGTGGATACGGAAAACTTTACCCAACACGCGATGAAACTCCTGATATCAAAACCTCTTGTTGACCAGCTGGACCGAGACACGCAAGAGCGTGTGACGGAGCTGGAACGCCGATTCGGAAGAGTGCCTCGCTTAGCCGTGGTGCTCGTTGGCGAGGACCCCGCAAGCCAAACCTACACGAAGAGAAAAGGCGACCGCGCCCGCGCTCTGGGCCTAGAGTCTGAGACAATTCGTCGATCATCCAAAGCCACTCCGCGCGAGATCCGAGATGTCATCGAGCAGCTCAACAAAGATGACAAAGTCGACGGAATCTTGCTTCAACGCCCCCTGCCCCCTTCTTTTCGCGAGGAGGACTTCTGCTACTGGATTACTCCGGACAAAGACGTAGACGGCTTTCACCCCGAGAATATGGGCCGACTCGCCTTAGGGTTTCCTGGCCTAAGGCCGTGCACGCCAATCGGAATCATGGCGCTGCTTGAACATTACGAAATACCTGTTCGCGGGCGGCTGGCTTGCGTCGTTGGCCGCAGCCCCATCGTGGGCAAGCCTGTAGCCATGCTCCTAACCCAAGCAAGCGCCACCGTTATTCAAGCCCATAGCAAGACGCCTGATCTCAAGGCGCTCACCAAAGAGGCTGATCTGGTCGTCGTAGCGGCCGGTAAGAAGCACCTGCTTTCGGCTGCAGATTTTAAAAAGGGCGCCGTGGTCGTTGATGTCGGAATTCATCACGATTCAGATAATCGGATCACCGGGGACGTCTCGCCCCAAGGCCTAGAATCCGTTTGCAAGGCCTTTACCCCAGTTCCAGGCGGCGTGGGACCTACGACCATTGCCATGCTCCTGCAAAACACCGTGCTCGCAGCTGAGCGCAGGCTTGAGAGGAGCCACTGATGCTTGCTTCGCTACTCATTGCGCTAGCTGTTCAAAGTTCAAACGCCTGGGCGTACGGAATGGAGGACTTCGAAACTCCGCACGCACTGTCCTACGGGGCGGGGGTAGCGTCGCCTTCGACAACCACCTCCATCACGGAGAACCCTGCGGGCCTCGTCTTCAACCAAGAGTTCAAGATCTTGCTCGAAGGCGTGACCAACACCTACGTTTTTGACACCGTCGGCGCGGGTGGAACGCTTTACATGGGGAATGGCTTTGTAGGCGGCGGTTTGGGGCTCAATACTTTCTCGAACACAGCAACCGCTCCCTTTACCCAGGGCATTCTCAATGCGGGCATCGGCGTGCTCATCTCTCCAATCAACCTCTCTATCGGCACGAGCTTTCACTACGCGATCTGGAATACAACCGGTGCTGGAACATTCTGGGGCACAAACGCCAACTGGGGCCTCACGGCAGGACTGATGCTCAACCCTAACGGTCCTTTCAGGGCGGGTTTGACGGCCTACCAAATCGGAACGGGAGCGGAGTACGTGGGCTTGGGCGTAGCCGCTGATCCGAGCGATTGGGCCAACATCACAGTCGACGCCACTCAGTACATTCGAGGCGCAGGCATGGTTTTAAAACCCGGCATCGGCATTCACCTTTTTAATTTTCAGATGGGTTTAGGCTATGGAATTCCGCTCATCGTTGGTGGGATGGGAACATCCACCGGGCCGCAGATCGGCATTGGCGGGCGCTTTGGCCAGAACTTTAGAGTTGAGGCTTATTACAACCAGCTGGCGCTCATCAGTCTGCGATTGATTGTCATGATTTAGTTAGCCCCACGAGGCGAGCATTTCCTGTGTGGTACACTTTTGCGGGGGAAAACATATGAAGACCTCTTTGTTCATGAGTCTGCTTTTTGTCTGTCTTTTCGGTCTCGTACCAAGGACCCACGCGGAATCCTTATCCCCTGCTGACTCTCTTAAGTTGCGGGTTTTGGGCCCTGAAGAACTTCCTCATCGCATGATGGAAGCATGTGGGCAAAGCG
>JBGAWT010000176.1:0-7068 GCA_044227445.1 Bdellovibrionia bacterium | reverse complement strand
GTGTCAAAAGCGAGCATCTCGTCTTCGGTCGAAACGTAAGTGAAGTTGCTGATGCCACCGATGTTGTGGATCGACACGCCTTTGCCCTGTTCGGGCAAAGAGCTTTCGATGAGTTTATGGAATGCGGGAACAAGCGGCGCGCCCTGCCCACCTGCGGCCATATCTCCTTGCCTGAAATGAGAGATCACCGAAAGGCCCGTCTCCCAAGCGACTTGAGCAGGGTTTCCGAGCTGCAAAGTTCCGCCGATGCCTTGGGTTCCGGCTTCAGGTGGATGATGTGCGACGGTTTGTCCGTGAAGGGCGATCACATCGGCACGAAGGTCGGTCGGCCTGAGTTGCAGGATCTTGTGGATCGCAGTTCCGTACCAATAGCCCAGGTCACGATCCAACGACATCATCTGAGCCAGTGAGTGCTTAGAGCCGGGCTTTTGAATGGCCATCACAGCCTTCTTAAGCTCCGGTGGGTAAGGTGCACTTTCTTGCCAAAGGGGACGCCACCCATCGGAATAAAACTCCATGCAAGCCGCATCCAGAGCGTCGCAAGACGTGCCAGTCATCACACCCAAGACTTTCAGCGTACCGGTCATCGAAGCGCTCCAGGGGGTGCTGTTTCGGAAGCAAGCAAGTGGCCTACGCGCTCGATGGCTTGAACGGGGCAAACCGTGACGCAGGCTTGGTGGTCATCGCAAGTGTCCGTATCGATCACAAAACGCTTAAGACCCTCGACGATGGATTGCGAGGGGCATTCCGAAACGCAAGCGGCGCATCGAATGCAATTGGCGTTGATCTGAAAAGCCATCCCTTAAGTGTAAGCCAGACCCCCGTGTTGCTCCAAGAAAAGCGGCTTTGAAACCTTACCTACTCATGACACCCTATTTATTAGCGATGATCGAAGTCCTCAGACCCCAGCCGGCTCAAAAATGGCTTTGGCGCATTCAGTTTCTTACGGTGATTTTTGCCGTGGCCCACGCTGTTTTCTCGCAGCGCGTCGCGTGGTTTCGCGTTCCTCTCGTTTGGATCGGTGCTGCCGCGGCGTTGGGGTTAATCATGGGGATTTTTTTAGCCATTTCGGTACGAAAAAGACGCAGTTGGGTGTCATGGGGGATTCCCGGTTTTATCTTGGCCTGGGGCTGGATTGCGATGGCCAGGGGCTATTGGTTCAAGAATCCGGCTGAAGCATTTTTTGGATTAGCCCTTTTGGCGACCTCTTGGATTTATCGAAGCAGATTTAAGGCGCTTTTTTCTGAGCCCTATTTTTCGCCGCCGATGCGTTGGTTTGAGGGTGCGCCGCGAGCGATGCCCGGGGCCACCGGATGGATCGGCTTGGGCGAATCCAAGGCATCGCTCAAGGTCAGTCTCGTAGGAGAGAGCGGGGCTTTTGTTTTAGCTAGTACGGCTGCGGACCAAGAGGTGCTTAAAAGACAGATCCTTGTTGCCAAGGGAACATGTGACTTAGAGGTAGGTTTTCGAGGAGCTTCGGCTCTCGTTAAGGTGATTCCGGTAACCGCTCTTTCGGGGGGTCGGGGGGTGGGGGTTCGCGTCGTGGACGCCACACCCGCAATGCAGGCGCAATGGCAGAAGCTAGTTGCCGATGTTCAAGAGGTCTTTCATGATGAGAGTCATGCATCGATTTAACCGAGTCGCACTTTTGTTTGCGGTCCTTGCCCTTGCTGCGAGCTGCACAGGCACCAAACCCAATCCGCGCGATCCTAAGCGGCAGCTCAGCGATTACATCTCGCAAAGTTTTGCAGTGCGTTCAGAAGATGATCGCGCCACGATGCTGGGCTACCTCACCGGTGAGGCCAAGCAGCGTCTGGCCGCGTGGAGCGGCGAGCAATTTCGCGAAGCCTTCATCGAGACCAAGAGGCAGTTCGTCAGGCTTGTGATTCAAGAGTCGCGTGCGAATTCGGACGAAGAAATGAACATCACCTACGAGCTGACGTATCTCGACCAAGCCAAGGGACATGATGCCAAGGTCACCCAGCGCAAAATGGCTAGAATGGTTGATGAGCAAGGCAAGTGGCTTGTGGCCGAAGTGCGCAATCTGCGCGAGCTCGTGGAGTACAAGAACGAGCTTTCTCTGCCCTAAGCTGAATTGAGTCCATTTTGGTGAGTGCCGCGCATCGTGCGCTTCACTTCTTAAACAAGTCCGCTTTAGCGTAATCCGTACGGCTCGTGGGCGAGTAGACATAGATCTGCTGAAAGTCAGTGCTCGTCCCCCCACCAACGCTGTAGTTCATATTTCCGCTACCTGACCTTAGTGAGAGGGTGGCTAATGTCGCGCTGTCAGCAATGACGCGAAGCTGCAAGCCTGCTTCAGAAGGACCTGAGTAACTCTCCAGTCTCACGATGTAAGAGGTGGTTCCGGTCTGGTAGACGCTCACGCCCCCGCTCACGGCGTTGGAGGTCGAAAACGAGCTAAACGTGCCCGAGTACACCAGGGTTCCTTTGGGGATTGAATCATTTTGGGCCCCAGGCCCATACCCGGTCATCTGGCGCTCTGCGTCTGAGAAGGAGCCGAGACCTGCGTCCATGGTACGTGGCATAACATCGCCCAGTTCTCCAGACTTTCCCAGAATTCTTCTGTTTCCGAGAGCCGAACAAGGAGGTCATGTGCCCGCAGGACGACGAGTCAAATAACCCGGTCTCCGGCTTCACCCTCGAAGAGGTTCAAGCCGCGCCTCAGGCCAGTGATCTGCTGGTCGATCCTGAGGCGATGATCGGAGCGATGGCTCGCAGCCAAGCATCCGAAAGCTTTTTGCAGCTGCTTACCGCGGGGACCAATTACCAGGCCTTTGTCGAGAGCGTCCTGCTCACGCTCATGCGCGTTGTGAAGTGCGAAGCCTCCTCGTTGCTCGAAGTAGATGACGCACGGCAGGTTTTTCGTTTTAGGGCCAGCGTGGGTCAGGTCTCCGACAAGATCAAGGAGTTCACAGTTCCTTTCGGTAAGGGAATCGTCGGTTACGTCGCTGAGACGAAGGTGCCGTTGATCGTCGATGACCTTCATCAAAACGCCGTGCACTTGAAGTCTCTGAGCGACGCTCTGGGGTTTGAGGCGCGCAACCTGATCGCCATTCCTTTGTTGATTCGTGGTCGGCTCTACGGAGTGCTTGAGATGCTCAATCGCGTGGGCGAGGCCACGTTCACCCCAGCGGATCGCGATCTGCTCATTGCCATCTCGCAAAGCGCCAGCAAGGCGATCGAAATTCGCATGATGCTCAGCAAACTCTCGCAACCCCGCAAGGAGGCTGCTTGAGTCAAGGCGCTGCAGCGTTAAAGCCCGTCGTGAATGTTGAGATGGACATGGGTTATCTCATGCGCGCGTTGGCTAAGTACAACGCCTCTGACCTGCATCTTAAGGTGGGAAGGCCACCTCTTTTTCGAGTCAACGGAAAGCTCGTAGCCGCTAAGATGCCGGAGCTCAGGCCCGAGGGCTTAGCTCAAATCATCTTTCCAGTGATGGCAGAGAGGCATCGCCAAGAGCTCGAGCGCTCGCGCCAGGTGGACTTCTCGTTTCGCATCAACGATCTGGGGCGTTTTCGCTGCAATGTTTTTTACCAACGCGATTCGCTAGCTGCGGCCATTCGAATGATTCCGCTCACCGTTCCTCAGTTTGACTCGCTAGGCCTTCCGCCCGTGCTCAAAGAGCTGTGCGAAAAGCCGCGCGGCCTGGTTTTGGTCACGGGTGCGACAGGCACAGGCAAGTCCACGACGCTTGCCGCGATGATCCAGCACATGAACGAGACGACCTCGGGTCACATTCTGTGCATCGAGGACCCCATCGAGTTCATTTTCAAGGATCGCAAATCCACGATCACCCAGCGGGAGTTGGGAACCGACACGCTGGACCTCAAAGCCGCTCTGCGCGCGGGACTCAGGCAAGACCCCGACGTGCTCATGATCGGCGAGCTGCGCGATTACGAGACGATCCAGCTGGCGATGACAGCTGCCGAAACAGGGCACCTTGTTTTTGGAACGATTCACACCAACGACAGCGTGGGAACGATCCAGCGCATCGTGGATGTGTTTCCGCCTGAGTCAAAAAACCAGGCACGCATCCAGTTGGCGTCCACCCTGCTTGCGATCGTTTCGCAGCAGCTGGTGCTTAGGTCCGATGGCGCAGGCCGCATGCCGGCATGCGAAGTCATGATCAAGTCCCCGGTGATCGAGGCGGCGATCATGGCCGGGGAACTCTCGCGCATTCCCGAGCTCATCGATTCATCGCGCGATTACTATCGCATGCAGTCGATGAATCAGGCGCTTGAGGTGCTGGTTCGTGAAGGAAAGATTACGGCCGAAGAAGCGCTGAAGTCCTCCGCACGGCAAGACGATCTCAAACTCAAGCTCAGCGGCCTTGTTCGGGAGCAAGGTTACGATTTGGCGCGAATCGCTCTTGAAACCCCGACCAAAGGCGCCATAAAATTAACAACAGGATGACCCATCGGTCTGTTGTTGTTCGAGTCACTGTTTTGTCCGCTCTGCCTCTGCTCGTTGGGGCGGTATCCTTTGTAGTGGTCGGCTCCGCGCTTTTTGGAGTGGCTACTGCGACCTTTATCCTCTGCGCGCAGCTCTTAGTGGCTATCTGGCAAGAGAGCAGCCTTTTGCTCAGGCTCGACACGATCACCGAGCTTGATTCGGCCATGAGCGCGCAGCTCAGGACGCTGGAGCACTTGCTTGCTCGTAAGATGAAGCCTGGCAGTCCCGAGGAAGTCGTCGGCCAATTGCCCGCTCTTTATGTGATCAACCGCTCCCAACCAGGAATTTGGGTGATTCGCTCCTTAGGTAGCGCGGGTTCGATCATTCTGAGCCGTGGGCTTTTTGCGGTTTGGGGGGATCCTCAGTGGGAACATGCCTTGGACATGGCAATCGCGCGCCTTCGGTCTCCCGGCACGGCGCTTGCGACCTACGGCGAGTGGCTTTTGGGGGTGTTTGGCCTGGGCGGCGCTTCGGATTTGCGGCCTTCGCTCCTGCCCCAGTCCACCTCTCAGTCCTGGTTTGAGTCCTTTGTCGCTCTTTGGAAAGCGCCGCTTCAGGCGTTCTTAGAATGGGCCTCTGGCGGTCCCGGCTCAACCCGCGTTCTTTTGAACTAGAGTATTGAGTGGCGCCTCCCTTGGCAGTACAAGGGAGGACCATGAGCGTTCAAATCGATCTGAGCACCTTCTTTCTTTCCATCTCCTCGGCCGCCTATATGGGCCTGGGAATTCAGGTTCCGGGCTACGATGCTCCGCCGAAGGTGGATTTGGAGCTCGCGCGCCAGAACATCGACCTGCTTGAGCTCATGAAGGAAAAGACCAAGGGCAATCGCACTGGCGATGAGGAAAAACTCCTTGAGCATCTTTTGCTTGAGACGCGCATGCGGTTTATCGAGGTTCAGCGCGCGCAAGGAAAGAAGGCGTAGCTGTGAGGGTCTGGATCGCGCTGAGTCTTTCTTTGTTTTCGTTTCCCATACATGCCGCCACGATGAGCGAAAAGCAGCTCTTCGTAGATCTGGCAAAAAAGGTGAATCCTTCGGTCGTTAACATCTCAACCCTCTCTACGGTCAAAAGCCCACTATTTCAGGGTGCTCCTGATGACATGCTTCGAAGGATGTTTGAGGATTTTTTCCGAAGAGGCGGGGGCGGCGGGATGGGACCGGCTCCCCATGACGAGGGGGATGAAGAAGAAGAAGACGGCCCCACACCTCGGCACAAGAAAAATCCCAAAAACATGCCCAAAGCCATGTCATTGGGAACGGGCTTCATTATTGACGCTTCGGGTTTGATTCTGACGAACAACCACGTGGTGGCCGAAGCGGATGAGATCAAAATCAATATCACCGAATCAGATGACGAAAAACCCACGGATGCGGAAGTCGTCGGGCGCGATCCCGAAATCGATGTGGCTCTCATTCGAGTAAAGACCAAGCACGAGATGGTGCCCGTCAATCTTGGAGATTCGGATGGGATCGAAGTGGGCGAGTACGTGATGGCCGTAGGCAATCCGTTTGGCCAAGGACACTCCGTGACTCACGGGATTATCTCCGCCAAGGGCAGGCCAGCACCGGAATTTCCCCTAGCCAAATACATCCAAACCGACGCGCCGATCAATCCCGGCAACTCGGGCGGCCCGCTCGTGAATCTCAAGGGCGAGGTCATCGGCATCAACAATGCGATTGACCAGCGCGCGCAAGGCATAGGATTTGCCATCCCCATTAATCTCGTTAAGAAAGTGATTCCGCAGCTCAAGCAAAAGGGCGTTGTTCAGCGCGGGTTTATCGGAGTTCAGGTCACCGAGCTCAATCCGGATCTCGCTAAGCTCGTCAAAGCTCCCAAGGATTTGCGCGCCCCGGTGGTTGCCCATGTCTTTGGCGATGGACCTGCCGCAAAGGCGGGGATGAAGGTTTACGACGTGATTGTCGAGGTGAACGGCAAGCCCGTTCGAAACGGCTCTGACTTAGTTGGGGCGGTCGTCGCAGTTGACGTGGGCCAGCTCGTTTCGATCAAAGCCCTTCGCGAGGGTAAGGAAAAGACCTTTCAAGTTAAGGTCACCCAGCGGCCCGGGGCCGGCGGTGAAGCGGAAAAGCGCAAAAAAGAGACGCCACCGAAGCGCAAGTCGGGAGTCGACACCGGTATGTCCTTGCGCGACCTCACCTCCGGAGATGCTCGTGAGCAGGGGCTTCCCGAGAAGTCCCGTGGAGTCATCGTCTCGCGCGTTTTTGAGGGTGGAGCTGCCGATCGGGCGGGCCTGGGCGCGGGAGACGTCATTTTAGAGGTGGATCGCAAGCCGGTGCGTGACGTCGAGGCGTTTGACGCCCTTGTTCGCGAAAAAAAGGGCTATCTGCTCAGGGTGCGCCGCAGCGATCCCCAGGGGCGGGAGGTCTTCACTGTGATTCTCCTGGATTTGAAGGATTAGGGCTAATTTTTAGGCCCAATTCTTAAGATCGCGCTATTGACGATCGTGCGTGTGCGCCCAATTTCTCCTTAGGAGTGCACGGCACATGGCAAAAAACTGGACACGATCGGCTCAAGAATCCCTTCAAACGGCACAAAGCGAGGCAATTCGCAGGGAGCATGCGGAGCTCACCCCGGA
>JBGAWT010000175.1:0-7429 GCA_044227445.1 Bdellovibrionia bacterium | reverse complement strand
GGGGGGCTTGGGCGGAATGGAGGCTATCGATACGCCCGCAGAAGAGCTCAAGCAGCAGATCATCGATCTGGCAGCGCTTAAATCCGCTGAGAGACTTAAGCCCGGCAGTTACCGCGTGATCTTTGGGCCAGTCGTCACGGGAGTTCTGGCGCACGAAGCGTTCGGCCATTCGCAAGAAGGCGACACCTGCGCGCGAGGCCGTTCACGAGCTTGGGATCTGCACAAGACAGGCGAGCGCGTCGGCAACGCCAATGCCACGATCTTGAACAATCCTGCGATCTATCGAAATGCGACCTCATCTGCGGCTGCTTGGGGAAGCTACTTTTTTGACGAAGAGGGCTGGCTTGCAAGCGAGCAGGTGATCTTGGATCATGGCGTGCTCAAGCCGCCGATGACCAATTTCACGTCCGCTTTGCGCTTAGGCGTTCAGCGCTCCGCCAACGGAAAGCGCGAGAGCTGGGCCAATGGCGTGTACACGCGGCAAACCAATACCTATTTTTCGGCAGGCGACAAGACGCTCGACGAGCTGCTCAAAGAGCTGGGAGACGGCTACATCGCCATGCATCCGGCAGGCGGAATGGAGGACCCCAAAGGAATGGGCATCCAGGTGGGCATTTCGTATTTGGAGGAAGTGCGCGGAGGCAAGCGCACGGGCAAGCTCTTTAAGGGGCCTGCGGGCGGAGACATTCAAATGACGGGTTACACGCCGGATGTGCTCGATCGCATCGTGGCTAAGTCTAAAGTTGAAGCAGAGTCCTCCAAAAAAGACGCCGCTCGCTATCCTTTTAACGACGCTGGTGGCTGCGGCAAGTACCACAAGGAGTTTGTGTACGCCGGATGTGGCGGGCCTTACATGCTCATGGATGGGGTGACCTTAGGATGAGCGCAGCTTGGACGTTGGAAGAGCTGAAGTCTCGCCTCAAGGCAAAGCCCGAGGTCAAAGGCTGGATGCTCGTGCGAGAGCACACCGATCGTCGCGAGCGGTATTTTTTGCAAGACGGCGCGCGAGTCGGCTTAGATCAGGATCGCTCAGTAGCGATGCTCGATCACCGGATCCGGCTCATGGTTCATCTGCCCTCCAAGCCGGGGCGCCAAGGCGAGATCAGCAAGAAACTCTTCACGACGGTTGCGTTGGATCCCCAATTGGATGACGCGATTCGAGCAGCCCAGCAGACGGACTTCGAAGCCTGGGAGCTTCCTCGCGATCTGCCGCGCGAAGTCCCGTCGCGAAAGAGCTGCGACCCGGGAGTTCAAGAGGATCTCGAGCGTGTGCTCACCGAGACGACGCGCGAGATCGAGTCCACTGTCGCGGAGCTTAAGGCCAAGCGCCCCAATGTCTTTTTTAGTTCGTCGGAGCTTTTCGTTTCCGTGCACGAGCGCGAACTGCATCTGAGCTCTGGTTTGGTGCACCGTTCTTCTCAGAGCAGGCTGTATTTAGAGAGCGCCTTTGGAGCGTCCGTGGGAAGTCGCGACGAGTATCTTCATCACCAATGGGCCGTAGGCCGCGGCGATCTCTCGGTCAAACGCATCTTTGGTGAGGCCGCCGAGCGAGCTGAATTGATCTCAGCCGTCGAAAAACCTGAGGCCGGAACCTATTCGGTCTTGGTGGATGCCGAAGTTCTCTCAACCGTGTTTCACAATCAGATGACCCAGCTTACGGGGGCCAACAAGTACTTGGGGTTGCCAAGCGCTGAGGTCGGGGGACCTTGGGTGGCGGGCGCAAAGAGCGGGCAAGCTGATCTGCTTACGGTGTGGCTTGATCCGGAGCTTGAATGGGGCGCGGACACTTGCGGGCTCAACGACCAGGGGCTTTTGCAAAAGCGTCTTTGCTTAGTTGAGAACAATGTCGTCAGAGCTCGCGCGCAGGATGCTCAGTATGGATTTTACCTCAAGGAGTCGGCCACGACCTCGCGAGGCAATCTCGTTGTGGAACCTGGAACGCGATCGCACGCGGAGCTTATCAAAGGAGCGCCTCAGGTTTTGGAGATCCTTCAGTTCTCCGGATTGTTCGCAGATCCCCACTCCGGGACGTTTAGCAGCGAGATCCGCTTAGCGAAGCTTCACGACCTGAAGACGGGTCGTGCGCGCGCTATCGGATCGTTTCGAAAATTTCACCCGCGCGTTGCTGTCTAAAGAAACGATTCGTCGCGCGCATTTCGAAGCGGGTAATCCCCAGGGTCACGGCTATTTTGGTCCGGCCTACGCGCTGCTTCTTGACGTATGGAATTGCCGGATGATTAGAGTGGCTCGTCGATCAACGGTTGTGATGGCTATGCTTCTCGCGGCATTGAGTGGGCGCCTCACATGCGGCCGTGGAGTTTGGCGTCGATCTGTCGGTAGCTGGGGCCTCAACGGGCTTGGTCTTTATACACACCCTTTTTTTTTCATCGCGCCGGTTGAGCAAGGTTTTGGTTTTGGCCCCACGGCTTTTGTCGAGATGCCTATCTGACTACTTGGGATGGGTTGGCTGGTTTGGGCGTGAGTATAATTTGAAGTTTTCTTAGAGCTCGACGGCGGCTACTACATGCGGTGGGTGACCCAGTCTGAATCTACTGGGGTGGGGAGCGGTTTTGGCGGCGCTCTTTTGGTGGGAGCGCGCGTAGGGCATTTTCGAATCGTAATTCCTATCCATGTGCGGCGCAAGGCCTCCGGCCTGAGCGCTCGATGGAGCGTGGACACGATGCCCTACATCGGCATCGAGGTAGCTCTATGAAGGCGTTCTACCTTGCTTTCCTGATTTTTCTCGCGGCACCTTCGGCTCAAGCCGGGAAACTCGCATTCGATTTTGCTCCCGGCGCTTCGGTTACCGCCTTTGACAACGGAGATTCCTACTGGGGAATTGGGTTGATGCTCAGGAGTCGATACTATTTTGGGAGCAATCCTTCGTTTAGGTTCGGGATCGCTACTGTCACGGATTTTAAGTTCTATATTCCTGAGATGCTTGCGGGCGTCGGCATCGAATTGGGCTCGAAGTTCCTAATTGGCCTCGATGGGGGCCTGAGCTACAGCAGGTTGTGGGGCTTAGGTTTCGGATCAGTAGCTTCGATTGGATACCTGCTCGACGAGCATTGGTCGGTGATGTTTGTGGCAGTGGGAAGGCTCACGTTAGGGGGCGGTTTGTTTTTGGACTATGGACCCAGGTTAGGGGTGAGGTTCTGAAATGAAGCGACTTTTTTTTGCGGCAGCGGCGATTTCTCTATTTTCTATTTCCTGTGGAGACGGCGTTCCTTCGCTTCATGGAATTGGGGTCTGCGATCGCTATCCGAGCTCCGTCGGATCGCCATACGTGCTCCCTTGGCCCGCGGGTCAAGCTTATACCCTAGGTCAAGGCAACTGCGGGAGCGCAAGTCACTATGGGCGAGACCGGTATTCGTATGACATCATGATGCCCATCGGCACCACGGTCGTAGCGGTGCGCGCCGGAACTGTTGTAGGTCGGGTAGATGGAATTCCAGATGGTGGGGGCTGTCCTGCGGCTAACGTCGTTCAGATCCAGCATTCTGACGGTACTGTAGCCAACTACGTGCACCTGACGCCTGGTCAGATCGTGGTTGCCATGGGAGCAGCAGTTACCCAAGGGCAGACAATTGGAAAAAGCGGAAACTCCGGATGCTCCACCGGTCCGCACCTTCACTTCTCAGTTTATTCCAATGCTCAAGGTTCTGACACGGTGCCTGTTGCTTTTAGCAATACGGCGGCGCATTCCAACGGACTTCGTTCCGGGAAGACCTATACCGCGTTCTAAGGTTTGCAATATTCGATGCAGGACCATAGATTTGTCTACGGCGGTTCTGTGGCAAGCTCCTTCGATTCAGACTTCATCGTGATTGGCTCCGGGTTTGGCGGCAGCGTTTCGGCGCTTAGGCTTGCCGAAAAGGGCTATTCGGTCACTGTGCTCGAACAGGGAAAACGATTTGCCGATCTGGA
Source organism: Bdellovibrionia bacterium (assembly GCA_044227445.1). Taxonomy (GTDB): domain Bacteria; phylum Bdellovibrionota; class UBA1018; order UBA1018; family UBA1018; genus JBGAWT01. The sequence goes on along the minus strand of JBGAWT010000175.1, from coordinate 3,502 downwards.
TTTCGCTAAAACGAATTGGGACTTAAGGCGCTACCTTTGGATGCCGCTCATCAAGTGTTTCGGCATTCAGAGGCTTACCCTTTTTAGAAACGTCTTGATTCTCAGTGGCGCCGGCGTGGGCGGTGGTTCGCTCGTTTATGCCAATACGCTGCTTGAACCGGGCGAGGAGTTTTACAGGGCTCCTTCGTGGAAAGATCTGGCCTCTGATTGGCGCGCGGAGCTGGCGCCGCACTACGCGACTGCCCGCCGGATGCTAGGGGTCACCAAAAATCCCAGGCTTACGTTTGCTGACGAAGTGCTCAGGCAATGCGCTCGCGACATGGGTCAGGAGCTGACGTTTGAGGCGACTCAGGTGGGGGTGTTTTTCGGTGAGCCAGGCCGTGAGGTCGCGGACCCCTACTTTGAGGGCGAGGGGCCGGCGCGTTCGGGTTGTACGTTTTGCGGCGGTTGCATGGTGGGCTGTCGCTTTAACGCCAAGAACACGCTCATGAAGAACTATCTTTATTTTGCCGAGAAAAAGGGCGTGCACATCGAACCCGAAACCCGCGTTACGCGCATCGTTCCGCTCGGCAAAGGCGGCTCAGAAGGTTGGGAAGTGCACGTCGAGCGATCGACGGCGTGGTTTGCACGCAAGCCTCGCGTCTTGCGTGCGCGCCGAGTGGTCTTAGCCGGAGGAGTGCTAGGTACCGTGGATTTATTGCTCAGAAGCAAACACTTGCATGGGACTTTGCCCAATATCTCGGATCGATTGGGCGAGACGGTGCGGACCAACAGCGAAGCGCTCTTAGGCGTGAGCGAAGTCAACCCTCCCAAGGATCACGCTTACACAGATGGAGTAGCCATCAGCTCGATCTTTCATCCTGATCGCGACACGCACGTGGAAGTCGTTCGTTATCCCAAGGGCTCAGGTTTCATGCGAACCCTTGCCGCTCCGATGGCTGACGGCAATCATCCGATCCTCAGGCCGCTGAGGATGCTGAGCGCTTTTTTCGCCCACCCGCTTCAGAGCCTGGGTCTGTTACTCAAGGGCGATTGGGCGAGCCGCACGATCATTCTTTTGGTGATGCAAACGCTGGACAACCGTATGCGCTTTAGGCTGAGGCGCGGGTTGTTTGGCCGCACAATGACTACCGCTCCCGAAAAGGGAAAATCCCTGCGTGAACGAAGTCGTGCTTAACATCCCTACGACGGCTCACGTCTTAGGCGGTTGCGTGATGGGCAGCGATCCTTCAAACGGAGTGGTTAATGATCGACACGAAGTCTTTGGCTACCAGGGGCTTTATGTGTGCGATGGCTCGGTGATTCCGGCAAACCTCGGAGTGAATCCGAGTCTCACGATCACGGCAATGACTGAGCGGGCAATGAGCCTTATCCAGAAGTCAGAACCAGTTTGAGTTTGAGTACAGTTTCAGTCCCAGAACTCAAACTGGGCTTTCAGAGCGTTTCGATTCCCGCTCCGCGATAATTCTTAAACGACGCCTCGATGCGATTTCGACTCACGTAGTGCACCTGCGCGAATCGCTCCAGGGCTTCGCCTGCTTTAGCCGAACGAAAGACGACCCAGCTTCCAATGGATGGGATCTCGCCTCGAGCGTGAAGTGGCGTTTGCACCTCTCCCGCTCCTTCGGTGCCAACCAGGCTCAATCCCCAAGGCCATACTGGCATAGGCAGTCGATCCCAGCCCGGTTCGCCTGAGCCGATGTATCCGCCACCCTGGCAAGTCACGATCCGCGAGTCGCTGGAGCGACAGACGGAGAGCGCAAAAAATCCCGCCGGCTCAAAATGGATATTGGAATAGCCATCAAACAAATGAGTCGAAAAAAGCCCGCTTCCTGCGGTCAGCTCAGTGAGCGCGGACTCGGCCGTCGCCCAATTGAGGGAGCCCGTGCCCCCTCCATTGAAAATCTCCATCTGCAGGCCACTGGAGAGAAACTCGCGCCTGAGCTCCTCGCGCAGCCGGGCAACGCGCCCTCGCGAAATGATGCGGATGAGTCGTTTGATGGGATTTAGGATCCGCCTTTGCCTGGAGCGATCTCCCAGTCCTGCGATCTGAGCCTCATAACCCATCAGGCCAATGACTCGCACTCGCGGAAATCGGCGCGCTTCTTCTAGTAGGCGCTTTAAATCTAAGGTCGTTCGCACGGGTGAGCGCCTCACTCCTAGGTGCGCGCCTCCGATGCGCAAGCTCATGTCCACGTCGATGCACACACGCATGGGTCCACCGGCTTGCGGAGCGCTATGCGAGATAGCCTCCAGATGATCCACGCAATCCACCATGAGAGCTAGTTTGGTTCCGCGTGTTTGCTCTCCCCATGCGGCGTCCAGATCCGACTTCTGCATCGTTGGATAGGCCACCAAAAAGTCATCGACTCCAAGCGCTCTGAGGGGCGTGATCTCTTGGCAGCTGTAGCAAAGCACGCCTTGAAAGGTCGCGGACTCCTTGACGACCCGAGAGATGAGCTCGGGCACGCGAAGGGATTTAGTCGCGATGCGCATGATCTTATCGCCTGTGATCTCGATGAATTTTCGCGTGTTGGCTTCGAAGGCCTCAGCGTCAATGAAGGCGGCTGGAAGCTGCAGGTCGGGGTGATTGTTCTTGAGCGCGCCCCAGTCGATCATGGCTTTTGCTGAGCGCCGCCCCCGTCATAGTTGCAGCGGTACTGAACGCCTAGCTTTCGGATCGCCCGGTGAAAGTCCTCTTCGGGATCGGATTCAATCGAATTATTGAATGCTTCGAAAAGCGCATCGAGTTTGGCGGCTTTTTCGGTCGTAGGCGCGGTGGTCCATTGCTGAAGGGCTGTTTCGACGCTCTTGCGCTTGCTTGCTTCGACATGCTTCTTGATCACCGCCGTGAGCTTGGCTGTGCCTGCGGCGCGCGCGCTCAAGAAAGCGGCCTGCGCCGAAAGGCGGGATTGAAGTTTTTCGCGGTACCGGTCCAGCGCCGAGGGAAGCGGCTTATCGCTTTTGAGTTTTTGCAGGGATTTTTCCAGGCCCGCTGCCGGTGTCGCTCCGCCTTTTTCGAGATCGGGGTAAGCCTGCTCGGGGCTGATCGCATGGATGCGTTTGAGAGAATCTGCATCCAGCGGACCTTCGAGCGCGCAAGGCGAACCAAAGAGCTGCACATCGACGTGATTGAGCGGGGCGCTTTCCTGCGCGTGCGCGAAAGCGATGATCATCAAAAGAATACCGAACACGGGGCCCATTCCCTTAGTGTAGAGCAACTGCGTCCGGTTTGACACAGCTCCAGAAAGCGAGATGTAATGGGGGAAGGGAGTATTCAATAGCTGTATTCAATAGTCAGGTTCCTGAATCAAAAATCCGATAAAATAGAAACTGTAGGAGATGTTTTAGATGGGCGAGCCTAAGCCAAATCTTCAGTTAGTTGTTCAGCCCCAGGCCTATTTTTATGAGCTCGTAACCAGCGCGCTTTCCAAGCAGCAGCTTTCGACGCGCCCCGAAACAGAGTTCTATCTCGTCAATCTCATGAATCGGTTCATGAGCG
>JBGAWT010000174.1:0-7118 GCA_044227445.1 Bdellovibrionia bacterium | reverse complement strand
CAAGGTGCGTGGCTTGCGGGAGGGCGTTTGCAGAGACCCAGGTTTTCCTTTTCCTGCAGCGCCACGAAAGCGTTCCTGAGCGACTCTTCGCCGCGGCTTAAAAACCATCCGCCCATCGGAATGGATCCCGAATAGACTCGTGTTCCGGTGAGCTCGGTGTCTGAGAACTTGGGCTTGATCTCGCAGTGCTGGGCTTCGGCCTGAGCTTGCGCCATGAAACCCAGGAATGCGAAAAGAGCGACACCTCGGGCGTACTTCATTGCTGGGTCCTGGGATTGAGCCCATGGCTTGCGCGGTTGGTGGGCAGCGTCCAAGCTTCGGGCGATCCGCCTGCAACCGATTGGGTGTGCATGCTGTAGCGGTCGCTGACTCGGTCAAAGATGCTAATCGAAGCATCTTCCTCAATGGGCTTTCCGTTGGTGGAGGAAATTTTTCTATTGGCCATGTTTAAACGCGCTGCCGCAGCGGCAGGGTCTTCCTTCTTGGCTCCAGGTAGGCCACCACCCATCATGTTCTTAAGAATGTCGCTGAAACCGGCCATGAGGTCGTTTCTGCCACCTTTGCCTCCGCGCTTGCTACCACCGCCTGCTGAGGCGTAGGCCGTGGAGCCCTCGTTGAGCCGCGCATAGGCCAATTGCTTGTCGTGGTAATCGTTGAGAACGCTCGCAAGCTGCTTGGCTGCTTCGGTATTTCCAGACTTCATAGCCAGAGCGCCCGCGACATCGTTTCCGGTGTTCTGCGAGGCGTTGCGCATATAGGAGTCGAGGTTCTGGCCCGTGAGCTTTTGGAAGCGTTCAGGGAAATCCGAGCGTTTCATCACATCTGGAAGAGAGGTCGCCATTCCAACTGAGACGGCGCAATCCATGCCCTCTTGCCAAGTCTTCGTACGGGAGGCGAGCTCGCAAGGAGACCCTCCCTCGCGCTTTTCAACAGGCCCGCTGGTTTTCCCTCCTTGTACGCCGCTACTCGGGGCAGGGGCATTGCCATAGGTGGTTGGGATGTTGAGCCGGGGGGCTTCCCAGGTGTTGATGCTTCCCGATTTGCTAATGAACTCCGCCGCTTTTTCTTGTTCTCGCCCGCGGTACCAAAGGCCAGTCCACCCATGACGAATTTAATGACTGAAGTGGCTGAGGCAGTCGCTCCCGTTTTGCAATCGCTATTGCTGTCGCTGCTGCCGCTGCTTTTCGCTGCGTCCACGATCCCGCTGACGCCTTGCCCAATGGCGGTTCCCGCGCTCATCACGGTTCCACCGATCGACATTACGGTACCAAAGTCTACTTTCTTGGCGTCATCGGCGGCTTTTATCGCAAGCCCGATGCTCACGCCCATGTCCGCGACACCCTGACCGGTGGCTGCGATCGAGCAGCCGGCTCCACCGCCATCGATGATCGGATAATAGCAAGCGATGAAGCAGTAGGTCGCCACAGTGCCCCAGAGGCCACCCATGACCATGTTTACCGTGCCTGAGGTACTGGCTTGATCTGAGCCTGCGCAATAACGAATGCGCATTCGCACTCCTGCGTCCAGGTTCTTGAGCTTATCGAGGTCCTCATCGGACATTCCTCGATAAGCGCCCAAGTCAGCGCACGGATCCTGCTCGCTGACCTGAGCATGCGAAGTCACCGCAAACACGCTGGCTAGCATCAAACCCAGCAGCGTAGCCTGAAGGGCTTGGCGCAGTTGGCTGGCCTTCATATTACTTGCGCCCCGATCCTGCGACCCCGCGGCCGACATTGTTTACTGCCTTGCCGCCTGCGAATCCCGAGAGAAGCCCCACGCTCTGAATACGTTGCTTTTCTTGGTAGGCGTCGTGGATTCGGGCAAACAGATCGACGTCAGGCGAGAGCAGGGAGTCCGCTCCAGCCGCGCCGCCGCCGAAAGCTAGGATGCCGCTCGGAGAGCGATTGGCGTCGTCTTTTTTTCCAAAGGCGTTGGCGATGAGGCTTGCCAAGTCAGGCATGCCGCCGCCTGCGCCGCCGCCACGATTACCGCCGCCGCCGCTTCCGGAGGCTGCGCCCGTCATAGCGTAGTTGCCGGTCTTGCCTTGCTCAGCTGCGCGAGGTCCTTTGTCGGCATCCGGATCGGTTGCTGCCGTTGTTGGGCCAAGACCGCCAGGAGCACCGCCTGCGCCACCGCCCGGGTTAGCGCCGCCACCTGCACCGCCGCCTTTTTTGTCATCGCCGTGGGCGAGGGGAGTGGGGCCTTCGCGCATTCCGTCGTTAAACGGATTGCCCAGACCGCCGGGAGCGCCACCCAAAGTGCTGTTGTCGTCGGTGCTCGCTTGATCATCTGGATTCGAAGTAGTCGTTGGAGAGATCGTTTCAGGCGCGATGTGCTGTTCGGAGTCCGACTCCCAGTTGCTCTGGGCTTTTGTCTCTTGAGCATCCGAAAGCGCCGCATTTTTGCGATTGGCCTCGGCTTGTACGAAGCTTTGTGCAGCACCCATGCCGTAGGTCATCGCTTTAGCAGTCATCGCGAGAGTCGCGGTGCGCATCTCGGCTTTTACGGCGCCTTGCTCTTCGGCTGCCGCGCTCGCGCGGTCGACGAAGTCTTGGCCTTGTTCCTGGGTGAAGCTAGTAGAGTCATATCCCATTTTGGTAAGACCACGGGTTTCGTTTACCTGACGGTCACCTCCGGACTTGATTTGCCAAGTGTCTGGGCCGTTGTCGTTGCGTTTGACTTGGGTATCTTCGTTGAAGTGCTCAACCATGCCGTTGAAGCTATTCTCATCCATTTTATGGCCACCCCAACGGGAGGCCATGATGCTTGCGCCGACGAGGTTCATACCGGCTAAAGCGGTTTGAAAGGCTCCATTCGTATCCTGCGCGCTTGCTGCGGCACGGTAAGTGTCACCCATCTTCTCTTGCTTGGCAGTTCCGATGGCGATGCTCGATCCGATGTTAGCGCTCGTAGATCCCAGTTGGTCGCCGATGGTGCTCGTGATGCCCACGGCTTCGGCAGTGTCGCGCGAGACTTTGCAGCTGGATCCGTCTTTGAGCATTCCGTTGCTTTGGGAGCAGGTTTTTGCGTTGGCCGAGTGCGAGTTCTTGCGGTCTTCATCGGTATTTACGCCTAGCGTGCGTTCTGAGTCGCCTTGACCGTCTTTGTCGACGAGCTTGCCGTTGCGAACATTCACGGAGTCGTCCGGTTTAGAAGGAGTTTCAGCCGCGACAAGCGGCGCGTCTGAGGGTTTGTCGACATTGGCGATCGAGTTTTTGGCAGCGTTGTGATGCTCGGCCATAATGCTCGACACGGTTTTTCCAGGATAGGCGCTGAACTCGCCGTCCTTTGCGGGTGCTCCGTCGGGACTGGTGCCTTGGGCAACGCCAGGAGCGGGGCTGATGTCCGCGATTCCCGGTTCGTTCTTAGGCATTGGAGGAGGACCGTCAGTCTGAGCGACGTCTTTCTGAGGTTCTTCAGCAGGCTTTGGTTTGACACCTAAGGGAGTCCTTGGGGCGTCGGCAGGTTTTTCTTGGGCGGTGTCCGCTTTCTTTTCTGGTTCGGCGGGTTTCTTTTCGCCAGCAGCGGAAGGAGGCATAGGCATGTCGGACTTGCGGCCTTCTTCGATCGATTTTTTCGCATCAGCAAGTTTTTGGTCTTCGGTTTTTCCAGCTCCCTGACCGGTTTTTACCTGACCGAGGGCACTTCCGTCGTTACCGGATGGGCCGACGAGGCTGCCCTGGTCTTTTACGTTGAAGGAGTTATTCCCGCTCGCCACGAGCGAGGCGACTTGTCCTGCTGTGTTTTGGCAGCGCGTGCCGTTGCCGGTAATTTGAAATTTCACGCAGCTGACGTTGTAGCCGCCGCGCGATCCGGATTGTCGTGCACACACAAAGGATTTGGAGTCTGCGCATTTGTATTCGCCTGCGCCCTGACCAGAGAGGGCCGAGGAAACGATAGTGACGGCAAATGCATTGAAGCTACCCAGTGAAGTAGCTGCAGCGACAAGCAAGAGCCGCGAGCTGTTATTAAATTTCATGAAACCCATAAAAATCCCCCCGTACTTCAACAGCCCCAAGTCTCCGCCTGACGGCGTCCCCGGACTCTGGGCTATCCCTTCTATTTTCCAGGGAAACAATGTCCGAGTCAATTGGTATGTTAATGCGGAGCGAAGCGTTAAGTTATTGAAGTGAAAGGATCTTAGGTTTGTCTTAAGAAAGGTATGTAAATTTAATTAGTTGATTTTATGTCGAAAGCCCGGATTTTGGCTTGAATCTCAGCCGCGCTCTCCCGAGTCAGAGGCACTTCGCAAAACGAATCGTCCACACAACCTGCCTTGAGTCGGACTCAACAGCACTTCGCAGGACAAATCGTTTCGTGAAATACCTCTGACTCGCTAGCTCGTCCGAAGGACTCGCGCAAAAATTCCAGCGACCATCACAGTGATCCTCGCGGCGCTCATTCTTAGATTTTCTTAGATCGTTTTCTGCACCCCGCTAGCTGCACGCGTCACGCATAAAAATTTCTCGAAATTTTCGCGGCGAGAACTACGCTCGTTTTGAGAGAAAAAAAATCTGCGATTTTCCCGGATAAACAAGGCCTATTTAAAAACGTGCTTCGAAGACGAGATTTGGCACGACGATTGCTCAAGTGTCACCGACGACTTGCAACGCATTTTAGGGAGGAACGCGGCATGATCTCAAACACGTCTGTCTTTTTGCACTTGAGGGCCCACAAAGCGATTTTGGTCGCTGGAATTATTTTTGGGGCTTTCTTTCATGCTCAACCGGCCTCGTACGCAAGGTCCCACAAGAACAAGCACAAGAAGCGAATCCATTTGGACTCGAAAAGTAAGGTGCGTGGTTCGCAATACCTCGTCCGTTTCAAGAACCCTGCGCTGGCGCGATCGCACCAGACCTCACTCGATGGAGGGCGAGGCGGAGTACTGGCCTCTCGATGGGTAAATGCGGACGAGGGATTGCTCTCTCTTGAATTTAAGAACGAAGCTCAAGCGCGCGAGAGTATGGACCGCCTAGCCCACTCCGGCGCTGTGGTCTCAATCTCGCCCAACATGCTGTACTTTCCTCAGATGAGTTACGACCTGCGTGACGCCAGCCCCGAAGAAGCGCGCCTACATCGCTCAAAAAGCGGCGAATTTGGCGGAATTAAGCCGAGTTCCATGGGCTCAAGAGATATCTGGAGTGAATTTCAAAACGGCCTCAATGGCTGGTTCCCGCGTGACGCTGATGATCGCGCGGATCGACCTGTACCCGGAAATGGGGGCGGCAAAGTCGCACGGCCTAAGCGCAAGCCTTCGCCCGAAGTGGAGCTTCCACCATCGCGTGAAGAGCGTGGCGTAGATCCCAAGCTTGCCGATGACTGGGCGATGAAAAACGTAAGGGTTCCCCTTGGTACAAAAGCAGGTACGCTAGCGCGAGCTTTTGATCGCAATCCCGTTACAGTGGCGGTGATCGACACCGGCGTGGATTACAACCACGAGGATCTCATCAGCTCGATGTGGCGCTCGGACAAAAATCCGCGCGTTGTGGGTTACGATTTTGCTCACGACAAGCCCTTGCCCTACGACGTCAGGCAATTCGATCCTAAGGGTTACTTCGCTTGCCTTCAGAATAAGAAATGCGCCTCTGATCCAACCTTGGTCAGGCAGTTCCTAGCCAATCCAGGCCACGGCACTCACTGTGCAGGTCACACGAGCGCCACCGAACAAAATGCCAAAGGCATTCGAGGCGTGGGGGCAGGCTCTCAGGTCATGGCTCTCAAATTCTTCTATGACGTGGGCGAAGCGAACGCGGGATCCGGTGATGACGCCGCCGCTGTTCGTTCGATCGATTACGCCATTAAGAACGGGGCTAAGGTCATCAGTGCGAGCTGGGGTGGGCGCATGCCGCGCGATATCGCCGACAGCTCAGAGCTCAAACGCTCCATTGAGCGGGCTCGAGATGCGGGCGTGCTGTTTGTCGTGGCCGCGGGAAACGACGGCATCGATCAGGACAAGGACAAGGAGCCTAGCTTTCCGGCCGCGTTCACCGACATCGACAATATGATCTCAGTGGCCGCAACGGATTCGGACGATGAGATCGCCGAGTTTTCGAACTTCGGCACGCGCAGCGTTCATATTGCGGCACCTGGCGTCAAGATCCTCTCAACCACCGTAGGGAACAACTACGACGACGTCGTAGCTCGTTTTACAGATCCCACTGGCAAGGTCGAGGTCATCGATTGGGATGGCACTTCCATGGCTGCTCCCATCGTAGCGGGTGCTGCGGCCCTGATCTGGGCTCAGGAGCCTAATCTGACTTACCGTCAGGTCAAGGCCCGCCTGCTTACAAGCGTTCGTAAGGTACCTGGGCTTAAGGGCACCGTGCTCACTGGTGGCGTTCTTGATGTCGAGGCTGCGCTCCGAAAGGGATTGCGCTAGACTTCAGGGCGATGCTCAAGCTTCGTCCAGGACTCCCTGCGGTTTGGCGGTTAAGCCCGGCCCAGGAGCGAGCGCTCCAAAGCGAGAGGCAGTTTTATTCCGTGCTTCTGCAGGAGATCTGGGGGGCTTTGCCCGATTGGCCGCGCCCTCGGGAAATAGCCGAAGTCTGGGACATTGGCTGCCGAAACTGGTCCTACCTAGGAGCGCAAGCTCAGTTCTTTGAACGCGCCAGACTCAGAGGAGTGGAGCTCGATGGCCATCGCCTGAGCTGGTCGTTTTACCGCAGACAAGACTATGCCGAGGCTTTTATTGAGCGCCTCACCTGTGAGCAGCCTGGTCGCGATGCGCACTACTGGACGGCGGATTTCAGGCACTTTGAGTGCTCTCCGATGGGGCCGGGGCCGGTTGTCTATCTCTGCTTGTATCCGTTTGTGAGCCCTGAACCTTCTCGACGCTGGGGGCTTACCGAGGAATACGCGCGCTTTGAGGAGCTTATCGTCCACGCCAAGCAGCTTTCGGATCGAAGTCCGTCGCTTCAAGACGTGTGGATGCTCAGCGTTCATCAAGGGGATTGGGAACTTGAAGAGTCACTTGAAGCTTTTTCGAGGGCAAACCTTCAAGTGAATCTTCAAGGAAAGGTAGATCCGACGCGCTGGAGCGACTCAAATTATCCTCAGCGCCATGCTGCGACTTGGATTGCCACCCGAATTCGAGACCCGCGAGATTGTGTTGCCGAGCC
>JBGAWT010000173.1:0-7513 GCA_044227445.1 Bdellovibrionia bacterium | reverse complement strand
AAATAGGAGGAGGTCCTTGCTCAGGTTGCACGCTCTTGACGGTTTCGAGCCTAACGGGACGCTCCCATCCCATCGCAGCTACCCAAAGCGTCTTAACCATGCTTGTAGCCTCAAGTGGAACACCACCCACGACGTCATGTCGCATGACCATGAATCCGTCAGCTACAGTCCTCTCGTTGACCATGCTGATCCGTGGAACCTTAAAGCGCCAATCTGCACGCTTGCGAGCGATGGATGCCACCACCCGTTTTGCGTCGGTAGAAACGACTACCTTCTGGATATTGTTCTCAGGGTGCTCCGGATCGGGAGGTAGGTTTTGATCCCATTCCGTGTTCTTTGCTTTGCGAGTCAAGGCGAGCTGGTACTTGGCGACCCATGCTTCGTCCAACGAATCGCGAATAAAAGCATAGTCGTCCATATGAGAGATGATCTCTAAATGGGCGAATTCAACAAACTTACGATCCTTTTGAAGCTGCGGAAGATCCTTGATCTCAGGCTTGGCGACAAACCGCGCATACTGCCTGCGCCAACATTCGCTTCCTAACCAGTACGGATTGGAAAGCGAAGGATAAGCCACGCCCTGCATAAGGTCAGCGAATTCGATGGCGTGATGCGAGGAACGATAGCGTGAATGCCGGCTGAGCAGCTCTTGCGCGAACGTCGCCCAACCTTCGTTCATGATCTTGGTCGAAACGTAGTAGCCATAAACGCGGTACATCCGCTCGAAGATCTCGGCCATCTCGCGCTTCCAGGCGGGAGTATTAGGCGGAAGATAAATGCTCAAGGCTTGAAGCAAGCTAGGCGTTGGACGCGAAGGGCGAACCGGAGCGCCCACGACGCCCGGAATCGGCCCCTTCTTGAGCATCTCTGCCACTTCGAGGTCCTTGGCTTTCAGATCCTCAGGGCGATGGATCGTGCCTCGCGCCAAGTCTTGGGCCTGAGCGAAAGAAAGCAGCGTTTGATACCAGAGCGTCACTTCTTCGGAGCGAAGAGAAGTATGGGTGAGCTTGGCCATCAGCTCATTGAGCTTGATGGACTCAGCGATCGGATCGACCTGCCTCTGCGTCTGAAAGGGAGAAGTAGCCGCAAAATCATTGTGACCCGCGACGTGCATCAAAACCTGGATCTGGTGCTCGGTGCTGGTTGTGTCCGAATAGAAGGAGCGGCAGGTTTTGCATCCGGGTGTAACGAACTCAAGCACGCCACCCACTCCGCGGATGCCGTGAATGATCGACGCTCCATCGTGGAAATGCGGCACAGCGTGGCGACCTAAGACTGCCAGAGCGCCCCGCTCATCCGAGGGTGCAAAAACCAGTTGATGCGGAGGGCGAGCAAATCCTAGCTGATGCGCAAGGCCACCTTCTCCGAAGATCTCGGCCTGGGCCTGTTTGTAATCTTCGATTTCCTTGCCTTGGCGCGGGCTCCAATGAATCTCAAAACCAGACTTCTCAGTGGATTTCTCTTTGCTCTTCTCGGCAGGCGCGTTGGCCAGCACTCGGGTGCACTTATCGTCAGACTTGGGGTCCGAACCCCAGGTGCTTGGAGCCAGACAAAAAGCAGTGAGAGTTAAGAGACCAGCTAACTTCCTCATGGCGTTTTCTTCTCCAAGAGACGTGCGCATTTTGCGTTAAAACGAACGTCCATTTTCTGCGCGAGGTCCTTCTTCCAAAGATTGAACGACGGATGAGAGGCAATCGTCTGCGTCAACCGTTCCAACGAGGAGGGCCTGAGCAGCGAGAACTCCGTATTGAAAAGATACTGCTGCACGCCAGGCTTCTGGCCCAAGGACATGTCCCGAGCCGCCGTAGCGACGCTTTGAACCAAGAAATTGCTCATGCGATCCCACGGAAGCGAAACAACGGCGCGATCCATGGCGATCATGAACAATCGGATCGCGTCATAGGTTGCTAGCTCCTCGAAGTCCGCGCGGCGTGCATTTTCGACGAGAGATTTGTCCCAAAGCTGCGCTTGCGCCTTGATAAAGGCTTTAAGCAGCTTATCTCCAAGCTCTTGACGAGCCATGCGAGGCAGCGCTTCCTCGATCGCATCATCTCCCGAGCGAAGGGCCATAAGCCAGGACTTGGAATCAATCGAAGACAAGGCGTTGAGATTCTCGATCCGTGCGAGCCGCGCCATGAATTCTTCCATGGCGACCTTAACATCCGAGACCGCCTCCGAAAGAACGTTGCCTCGGGTACGCGAAGCAGCCGACGTATCGTTGCCATTGAGCCAATCCGTCAGTCCGCTACCGCCTCCAGAGACGTCACGGAAGCTCACTCGAAAGAAATTAGGGTTCCTAAAATGATCCATAAGGATCATCCGATCGGATTGATCTCTCTGAGAAGAGGTCGTCAGGCCCAAAAACTGCGGCTCGATCTGCAGCGCGGAGATGGGGATCAGCGGATGCGTGCCGATGTAGGCGGCGCTAGCGTGCAAGAAAGGAGCGACCAAAGCCATCTGGGCTTCGGGTTTTCGAGCCAAACTCGCGTCCGTGACTAACCGATGAATCAAAGACCTGAAGGACTCATTTCTGAGAACCTCGAGCATGACCGATAGGAAGGCCATTTTGCCCTCGACCGGTCCTCGGCCGAGAGACTCACAGCGTTCTCGCGAATGAAACCCTCGATCTCGGCTCCGGAGGCGCCCTTTACCATGGAGCCATCCGTGAGAGGATCGTCCGCCCCGGGCAACTTCGCAACCTTAGGAGCGGGAACGACCACCGAAACGGCTCGCCCCGTAGCTTGATACTGCGCGCGACCGATAAGCCCCGAGGTCCCACGCGACAGAAATGCTCGGGCATTTTCCTGAGGAAAGCGGTGGGCTAACTGCCGAGCGGCGCTACCCGAAACGAGCGTAAAGTGCCCTTGATTGATGAAAAGATTGCGTGCCGCTTCGGTTACTTGCCCCTGCAAGGCAGGAACCTTCGCATCCACCGTGAACTCCGGTAGACGAACGAGCTCGGCAAAACGCTCGAAGAAGGAGCGTTCAAGCTTGAAGCTCTTACCCGAGAGAGTCGCCATCATAATCTCGATGTCGTCTCCACGGTCTTTGTAGTTTTTGATTTGCTCTTGGTCGCCCGTCGGATTGATCGTGACGAACACGCCGAGATTCCGGACCGGAACTTCGACGCCAGATTGGGTCACGAAGATCCCGTTCTTTGCTTCGAGCAAGGACTGAATCAAAGTGATGAGCTTGCTGCGAACTTCTTCAGTACCCTTATGAAGGTCATCAAAAAGAAATTGCGCGCGATATCCGTTTGGCTTGCTGAGCAGCCAATGAATATGAGCAATCAGCTCATCCACGGACATCAAGCCATCGCCCGCATAAGATTCCTCGGGACGGCCTTCGGCGTCGGCCTTAGGCCTGACGCTCTCGTCGCGCAGGCTCTTGACGTCGATGATCATAGCCATCGCATTATTGTTCTTAGCTTGCTCAGCGCCGAACTCGTAGAGCTTGAGCCCCATCATTTCAAAGAGCTTCTTAAAGAGTTCGGTTTTACCCGTTCCAGTAGGTCCGTAGAGCAGAACTGAAGCCGGAATGCTGCGGGTTTGGTCGTGCTCAGTCTGAGCAAGAATAGCGCGCAGGATCTTGGTCTTCACGTCGGCCATGCCGTAATAGCCATTCTCGTCGAGCTTGGCGATTGCGGCCGGGTCAGCGACTTTATGCAAGGGGTCGTTCTTAGGCAACGCGCGCAGATTGAGTGGCGTGCTGAAAATACCTGTAAAAAGGCGATCAACCACCGCGCGGTCGATGATCTTGCTTTCGCGAAGCGGCTCGTCTTCGATCAAGCGCTCGGACAGGACGCCCAAAACTTGCATGAAACTACCGAGTTCAGGACGCTTGGCTTGCTTGGCCAGCTGGTCGCAACGATTGATGAGGTACTCGAGCAAAAAGGCTCGCGCCTGCTCAGGAGGAAGTTTCCCACCGCCATCTCGGATATCCGAAGCGTCAAAGCGGTACTCGAGGCTCTTGATCTCCGGACGCTCAAACAAAGCGATGAGCGTCTTCTGGCGAGCTTCGGCCGAGGGAGAGGGTAACTTAATTTCGGTGAAGTGGCTGAAGATTCCGGCCCGACCTTCGACGGATTTCACGTCGCCTTTAATGCGCTCCCACTCCTCGGGCGTGCCCAGCAAAAGCACAGGGTTCTTGCGCTGCTTCCACGTGGAGTAAGCCTTGAGGTTCACTCTCCGGCCCTCGGTATCCAGCAAGTATAGAATGTGCGGAGGCACCTCGCTCACTCGCAGATCCCCACTTAGACCCTGGGATTTGCCCTTCTTTGCGCCTGGCTCGGAAGAACCTTCGTCATTAATCGACCACTCTTCGGGCGTCGCTTCTTCCCCATTTTTGCGAGGCTCGTCTTCGCTGCCCTCTTCGCCCTCTGCTTGATCAGGGATGTCGTCCCAGTTGGTTCCGTATGTGCCGCTTCCTTGCTCACGAACGAGAGCATTGTTGCCGCCCACTACCGCTTTGAGCCTGAATGGATCACTATCCACGGCCTTTGGTCGCTTGATACCGGCAAGCGTCGACAGCTCGGCTACGATCACAGGTCGATCGGCATTCTGGGTCTCACGAATAGAGTGAAGCGCTTCAAAAATCTCACCTTGGGTCTGCTTGCTGCCGCTGATCCAGTGCAACTGAAGCTGCGCATTGCGATGGCTCCAAGAGCCGGTACCTGAGCCACCGCCCCATCCTCGCAAGATCAGTCCGCGAACCATGGGAAGGATATCCTCAGGGACTAAGATGACTTGACGGGACGCTCCCACCTTGCCGGTGCCGAGGTTCTCGAGGTTCTGGAACAAGGACGCGAAAACCTCGCGCTCCAAATCCGATACTTTTCCACGAATCGGTCCGTGCAGAGCGACGGCCAGACGCTTGCTCTTAGGCGAAGCGATGCGCCAAGGACCGTTTAAGAAACGGGTGTTCTTGATGAACTGATTAGGAATGTTCCATCTTTGCTCTTCAGGCAAAAAGGTCTTCTGTAAGTTCGCCCATTCTTCGGGAGTAGCCACAAACAGCATCGCAGCAGGATTGTTCCCTACTGCTGTAGCAATGGAAGAGCCTTCGACCCTTTGCCCCGCAGTGGCGAGCAGGTGAAGCGCATGGGGATGCTTGCGCTGAACCACGCCCTTGCCGTCCTTGATCTCAATCGAAAAGGCGTTCTCGCCGTCTTCTTCGTGTGGAAGAACTCGGGCTTGGTGCCCATCGCGAATCAAGTCGCTGATGTCGCCGAAGATAAAAGGAAGCTTCTTTTTGGAGGCTGCAGCGCGGATCTCACTTAGATTTTCGAAGTATTCCGTTTGGTCATCCAGGCTGAACTGAGGATTGAAGAAAACAAGTTTTTGGCTGCGAATGTCGAAATTGCGATTTCCGCCGCTCTTATCGACCAATCGAGTGAGAATCCTCTGCATAAGAGCAAGCTTCTCGCCCGGCGAAACCAACACGACTTGCCTCTTCGGATCATCCCGATTGTCGGACAAGGACTCAAGAAAGCTATCCAAGCCGGGGAACAGATCTTCTGTCTTAC
Organism: Bdellovibrionia bacterium; assembly: GCA_044227445.1. Classification (GTDB taxonomy): domain Bacteria; phylum Bdellovibrionota; class UBA1018; order UBA1018; family UBA1018; genus JBGAWT01. The sequence continues at coordinate 1,989 of JBGAWT010000173.1, read as the reverse complement.
CTGTCAAATCCTGGATTTGCGGATCCTTCTTGGGAGCCTTGAGGATCGCAGAAAATCTCTCTTCGACGCTGTACTCGGACATCAAGCGCCAATTGCCCGTACCCGAATGAAAACCAGGTAGAGAGTGGCCACCCGTCTTGCCGGCCGTGTACTCTTCGGGAGTCAACAGCTTCTTCCGGTTCTTGCCTTTGTTCGCGCTGCTATTGGGCAGCTCTTCTTCGAACGAACTGAGACTAAACACCTTGAAAGAAGCCTCGCTCGGATCCGCGTTCACGGACTTGACCCAATAGGCGTTGCCTTGGGAATCCAACCTGATGCGAGCGAGCAATTCAGAAGACAGCAAGCCAGCGGGCAGGAGCGACTCGTTTTGGACTTCCTTGAACTGAAACTTCGCTTCGCCTGACTCTGTGCTGAAAGTCAGCCGAAAGCGTTTGGCGATCACGCCCCTCATGCTGCGGTTCTCACGCGCGTTGGCGCGTGCACGTGGATTCGGGGGGAGGTCGGTTTTGTTTGGATCTACCGGCTCATCAAGATTGAGAACAATCGTAAATTCGTCTTTGGATTTGCCCGATGGAAAAACCAGAATGTTTTTGAGGTAACCAAATGGAGTTGTGCTGAAGATATCCCGGTGCATGACCGGCGGCTTGGGCACCGAAGGAGCACCTTCTTCGGCAGCTCCAAACAGGAGGGTGAACGCCTGCTCCCCGTTGCCATTGGCTTGGTCGAGAGCAAAGATCGAGAGATTCAGGGGCACCTTACGACCGTCGGGCCCGACCTCAAGCCGTGCCGTGCCCAAGAGCTTGCGCTCATCCTTGCCGGTTCCCATGGTGAGCACGCGACCAATCGCTCGCTCCTGGGGATAGTTTGGGCCGTAAGAAGCATAGATGCCGCTCGCTCTTTGTCGAGCGCCATTCATATCGTCGAAAATTCGTTCCTTGAAAGAAGGAGTTAAGGAATGCTCTTCGAGAGCCTGTCGATATCCTTCGGCAAGACTACCATCTGAACTGCCGGTGATGTCGATATGGGGTGCGGTTAGACTTCGGTGCTGGAGATACGCATCGACGTCTAGCTGCGGAGGCGTCCTTCCATCAAAAAGAACGAGCGAATCTCCCACCAAGCGAGAGCCTAGCTCTTCTTGCTTGTAGAACTGGTTGTTGATGTCGAGGGTCTGGTAGATATCCCAATTGCCGTTGGCACCCGTGCGACGCAAATAGAAAGCCCGAGTCTGCTTTGCATGAGGCGTCTTGTAGCTCAGGAGCACGTATGCCAATTGCGTATTCTGAGTGCGGCCTTTGACGTTCACTGCGGCGAGAGACAATTCTTGGATCGGATAATCCGACCTTAAGTAGCTCGAAGCAGGAACAGGAATCGTATTCAGGCGCCCGCTGGCTGCATCAGCAAACAGAAAATAAAAGCCTTTATCAAACTGCAAGAATCCCCAGTCGTGGTTCGCGCCCCAAACCAGAGGATTATTTTGCGCGGTGGGCGTGATGCGGCCCTTAAGAACCATCTGCTCGGGCAGCGGACTTGCGATCGGAGGCGTCCGGCCGGATTGATCGACGACGAAACCGTCCTTGCCGTTAATTGGATCGTAAAATTGAGTCAACGCGAAGCCCTGTCCGTGAAACGAAGGTCCTTGGGCAGGTCCAATACGCTCCGAAGGAAACCCCTGAACTGCGAGTTCGCCGGACACGAGATTGAGGCCAACAAGAATCTCTCCCGCAAGCACTCTTTCGCGCCATTCGGCTAAGGCCGGTGGATCATTTTCAGTCGGCCTACCCAGGAACTGCGCGACGCATTTTGAAAGCAAGATTCCGGGATAAAAACTTGAACTGATGAGCTTGCTCAGCTGCTGCGTGTCGTGAAACTCGTGATCGATTACCCACACCTTAGAAAGAAGGCCTGGCACCGGCTTCTTGTTCTCGCTCGCCCCCAAAACAAAAGCGATCGTCAGACCACTTCCAAGCAAGTTGTTTTCGGGAGTCCGAA
>JBGAWT010000172.1:0-7034 GCA_044227445.1 Bdellovibrionia bacterium | reverse complement strand
GAAGTATGGTGTTGAACTACCTGTAGAGGACGACCCATACAAATTATTCCAACTGAGAGCTGGAATGGACGATGCGGCCGCGCAGAAGCTGTCTGCTGCTCGTGAAGGGATTTTATCGACGCGACTATCTTCGTCTTATTCCAGAACTTCGTGGATGAACTCCTGCGAGGATTGAGGCGGCTGGCCCGCATAGCCTTTTGCCAAGAGCCGAAGGTCTGACAGGCAGCATGGTGAAGAAATTTTCTTGAGGTTGGCTTTCCTATGAGAGCACTTAAAAAGGGATCGGCTTCTGGCTTCTTGTTTACTGCCATCGATCGCAAGGTGAGCTTCGATAGAGAGCGCTCTAAACCTCGAAGGGACTGCGTGATGAGCTTGGGGCTCCAGTCCCCAAGCGACTCCTCAGCTAAAAATGGGCTGCGACGGCGCTTAGTTTTCGACTGACGGGGTACTGCAGCTGATAGCACTTAAATGACGAAGCTGATGTTGACGGCAATCTTCGTAAGCCGCAGCGCGACTGGTGCCGCGCCCAAGCTGCTGCCGAATCTTATAGAGCCAATTGGACCACTCGAAGGGGTTGAGGTCGCTGGCCGATGCAAGCGCCTTCTGGGAGCTTGATCGTCGTCCAGTGGGGACGATCTCTGATTTTGTCTGAATGTCGTACAACTTCATGATTTGCTTCCAAAAAAAGTATGGCGGAGAGGGAGGGATTCGAACCCTCGTTACGGTGTTACCCGTAAACACGCTTTCCAAGCGTGCTCCTTCAACCACTCGGACACCTCTCCATACTTTTTCGGAGTGGAAGTGGACCGGTTGATGCGTCAACCAATGAGCCTAATTTTCATCAACCAATAAAACCGACTTGCGCAATCCTTTCAATCGTCTAAGCAAAAATTTTCCGACGCGCGCATTCTTTCCAAGCGTGCTCCTTCAACCACTCGGACATCTCTCCACCGGAAGAAAGGATCGCGCCGAAACCTAACGGAGTCGGCGCGAAATCTCAATCACGGAATTTAGAACATCGAGCCCTTCTTGATGCGGAAGCGAATGGGAGCTACCTCGCTCTTGTTAGACAGAATCGACTCGCAAATGCGATCGGTTCCAACGAACTGAGCCTTAGGCGAAACCCCGGCGATCTGATCCTGAGAAACGGACCCCTCGAGGCGAACACCTGCGAGATGCTCAGGCAAGATTCCTCGCTCCAAGCCCTTGGCATAGTCGCCTACGCTCGGGATCTTCACTTGAATGCGCAGCGTTTCGTCAGTCTTCTCCAGTGGCGAGAGGATCTCCTGTCCAAATACGTCGGCCAGGTTAGCCTTTGCCAAGCTTACCCAGTCGCCCTGAGAGAGGTTCCAGGTCTTCCAAAGGGCAGCGATCTCATCGCCAGACATCTGCGAATCCGCAAACACCTGCGTGTAGAACTGTTGGACCAGGACCGTGGATTTCTTGAGAGCCACTTCGTACTGCTCCGCCGTGAGCTTGATCTCACCTTGGCGTGGAATGTTCATGAGCTGGCGATACAAGGAATCGCGCTCGGCGACCGCTTGGCGCAGCGTCTTCTCGGCTTCCTGCTTTTGATCTTGAATCTGCTCAGCAGCTGGACCGTTCAGACCGGAGCGTTCGCTACCCGTCAGAGCGCCCAAGCTTCCCATCAATTGCTCATAAGCTTTTGAAGGTTCGCCGATGATCCCCAGCTGAGTGGTCTCGTAACGGTGCAGCTCATTGTATTCCAACTGAGCGCGAAGGCCGACGAGCACCAAGTCCTGATCGATCTGGAAGAAGTACTTGGAAGCCATTCCAGGGCCCGAAATGCGGCGAGCGATCAGGCGCGAATCGCGTCCTGGCACTTTGCCCCACTTCTGAACGGCTTGGAAAACAGCCTTATCGACGACCGAGCGAACCACGGCGCCGGTCATACCGAGGCCGACGTGCGCAGCGGCAGCAGCAGGATGCAAGAGCAACCCAACCACGCTTCCGACAGTCTCAAGCCCGCCTAAACCTGGGCCACTGACCAATCGGCTCATCAACGGAAAGAGCTTGGAGGTCGAAACTTTGCGACCGCGGCTGACGTAAGTCGAACCGTCTGCGTCGTAAACCGTCGCGTAAAAACCAGTCTGAATCAGGCTGGTCACAGGCGCGGCAACGAGAGAGCCACCCACTGCAAGCGGGGTCACCAATGCTGCGTTCACCAGCGTCGCAGCAGGCTGCAACGTACCAATGAGCAGAGGGGCAATCAAACCGCGGCCGATATCGTTTGAGAAAAACAACCCGATACGCTCGATGTGCTTTCCAAACATGCCGTAGTTATTGGCCTTGTCATGAGCTTCTTGGATTTCAGCGCGAGTCTTGCTGAGGTTGTTCAGACGGGAGCGCAACGTCTCGCGCTTGCTGTAACCCTCGAGCTCGCCCTTCTCATTGACTCCCCAATTCGTATCGAATGCTTCCTTTTCGAAGAGCGAACGGAAACCCAGTGGGCCTTCATAGAAGTTCTTGACGATCACGTTGTACAGCCAGTTGTTGGCGCGCGTCGTGGTGCGGTACCACCAGTTCTTGATGCGCCAGAAAGGCGAATCCGTAGCCACCGTGTGCGGAACCGTCTTCTTGAGCGTGTAGTGAGCATCGCCGTTGTTCCAAACGGTCTTTTCGACTTCCCAGCGATCCTTGCGCCAGATCTTGCTTTCGAATGCGAATTGGCGATTAGGAACCTCTTGAGCTTCGTACTCAGCGCGAAGAGCAGGTTCGTTTTCCTTCAAGAACTTGAGTTCGCGAGCAAGCAAAGTAGCTTCCTGCTTAAGGCCTGCATCTGACAGCTTTTGCACGACCGAAGCGTAGAACTCCCAAACGCGGGATTGATAATATTCGGTGTTTTTCTTGAATGCGTTGTCAGAGACCCAACCTTGGAGCTTAGCGCGGAAAGGATTTCCAGCCTTGAGCTCTTGGGTCGTCTTGCGAAGATGCTCGGTGATCTCTTCATTAAATTCGCGCTCGGATTCAGCCACAAGCCGGATAGCGCGACCGTGGTCCGCCAGTAGCCTGCCGATGCCCGGGCTCAGAGCTTCGAGCTTTTCGTTTGCGATCAAAGCACGCAGGAATTGGTTCTGGCGGGCTTCTTCAAGGCCATTCACCAATGCTTGAGCAAGATTAGCTTCCGAAACACCGTGGGCCTTAAGCGAAGCCAGCTGCTGCGCCTGAATGACTTCAGCGTTTGCCTTCCATTTGTTTTCGGATTCTTTTTCGACCTCAGCAACGAGGGGGAGAACCTTCTCCATCAGCTTATCGTCAAAAAGACGCAGGTCCACCCCGCCGTTGCTCGAGTTTTTTCGGAAAGCTTCATCTTCGGCGACTTGGAAATCAGCGCGCTCTTTACCGATGAGCTCACGGACTTGGCTTTCATTATACTTGCGATGCTTCTCAGACAGGCCGACAAACAGGCCAGCGGCTTCTACGAGGCCCTGCTTGAAGTTACGCAGCCCGCGCTTGATGCTCAGAGGCGAATCGCCAAAAATGCGGTTAGGGACCTTAACTAGGATTTCGTTCCAAGCTGCATCCGTATGCTTTTGAAGGAAAAGCTCGATGTTCTTGGAGCCCGTTTGGAAAACGAAATTGATCTTCCAGACGTGGAATTGGCCGGGGTTTTCCTGGCTGGGCACGACAAACATGCCCTCTTGGCGAATCTGCGCCAGTTGAGCGTCGTTGAGCTTGCGGCGCTCAGAACCGATGCGCTCGACTTCTTGGCTCGTAGGAACTTGAAAGGAGTCATTCAGGGTGATGATTTGACCCTTGCCGAGATCAAATACGGTCTCAGGAAGCTCGACAGGGATAGATGCCCAGACATACAGGCGTTCTTCAAAGATCTTTGCGATCTTTTGGAGATCTTCGCGTTGGGATGGGGAGAGGTCAGCCAGGACCTTCTCGGGGATGTTGATCTTGATCTTCTCCTTCTTAAGCTCGTCGCCAGGGGCGGCAAAAGCTTGCAGGGTGGACATCAAAGCCAAAACACTCAAACCAACACGAATATGACCCATGAAAGGACCTCCAGACGCGGTGCGTTATATCTACTTTGAGCGGGACTTAGCAGCGAAGTACAAAGTACTCAACTAAATAATCACCCCGAAAAAGTAATCCTAAGGCTTCAAGATTCCTCTAGAAAGCGCCTGTGGACGGGCGTAAATCAACGTGCATGCCCCCTTTCAGACTCAAGCGCATCCTTTTGGGAGAGCCGCTTGCCACCTTGCAGGCTCACCACGAAAGGATTCCCAAATGGAAGGCGCTCTCGACCCTTTCGTCTGATGCTCTTTCGTCAGTAGCTTACGCGACGGACTCGATCTTGCTCGTGCTCGCCGCAAGCGCCATGACCTCGGGCACATTGGCTTGGTCCATCCCGATTGCCATCGGTATTACGATTCTTCTGGGAGTGATCACCGCCTCGTATCGCCAAACGATCGCGGCCTATCCCAACGGCGGCGGCGCTTACATCGTCGTCAAAGACAATATCGGCACGACGGCGGGACTGCTCGCTGGCGGCGCGCTTCTGATCGATTACGTTCTTACAGTTTCGGTGTCCGTATCCGCAGGCATGGAAAACTTAGCTGCTGCTTTTCCTGTCTTAGGACCTCATCGCGTGGCTCTCGGCTTAGGCGTGATCTTGATCATCATGCTCATGAACCTCAGGGGCATCCGAGATTCTTCGACGATCTTCTCATTTCCGACTTACTTTTTTATCTTCTCAATCTTCTCGCTGCTGGGCGTAGGTTTTTTTCGAGTCATCTTTGGCCCTGCCATTCCTATTGGCGGAGGCTACGAAGATCTCCTTCACGTGAACTACGCTGCGGTGCCTGCGATCTTGGTGCTGCGCGCGTTTGCCTCAGGGTGCTCAGCGCTTACCGGAGTGGAAGCGATCTCGGATGGAGTTGCCGTATTTAAGCAACCGGCTGCGCAAAATGCTCGAACGACTCTCGTTTGGATGTCCATCATCTTAGGTGGGATGTTCTTGGGGATCACCTCACTGGGCCACGTGCTGAGGCTCGTTCCGACCGAAGACCAGCCGCTCATCAGCCTTTTGGGGCGCGCGGTGTTTGACAATGGCTTCATGTACTACGCGCTGCAAGCCGCTACCGCGTCGATCCTGTTCTTGGCCGCCAACACGAGCTACGCGGACTTCCCACGCTTGGCTTCGCTTTTGGCCAAGGACCGCTTCATGCCCCGCCAGCTGGCGATGCTGGGCGACAGACTCGTTTTTTCGAACGGAATCATCGGCCTGAGTTTTTTCGCGGCGCTACTGATCATTTTCTTCGGCGGGGATACCCATCAACTCATCCCGCTTTACGCAGTGGGCGTGTTTCTTTCTTTTACGCTCTCGCAAACGGGAATGGTGCTTCACCATCTTAAGCACAAGCAAAAGGGCTATCGCTTTGGCCTGTCGCTCAACGCCCTAGGCGCAACGACGACAGCAGTGGTTCTGGTCGACATTGCCTACACCAAGTTTGTGCACGGCGCCTGGATCGTGATCTTGGCGCTGCCGATACTCATCTTGTTCTTTAAGCGCATCAACGCGCACTACCTTTCGGTGGGTCGGGAGCTCTCGCTCATCGGCAAAACCCCTCCCCCTCGCCTCAACAAGGTGAAGCACACGGTGATCATGCCCGTCTCGGGCATCCATCAAGGGGTGCTTGAGGCGGCTCAGTATTCGACGACGATCTCGGACGACGTGCGTGCTTGCTACGTTGAGGTGGACCCCGAGTCCACCGAGCGCATGAGAGAGCAGTGGAACCAATGGCTACCTCAGATCCCCTTTGTGATTTTAAGATCTCCCTATCGATCGGTGCTAGATCCGTTGATCCAGTACATCGACGATGTTGAAAAAGTTTCTTCGGACGACCTCGTGACCGTGGTTATCCCGGAGTTCGTCACTGCTAAGTGGTGGCATCAGCTTTTGCATAACCATACCGCGACGTTCATTCGCGCAGCTTTGGGCCTCAGACGCCGCAAAGTCGTCACCAGCGTTCGCTATCATCTCAGGGGTATGTGAAACGTGGGCGGCGGACAAGGGTCGATCGAAAACTGGCGCTCCGAGATGCAGTCGGCTTTCCTGTACGATGTACTGGCACAGATCGAAAAAGACGAAAAGAAGCGCGAGCTGTTTTCAGCGCTCGGTGAAGAAGCGCGAGAGCAATCCACCGTATGGGGAAAGTCCCTTCCTGGCGGCACACCCGTTTTTCGCCCTAGCCTGCGCACGCGCGGAGTAGCCCTCTTAGCTCGCACACTGGGTCCGCGCGCTATCCTCCCGGCCTTAGCCGCGATGAAAGTGCGGGGATTGTCGATCTATTCGGATCAGGTCGTTTCGCACGACACACCCACGCACCTGGATGACGTGGGGCGCCGGCACGCTTCGATTCAAAAAGGCGCCAACCTACGTGCAGCCGTATTTGGTGCCAACGACGGGCTCATTTCGAACACCTCTTTAATGATGGGCATCGCAGGCGCCTCCGTGAACCCCAAGATCACCCTTTTGTCCGGGGTGGCTGGTTGGTTGGCGGGCGCCTTTTCGATGGCCGTAGGCGAGTACGTCTCGGTTCGCTCCCAGCGTGAGCTCTTTGAAGGCCAGATCGCCCTCGAAAAAGAGGAGCTCGAGAAGTATCCCGAAGAAGAGGCCGAAGAGCTGGCCCTGATCTACAAGGCGCGAGGCCTTTCGGCTGAGGATGCGCTGAAGCTGGGCCGGGCGATGGTAGCCGACCCCGTGCGCGGCTTGGATGTGTTGGCGCGCGAAGAGCTGGGGCTCAACCCCGATGAGCTGGGCTCGCCTTGGGGGGCAGCGATCTCGTCGTTCGTATTCTTTTCGTTGGGCGCCGTCGTGCCTTTGATTCCGTTTGCTCTGGCCCCCGGAGAATATGCTGCGACAGCGGCGTTGCTACTGGCAGGACTGGCGCTTTTCATGCTGGGCGGAGCCTCTAGCTTGTTCACTGGAAAGCGCTTCCTTTGGGGCGGGCTTCGCGTGCTGCTCCTTGGCATCGCCTCTTCAAGCCTCACCTACGTCATCG
>JBGAWT010000171.1:0-7126 GCA_044227445.1 Bdellovibrionia bacterium | reverse complement strand
GAAGATTCGCGAGCAGCTGTTTTTGAAGCTAGGTGACGAGCTGCCTTATTCGTGCGCCGTTCAGATCGAGAGCTTCAAAGAGGAGCCCAAGATCACGCGCATTCAGGCCGTGATCCATGTGGAGCGCGAGAGCCAGCAAGGAATCGTGGTAGGTAAGGGTGGCTCTAAGATCAAGGAAATCGGGCAATCGGCCCGTGGGAATATCGAAAAACTTGTGGGCACGCCCGTGTTCTTGGGTCTTACGGTAAAGCTATTGAAGAACTGGACACGCGACGCCGAGGCGCTAAGGAATTTAGGTTATGATTTCAACAAACGACGCGCCGAATAGCTCTGCGCGAAAGCCCACTCTCGTGATCCTGGGGCGCCCCAATGTGGGCAAGTCCACGTTGTTCAATCGCCTCGTGGGTAAGCGCAAAGCCCTCGTGCACGATGAGCCGGGCGTGACGCGCGACCGCATCGAAGAAACCTCCACCTGGTGGCATCACGCCCAAGGTTATTCCGTTCGTATCGTCGATACAGGCGGAATGGGGGGCGACCGTTTTCGCGAGGAAATCGATGCACAAGTTAAAGCAGCGCTTTCGGAAGCCGACAGCTGCCTTTTCGTATTAGATGCTCAAACGGGCATCACGCCCTTGGACCGCGAGCTTGTCCGAAGGCTTGAACGCGAAGGCGTCTTTAAGAAAGTTCCATCGCTTGCCGTGGTCAACAAAGTGGACGCTGAGTTGCACGAGGCGATGGCAGCCGAGTTTTATGAGCTTCCGTTCGAAGAGCTGGTCACCGTGTCTGCTGAGCACGGTCGCGGCATCGATGACCTTAAGAACAAAGTTCTCGAGAGCTGGATGGACAAGATCACCGCTCAAAGCGAAGAACCCGCAGTTAAACAGGACGAGCCTCCGAGGCTTGCCATTATCGGTCAGCCCAACGTGGGTAAGTCCACGTTGGTAAACGCGGTGCTTGGCAAAAATCGCATGGTCGTAAGCCCCATCGCAGGCACGACGGTGGACGCCATCGACTCGCCCGCAAGCTTAGGGAAGACCCCAGTCGTGTTGATCGATACGGCCGGCATTCGTCGAAAGAACAAGACCGAGCAGGGAATCGAAGTCCTCTCCGTGGTCCAGGCCAAAAAGGCGCTCGAGCGCTCCAACATCGCGCTTCTTTTGATCGATGGGGCTAAGGGACCGACAGAGCAAGACGAGAAGATCGCGGGTCTCATCGAAGAGATGGGCTGCAGCGTGATCCTTGGCATCAATAAATGGGACACTCAGGAGCGCAACCGCGAGTTCTCCAAAGAGGTGGCCGCGGAGCGCATTCGCAAACAAATCCCGTTTTTGAAATATGCCCCGATCGTGTTTTTGAGCGGTCTTAGGGCTCAAGGATTGGATTCATTGGGCGAACTCATCGAAGAGATTTTGCACCAACGCAAGCTGCGGGTACCCACCCATGAATTCACCGAGTGGGCTCGCAATGCCGCCGAGGTCCACAATCCGTTTAATGCTCGTTTTTACTTGTGCCACCAGTCGGGCAGCAATCCGCCTACCTTTGTTTGCCACGTAAGCGATCCGGACAAGGTCAACTTCAGCCTGAGCCGCCACTTGGTGAACGGTATTCGCGATCGTTGGGGCTATATGGGAAGCCCTGTGCGGTTGATTCTCAAGCAAGGGCAGGGACGTCCGGCTAAGAGCCGGGCCGAGCGCATGCGCCCTACCAAGTCAAAAGCAGGCTCAAAGTCGCGCTCCAAAAAAGGCCGCTAAAGTCATCCACGCCAAAAAGCGGAGCGACTGAAGAGCTGTAGGTATCCGCAAACGCCACGAAGTGAGTGCGGCCCTCGAGATTCAAGAAGATCTTGCGGGGTTTGAGCGTGAATTCGAAGCCTAAGCCCCCTGTGATCCCGATGGCTGTTTCGGGAACAACGTTGCCCACATTGACCGTCGGATTGCTCTCGGTCTTGGTGTAAGCGCCTACACCAATCAAGAAGTAAGGATTGGCAAAGGTGATTGCGGCCGAAAGATCCTTGATGTCGACGTAGTACTTCAGGTCTCCGCCCATGCGAATGAGCGTCGCGTTGACCCTGCCGGAGTTTCCTGGCTGAAGATCCGGATAGGAGTGGGGCACGGTCGTAAACTGAAAGTCGGCTGCGATATGAAAATCAAACCAGTAGTGAAGCCTCAGGTCGATCAGTGGCAATCCACCTTGCCAGGCCGCGCCTCGGTTGCCTGAAACGAAGCTCATCCCGCCACCGGCGCTCACGCCAAAGAGACGGCCGTGTTGGAAGAACTTGGTTTCTTCTTCCTCTTCTTTGTCTTCGTTAAAAGCCCCATACTCGCCGTAAGGGGATGTTTGAAAGTCTTCTTCTTCGGGTTGCTGGACGCGGTCTTTTCCACCCTCAGCGCCGTGAGCGAGGGAAGTCAAAAAAACGACGCTAAAGAGCCCAAAGGCGATACAGCGTTTGAGTTCGCCAAAACCCATGCTTCTAGGTTCTCAGATCTGGAGCGGCTTAGAAATAGAAATGAATTCCAGCGCTTAAAAAACTGATCCCCATGGTTTTGACGATGAAATACCCGGCCAGGTTGTCCAGACTGGCTCCTGTCTCAACAGCAAAGCCCAGGCTCTCGATTCCGGGGATGAAGAACTCAACGCCTAAGCCAGCTAAGAACTGAGCGGCTACTAACCCGCCGCCACTGAGCACCCCACCGCCGATAGTGAGGTAGAAGTTCAAGTTGTTCTCGAAGAAGATGTTCTTAAATAGCTTCAGAGCCGCAACCGAGTTGCTCGGTGCGCTCGTAGCAACACCTCCGATGAGCTCCCCGGCTAGGTCGCGAGTAAACGCGTACTTAATGCTGATTCCCGGCACAGCAAAGAGTGCGGTCGAATTGGCAAACTGGGAGTTGTAGCCCAGACCAAAGCGTCCGTGCATATCTTTGGCTTGAGCTTGGGGAATGACGCATAAAACGAGCGCCCCCCAACTTCCGATCAAGACCGCCGCCCCCTTCAACCGCTGCTTGAATGTCTGCATTGGAACCCAGCGTAACCGTGACCTTTCTTTTTGACAACTCTTGAAGATAGTCCTAAACCTCAAACACTGTGAAATCTCTCATGGATTCGTTGCTGCAGAATCGGAAGATCCTCGTGGGCTTGGCTGGCGTCCTAGTCCTCACCGGGATTGGAACCGCCCTCTATTCAAATCGCCAAGAGCAAAAAGAGGTGGATTCCAAAAACGCCCTTTATCTAGCTCAAAAGGAGCTCGTAAATGAGTCTCGAGCGCTGGGGCCCCAGAACCCCAAGACTCCAGCCGAAGCGGGCGCAGTGGAATTCAAGCGCGTCGCAGTAACCGAGAAACTTCCTAAGACCGTCGCAGGCCTTCAAGCTGTGATCTCCAAGTTTCCAGGAACGCGTGCTGCTCATGAGGCTGAAGTGCTTTTGGGTAGCCTTTTTCTGAAACACGGAGAGGCTCCCGCTGCTCAGGGCTGGTTTGAGAAAGCCGCAGGCAGCGCACGCGGGGCATTCGAGAAGTCAGTAGCCTATCTCAACTTGGGCTCGGTCTTAGAAGGCCAAGGCAAATTCAAAGAAGCGATGGAAAACTACGAGCGTGGCGCATCGCAAGGCGAGACTGCTGCTCAGGGCGAGTTGCTCCTCGGAGTGGCAAGAGCCGCTGCTGCTCTCAAAGACGCGCAGCGAGTGAAGAACTCCGTGGAGAAGATTCGCTCTACGTTTAAAGACGGCGAGTACGTTCGTTCAGCCGAAGCTCTGGCGGCAAACCTGTGATCCAAATCCGCAAAGCGGTTGGCATCCTGGTTCTGACAATTCTCGCGGGCGCGCTCTCTTGCGCGGGTCGAAATGTGCACAAAGGCGCAAACGATCGTCCTGAGGTCATGGTCCGCAAATGGACCTTAAGCACGCGATCCAATGTCGCTGAGATGGGTGATCGCGGCACGGAGTATTCCAATCCGGTCGTGCGCGACAATACGCTGGTGTTCGGAAATCGCAGCATCGGTTTGATCTCGGTATACCCCGGCATTCAGCAGCAGCGCTGGGTCTTGCCGGTTCCTAAAGGAGTCATCAGCGAGCTGACCTTAGATAAGAACAGCGTCTACTTTGGCGGCGGCGACGGATTTTTGTATAGCGTGAGCTTGGAGACGGGCCACGTAAATTGGCGCTATGAGCTGCGCAATCCCCATATCTCCCGACCCACCCTGGCGGGGGGCCGACTGCTAGCCACCACGAGCGATGACACGGTCGTAGCGGTGGATGCATCTACCGGCAAGTGGCTCTGGCAGTATAAACGGAAGACCCAGGCCGCGGCAACGATCCAAGGCGCATCCTCTCCTAAGGTAGATGGGCAGCAAGTGCTAGCCGGCATGAGCGATGGCTTTTTAGTCGCCCTTCAGCTTGAAGACGGTCAGCTCAGGTGGGAGCGGCGGATTCATTCGGGCGCTAAGTTCACTGACGTGGATGCCTCACCCGTGATCGAAGGCGACGCGATGTTCGTTCCTTCTTACGACGGGGCTCTTTATGCTTTGAGGCGAACCACGGGCGATATCCTTTGGCGCTTTGATGCGGGCGGCAGCAAGTCGGCGCTCATTGAAAACGGCAAGCTGTATTTGCCTTCGTCTGACGGACACGTCTACGCCCTCGAGATTTCTAGCGGCAAGCAGCTCTGGAAATTTGATCTCGATGAGGGCGTTCCCACTCAAATCGTTAATACAGGCCGCTACCTCGTGTTTGGATCCAGTCATCAGTATCTGTATGCCATTGAGCGCGAGACGGGGGCCTTGGCCTATCGCTACAATGTGGGATGGGGCTCCGGATTTGCAGGTGCGCCAGCTTACGATGCCGCGACTAAGCGGCTCTATATTCTCTCGAGCGGCGGTAATCTCTACTCATTCTTGGTTCGCGGGCCCGAATCGATCCGGACGCGCAAGCTGGGACAAACCGATCCGTATCGCTTCTAGGCTTAGCGACGAGAGCACTCAGGCAGCATCTCTAGGATTTCCAGCGTGACTTGCTCGCAGAGTTGCGCGCTCGTTGGCTTGGCGGTGCTGCGCGTCTTTTTTGCCCACTCAAGAGCGTCATTCGAGAGGCGATACTCGAGAACCTTGGTGTAAGCCGTCTCGCTGTAGGGCGAGACAATCTGAATATGAGCTTGGCAGGAGTTGTTCGAGAGGCTGTACCAAGAGCTAAACCCAACAAACGATGCTTGAGACAAAGGGAAGGCTCCGGCTTTGTCTTGAGTCAGGAGCTTGGGTGCGTAGCCTTTGAGTTTTAGAGCTGCAACGGCGGACTCAGAGCGCAGCAAGCTTGCTTCTTGCGGCACTTGAACTTCGCACGTGGGGTGGGAGATCGCCCAAGCAGCATGAGAGGCGAGAACCAACGACATCACCGTAAATCTTAGAAAATGCATGAGCGCATCTATAGATCCAAAGCAGCCGGAGGGTCAATGGCCTAAAATCCGCGGCCCGAATTTCCATGTGCCCGTCGTGAGGTCAAAATTCAGCTCGTAAATAACGCCGTTAGGTATGGCGACGGGCTCCGATCCTGGGGGTAAGAGCTTTTGAGCCATGCGCCGAATCACCCCGCCGTGAGTGCAAACACCCCAGCGTTCGATGTCCGGCCGGGAGCGAACCGCAAGCTCAAGCGCCTCAAAAACGCGTTCCATCACCTGAAGGCCGGTTTCGCCACCTGGATACGAAACGTCCGCGTCAGTCAGGTTGTAGGATTTCCACCGTTCGACCGACGCCTTGCCGAATTTCAATGCGATCTCATCGCGCGTGAGTCCTTGAGCGTCTCCGAGGTGCGCTTCTCTGAGGCCTGGATGAGAATGAAGCGTCAGTCCCAGGCATTGCGCAACAACGCGCGCGGTTTGACTCGCTCTTTTTAGGTCGCTTGAAAGCATTGCTTGAAGGTTCAAAGGAGCGAGTAGGGGAACCAGCTGCTCGGCCTGTTTCAGTCCTAACGAGTTAAGCGGAATATCGAGATGGCCTTGAAAGCGCCACTGGCGATTGAAATCCGTTTCGCCATGGCGAAAGACGTAAAGCCTCACGGGGGGCATGAAATGAGAATATCAGTGAGGGTCCTTTGAAGCGAGGCCCTGCATGAATTCGATCTCTTGGGCGACTGCCTGTTGAACCTGAGGGTCTTCAAGAGCCTTCTCGAGGGCGGGTTGCAGCTGCTCGGAGGCTTCGGCAAGCGTCGCAACCGGCGTGTCGCTTGTAATCACTGTGAGGTCTTCGCCACCTTCCGTCTTTAAGTGACTGAAGGCGTCCATCAGCTCCTTCGAGGCTCCTTGAAGCGGGAAGTGGGCATCCATGGTTTGGCCCACGAGGTGATTGCGCAGTCCGATGTAGAGGCCGATGACCGCGACTCCAACCGCGGTGTCCATCGATTGTTTGAGTGCCTTGAGCGCGAATTCGCGTCGCTTCGGAACGCGGCGATCGTTAGGCAAGCCTTTGCGCAGCCAGTTGATCCACCAATGCTCGGAGCGCGCGGTCTTGAGCTGAAGCTCAGTCGCGCTAAGCAGGTCCTTGAGCTCGCCGCGCTCCTTGCGAGTCAGGATCTTGGATTCAAAAACCAATCGATCCTGGGTGAACTTGGTTTTTTTCTCGAGCTCCTCGATCATCTTAGATTTTTCGACGTTGTAGTGTTTGAGATCAAACCCTGGTCCGATGGCTTGTTTGAGAATCTTTTGTTTAGGGAAGCGCGAGAAGAGGGTCACGGTCATGAATTGGCCGATAGGGCGGCTGATGAAGGGCCAAATCAAGGTAAACAAGAATCTCGCTCCCGCGAACGTCAGCTTGGCTGGGTCGTGATGAGCCATTCCATCAACAAATTGCGGTCCTGCCGTGCCGATGGCGTAATAGCCAACCGAATACAGATAATCGAGCCAGAAGCGTTTGAACTTGGAGAACTTGTCGTTGAGCGCAATGACGTTTCGTGGAAGGTCAGACGGAGTGCGGCTCAGATAGAGGCCCGCTGCTTCGCCTAGCGTGCCCGTTGCCATCTCTCCGAGCGAGTCATACGTTTTGCCATCGAGCTTGTTTGCCAGCAGCACGCCGATAGGCGTCGTGATGAGGCCCATGCGCGGTCGTTCGTAAACCAGTGCGTAAAACTTCTCTTCGTCGCCCAGGGCTTG